>CAWISY010000279.1:0-37821 GCA_963838455.1 Bryobacterales bacterium
GCAGCAGCATCCCGAAGTTACTATTTTCTTCCTGGCCGAAGCCTTCACCCGCCCCAAACTGATGTACCGTCTGGCAAAAGTTGGATTCTCGCAATCCTACACCTATTTCACGTGGCGCAATTCGAAGCCGGAATTAACTGCATATTTTCAGGAATTAGCCGAATCGGGAGTCCGTGAGTACTTCCGCCCCAGCCTCTGGCCCAACACGCCTGACATTCTCCCGGAGTTCCTCCAAACCGGCGGCCGCGCAGCCTTCATGATCCGTTTCATTCTTGCCGCGACGCTGGGTGCGAACTATGGCGTCTACGGCCCCGTTTTTGAATGCTGCGAAGGCGCCGCGAAAGAGCCCGGCGGCGAGGAGTACCTTGACTCCGAAAAGTACGAAATCAAGCATTGGGATGTGGACAGCCCCCGGAGCCTCAAGGATCTGATCGCTCGCGTCAATCGCATTCGCCGTGAAAATCCCGCATTGCAGAGTGACGTCGGCCTGCACTTCCATCCCACGGACAACCCGCAGGTCATCTGTTACAGCAAATCGAATTACAACAAATCGGGTCGCGACCGATCCGACATCGTCATCGTCGTTTGCAATCTCGACCCGTTCCACGCACAGACCGGCTGGATCGATCTCGATCTTGGGTCCCTCGGCCTGGACTCCACGCACGCGTTCCAGGCGCACGATCTGCTCAGTGACGGCCGTTTTGTCTGGCGCGGCGCTCGCAATTATTTCGAACTGACTCCGGAGAGCCTGCCTGCTCACGTCATGAAGGTTCGCAGGTTGGTCCGCACGGAGAGGGACTTTGACTACTATTTCTAGGACCTCCCTATGATCTTCCGGCCCGAGGGACGCTCATGAAGAAGCCCGGCCTCACCTCCGACCCTCTTTGGTACAAAGACGCCGTGCTGTATGAGCTGCACGTGCGCGCCTTTTTCGATAGCAATGGCGACGGCATCGGGGATCTCCCCGGCCTGATCCAGAAGCTCGATTATCTTCAGGACCTGGGAGTCACATGCCTGTGGCTTCTTCCTTTCTTTCCCTCCCCTCTCAAAGACGACGGCTACGACATATCCGACTATCTGAGCGTCCATCCCATGTACGGAACCATGGACGACTTTAAGGCCTTCCTCGCCGCGGCTCACGATCGCGGCCTCCAGGTGATGATTGAGATGGTCATGAATCACACCTCGGACCAGCACGCTTGGTTTCAGCGCGCCCGCCGCGCTCCCAAAGGCTCCCCCCAGCGTGATTACTACGTCTGGAACGACAACGACCAGCTATATTCCGGCGCGCGCATCATCTTCACCGACACCGAAAAATCAAACTGGACCTGGGATCCCATCGCTCAGGCCCATTTCTGGCATCGCTTCTTTTCGCATCAGCCGGACCTGAATTACGACAATCCCAAGGTAGTCGAGGAAATGCACAGCATCGTCCGGTACTGGCTGGACCTGGGCGTGGACGCCCTCCGCGTGGATGCCATTCCCTATCTGGTGGAGCGCGAAGGAACCAGTTGCGAAAATCTTCCGGAGACTCACCTGGTGATCAAGAACCTCCGGCGGGAGATCGACGCGGGTTATGAAGGCCGCATGATTCTGGCCGAAGCCAATCAGTGGCCTACCGACGTTCGACCCTATTTCGGAGACGGCGACGAATGCCACATGGCTTTCCACTTCCCCCTGATGCCGCGCATTTACATGGGCCTTCGTCAGGAGGACCGCCTGCCTATCACCGACATCATGGCCCAGACCCCCGCCATTCCCGATACGTGCCAGTGGGCTCTGTTCCTGCGCAATCACGACGAGCTCACCCTCGAAATGGTCACCAATGATGAGCGCGATTACATGTATCTGGCCTACAGTGCGGATACCCGGATGCGCCTCAACCTGGGCATCCGCCGCCGCCTGGCCACCTTGATGGACAACAACCGCCGCCGCATTGAGCTTTTGAACAGCATTCTGTTCTCCTTTCCCGGAACTCCCGTGCTGTATTACGGCGACGAAATCGGCATGGGCGATAACATTTACCTGGGCGATCGCAACGGCGTCCGCACCCCGATGCAATGGAGCGCGGACCGCAACGCCGGCTTCTCTCGAGCCCTGCCCGCCAAACTCTACAGTCCCGTAATCATGGACCCTATCTTCGGCTACGAAGCCGTAAACGTAGAAGCCCAGCAAGGCGATCCCTCCTCGCTACTGAGCTGGATGCGCAACATGATCGCTTTACGCAAATTGTTTCCCGTCTTCGGCCGCGGCTCGCTCGAATTTCTCCAGCCCTCGAACCGGAAAGTTCTCGCGTACCTTCGCCGAAGCGAAGACCAGCGAGTCTTGTGCGTCGCCAACCTCTCGCGCTTCGCCCAGCCCGTCGATCTGGACCTCTCGGAACTGGAAGGCGCAACGCCCGTTGAAATGCTCGGCTATGTCGATTTTCCACCCATCGGCAAGCAGCCCTATCGGCTCACGCTCGGGCCATACGGATTCTTTTGGCTCGAATTGCACGGCGAGTCCAAATCTCTCGAAGAATCGGCCGCGCAGCTTGACACCTCGCCGCTGGTCGCGGATAGTTGGGAACGCTTGCTGGAAGGCGCTGGACGATACAAATTAGAAACCGTGCTGTTGCCCGAGTACCTCGCCAAGCAGCGCTGGTTCGGCGGCAAAGCCCGGCGCATTCGCTCCACCACAATTGCAGATTGGACGCCGCTCCCGGATTCCAACGCCGTCTTCGCCCTGGTGGATGTTCAGTACGAAAAGGGCGACCCCGACACGTACTTCGTTCCCCTCGATCTTGCCTTCGGCAAAGACGCCGAACATATCCAGGAAGCCTTTCCAGGCTCTATCATTGCTCCCGCAGCCTCCATCGGAGGGCCCGGGTTCCTGCACGACGCCACTGCCGGCGATCGCGCCTGCGCGGCTTTTCTGGCCTTCCTTCAGCAGAGCAAGCAGGTCCGCATGCGCAACGGAAGTATTCGCGGGCTGCCGGGTGCGGCGTTCTCCGATCCTCGCGGCCCCGGCGACCTCCGCGGTCCCGGCGACGCCGCCCTGGCCGTGCGCCGCGCCTCGGGGGAACAAAGCAATACCTCTTTGTTTTATGATGACCGTCTCATCATGAAGCTGTTTCGCCGCCAGCAGCGCGGACCGAATCCGGATTGTGAGATTGGCCAGCGTCTCACGGAGGAGCTGCATTTCGATGGCATACCGTCCTTCGCCGGAACCATCGAATATACGCCTGCGGCCGGCGAATACGCGCCCGCGGCTGGCGCACCCTCGACGCTTGCGATGCTTCAGGGTCTGGTCGTCAACCAGGGCGACGGTTGGACCCTGATGTTGGAAGAGCTGTCCCGATACTACGAAAACTGTGCGACGGCGGAATGGCCCGACGGCGCGGCTTCTCCTAGTCCAAACGGCTTGGCCGGGCCCGGTCCCAATAGCGACCTTATGGACCTCGCCCAGCACGAGCCATCCCAGTTGGCGCGAGACCACGTCGGGATCGCTCTCGATTCCGCAGCGGCTCTGGGCCGGCGCACCGCGCAGCTCCATCTCGCCCTCGCAACGCTTACGCCAGACCCGGCCTTCGCACCAGAACCGTTCGCGGCGGGCGACGTTGAGAAATTGCTCACCGCGCTGCGGGATCAGGCTGTTCGAATACTCGACCTTCTCAAAGAGAGCGTCGCCAGTCTGCCCGACGAATTCATCGACCCCGCCGCGCTGGTCTTGAGCCGGCGCAGCCGTATCCTCACCAGTTTTCGCCTCGCCGCCGCCGATGGCACTCTTGGCCAGCGCATTCGCATTCATGGCGACTATCATCTCGGCCAGGTTCTGCAGGTCAAAACCGACTACGTCATCCTCGACTTTGAAGGCGAGCCCGCACGTCCCCTCGCGGAACGCCGCGCCAAGTACTCGCCGATGAAAGACGTGGCCGGCATGATTCGTTCCCTGAGTTACGCCGCGTATAGCGGTCTCATCAATCACGCGGCTCGCCGGCCGGAGGATTGGAAAACACTCGAGCCCTGGGCGCGCCTGTGGGAGCAATCTATGGGAGCCGAATTCCTTCGCGCCTATCGCGCCACGGCTCAGAACACCACGTTTCTCCCTTCCGCCGAAGATGGATTCCGCAAGCTGCTCGCCGTATTCTTGTTGGATAAGGCTCTCTACGAGCTCTCTTACGAACTGAATAATCGCCCCACTTGGGTTCGCGTTCCCTTGCTGGGCATTCTGTCGCTTCCTTTGGAAGCCGGAGGGCGTGAGTGGAACTGGACGCCATCTCGCAGCCCGAGCTAGACCAGCTCGAACGCATCGGCGCGGCTGACGTTGTCATTGGCATTCTCGACGGAGATAGCCCGGCCAGCGCCGTCCCCCGTGAAGCCGGCGCTCCCGAAGCCCAAACTCGTGAGGCTCTGACGGACTTCGGGCAACCGCTCCGGGCTGTCCTAATCTCCAACGACGGAACCGGCGCTTCTCCCGCCCTGGACGCAAACGGCGTCCCGCCGTTCCCAATCGTTTTCTCGTGCAGCCTGCCGCCTCTGCGCCCGGGAGAGACCTTGCAGCAAGGTGTCTCCAGCGCTTACCGCCGGGTCTTCGCCGTAGCCAACAAGCTCAAGGCCCGTGCCTGCGGCGTGATCGCATCCCACCCTCAGGCGGCTACTCGCCAATGGATTTACCGCCTGCTCCAGCCGGTTCTGAACCTGGGTTTCGACTTAGTTGCCCCGTGCTACACCCGTCAAACCACCGAAGGTCTTCTCAACCGCAGCGTCCTTGCTCCGCTGCACCGCGCCCTCTATGGCGAGCAACTTCAAAACCCCATGGGCCCGGATTTCGGAATCTCCGGAAAACTGATGCAGCAGATTCTTCGCCAGGAATCCGCACGCCGCAATGGCGCGGGTGGCAACACTTTGGCCTCCATCGCCGCCAGCGCCGCGTTCGGCGGCTGCCAGGTTTGCGAGTCGCATCTGGGAATCCGCAACCAGCGCCCTACAGATTGGGCCAACCTCAGTTCGCTGCTTGTGGAAGTCCTGGGGGCAATGTTTTTCGAAATGGAAGGGCGCGTCGCCAATTGGCAGAGCATCCGAGGTTCGCGCGCGCTGCCACGCTTCGGCGCTCCCGAAGCCGCACACTCGGAAGCCGCGCCGGCGGAAGCCGCGTCCAGCTTTGACGTACACGGCATGCTGGAGTCGTTTCAGTTAGGGGCGCAAAACCTTCAGGATGTGTGGGGTCTGATTCTTCCTCCCACAACCTTGCTGGAGTTGCGCCGGATGTCCCGTCTGAGCCAGGACCAATTTCGATTCCCGGATCAGGTATGGGTCCGCACCGTGTACGATTTCGCCCTGGGGCACCGCCTCCGTACCATTAGCCGCGATCACTTACTGCGGTCCTTCACACCGCTCTATCTTGGATGGATCGCGTCTTACGCACTAGAATTAAAAACCGCCGCCCTGGAAATCCAGACTGCGGGAACTGGCGACACGGATTCTCGCGGCAACCCGGATTCTCGCCTAGAGCGCCTCTCCCAAGCATTTGAGGAGAACAAGCCCTATTTAGTTTCCCGCTGGCGGTGGCCGGACCGCTTTAACCCATGATGTTTTTTACGAGTATGGCCAGGAGGCAATATGTGGAATGAAGTTGGACAATCCCTCTCGCTTTCGATGACCAAAATGCTGGACCAGTTCGCCAGCCTCCTGCCGGGAGTCCTGGCCTTGATCGCCGCGCTGCTCGTTTCCGCCCTGATCGCCTGGGCCTTCTCCGCCATCCTGCGGCGCTCCCTCACCGGGCTCGACTTTGATCGCCGGGTCGCGCGATGGGGCTTTCCCGGCCTATCCGAGTGGTCGCCTTCTTCGAGTCCCACGCTGCTGGTTACGCGCGTTATCGCCTGGATCATCGTGCTGCTCGGTTTCCTGGTCGGCATCTCCGCCTTCGATGGAGCTCTGCCGTCGCAATTAGTCCTGCGCGTGTTCGACTATCTGCCCAGCGTGCTAGCGGCTGTTTTCGTCCTGGCCGCCGGGAACATCATCGCGCGCTTCCTCGCACGTAGCGTGCTGATCGGCGCCGTCAACATGCATCTGCAATATGCGCGGCTGTTGAGCGTCGGCGTGAAGTGGATGGTGACGGTGCTCGCGGTTACCATCGCCATTGAGCATCTGGGCATCGGCGGAGGCATCATACGGCTCGCCTTCGGCATTCTATTTGGCGGAATCGTCCTGGCCTTGGCGTTGGCCGTCGGCCTCGGCTCCAAGGAACTGGTCACCCGATCGCTGGAAAGAGAAGCGACCAAAGTATCCAGCCCGGATGGGAAAGAGCCCGTCGGTCATTTGTAAGGTCTCATTTGTAGAACGGCAAACATCGTGCCTCAATCAGGGCCACGGTAAAATATGACGTGCCCGAACCCGCGACGGTGTTAGACGCCACTTATAACGCCGCCATCGACTCCTTGCGCCGGTGCTGTTCCCACGCCGGTCTGAAAGCCTCCGGCCAACCAGTTGGTCACCATCAAGTCTGGGCGCGTGACAGCATGATCGCCTTGCTGGGCGCGCGCTTCGCCCACGACAACCAGATTCAGGACGCCTTGCGCGCGAGCCTGGCAATACTCAAAAATCACCGCGGACCCCGAGGAGCCATTCCCAACAATGTCGATCCTGCCTCGCTCCGTCCCAACTCCCGCGCCTATGCCGACGGTGGCCTGTGGTGGATCGCCGGCAGCTCGCTTCTGGCCCCCGATCCCCAAGTCATCCGCGAGATTCTCGGTTGGTATGAGTGTCAGGATGTGGACCAGAGCGGGCTGCTCAGCATGCAGGAAGCTTCGGATTGGCAGGATCTTTTCTGCACCCGTGGTAAGGGCCTGTACCTCAATTGCCTCTATGTGCTGGCCTTGCGCCTGGCCGCCAAGGTTTTCGATGGCAAAGCGTTCGATGGCGAGGAACGCGACCGTCTCCTCCTTCGAGCCGCTTCCGTCGCCGAACGCATAAACACGCACTTTTGGTACGCCGGTGACAAAGCCATGGGGCGGCATTTCTCCCTCACCTACAGCACGGAAGGATCGCCCTTGACCGATTCCCTCGGACGCCCTCGCGAAATTCCGCCGAAGCTGTACCTGACGGATCAGCAATATTATTTGCCTTACCTCGGTTTCCGGGCCGTGGGCGAATGGTTCGATTCGTTCGGCAACCTCCTGGCGATTCTCGCCGGAGTCGCCAGCCCGCAGCAGTCCGATATCATTCTCGATTTCATTTCGCGGCAAGCGCTCGACCGCTGGCCTCTCCGCAGTCTCACTCCGGCCGTGCAGCCCGGCGATCCGGACTGGCGCAGTTACTACGGTTCGCTCAACACGCCGCATCGTTACCACAACGGCGGAGTGTGGCCCTTCCTCGGCGGATTCTACGTCGCCGCCTTGGTCAAAGCCGGCCGCGCGGAAGCCGCAACTCGAGCCCTGCTCAACCTGGCGGAACTGAACCGCCGCGGGCAGTTCAACGAATGGCATCATGGCGAAACGGGAGAGCCCCTGGGCGCCCAGGATCAAGCCTGGTCCGCCGGCATGTACCTGTTCGCATGCGAATGCGTCACGCGCGGGCAAGTGGCCTTGCCGTAACGGACGGGTGGACTGGATTCCTGGCGCAAAGTCCGGTCAAATAGAAGTCAGTCATGAAAGCAATCCTTGGAATCCTTGTTGGGCTCGCGACTTTTTCAACCTTCGTCTGGTCGACGTTCGCACTTCTCGCCCAGGCTCCCGTCACCCCAGGCGCACCCGCGGGTGGATTTACAGGCGCCCCGAAGGCGGGTCCGGCAAAGCCGGCCGGAGAGGTGCTGTTCGGGAACGAATGCGCCACGTGCCACGTAGCTGGGCAAGCCAGTCGGGCGCCCGCGCTCGAAACGCTGCGGCAGTTGCCGGCCGACGCGGTAGTGACGGCGCTCACCACCGGCTTGATGTCGGTCCAGGCGCAACGCCTCTCACCCGCGGATCGCATTGCGGTCGCCGAGTTCGTCACGGGCAAGACAGTGAGCACCGCGCAAGCAGCAGTCGGCGGGCAGTGCGATGCGAAATCGGGAGGTTCTGCAGATGGGTTGGCCGCGGGGCTCGGTAAGGGTTCCTGGAACGGTTGGGGCGGCACTGCGGCAGGCAACCGGTTCACGGAAAGCGGCGGCATCAAGGCGGCCGAGCTTCCGCGGCTAAGGCTCGCGTGGGCGTTCGGATTCCCGCGGGCGTTGTCGGCGCGGACGCAACCAACTGTGGTGGGCGGCTGGCTGTTCACGGCGAGCGAATCCGGGGAAGTGTTCGCGCTGGACGCGAAGACCGGGTGCACTCGTTGGACGTACCAGGCCAAGGCCGGCGTGCGCGGCGCTTTGAGCGTGTCTGAAGTGACGAGCGTGGCAGCGCTCGGCTCGGGCAAGTTCGGCGTGTATTTCGGCGATATGCAGGCCAATGCGTATGGGCTGGATGCGGTGACCGGAAAGGAACTATGGACCTTGAAGGTAGAATCGCACCCGAACGCGACGGTGACCGCGGCTCCGGTGGTCTACGACGGCCGAGTGTATGTGCCGACGTCGGCGGTGGGCGAGGAGTCGCGCGGGCAGGATCCTAATTACGCATGCTGTTCGTTCCGCGGCAGCATTTCGGCGATCGATGGCCGCACCGGCGAACTGTTCTGGAAAAGCTACACCATCCCGATGGCGCCTGGGCCACGCGGGAAAAGCAGCGCGGGCGTGGAACTGTTGGGACCCTCCGGCGCGGGCGTTTGGGGTGCGCCGACGCTCGATGCCAAGCGCGGCGTGCTGTATGTGGGCACCGGCAACGGGTATTCGGGACCGCCGCAGAAGACGATGAACGCGGTCATCGCCATCGATTTGAAGACGGGCGCGCACAAGTGGGTGCAGCAGACGGTGCCCAACGACGTATGGCTGGGTCGGTGCCAAAGCCAGAACACAGCGAAGGACAAGCAGGTGAATCCCAATTGTCCGGACGAAGAAGGGCCGGACTTCGATTTCTCCGCTGCGCCGTTGATCACCACCACCGCATCCGGCCGCGATCTGATCGTGATTCCGCAGAAGTCGGGTGTAATCTGGGCGCTGGACCCCGATAAAGGAGGCGAGGTCGTGTGGCAGTATCGCTACGGCCAGGGCAGCGGCCTGGGCGGCCAGTGGGGAGCGGCGGCCGATGGAGTCAACGCCTACATCGGGACCGGCGATGCATTCAGCCCGAACCCGGGTGGAATGCACGCAGTGAATCTGGAGACGGGCAAGCTCGCTTGGGCCGTGCCTCCTCAGCAGAAGCTATGCGGCACGGTCCGGGGTTGCTCCGGGTCGCAAGCCGGGGCCATCTCTGCGATTCCCGGCGCGGTCTTTTCTGCCGGCGGCGATGGCGGCTTGCGCGCCTATGCGAGCTCGGATGGCTCGATTCTTTGGACCTTCGATACCAATCGTCCATTTAAAACCGTCAACGGCGTGGATGCGAACGGAGGCTCGATGGACGGGCCCGGAGTGGTGGTATCAGGCGGGATGCTCTACGTGAACTCGGGCTATGGCGGCATCGCCGGCCGGCCCGGGAACGTGCTGCTGGCCTTCCGAGTGGAGTAGGCCAGCCTGGACGATAGAGCGGCCGATCGGCCGCTTGCATTCGCTACTCCAGCGCGAATACCCAGACCGAGCCGCCTTCGGGCACGGAACGAACTCCGGTCACTGTGCGCTGGACGGTGCCATTCATACCGTTGGCATCGCCGCCCCAGCCGGAGAGCACCGCGATGTACTGCTTGCCGTCGACCATGTACGTGGTGACGGGAGCCTCTACGCCGCTGCTGGTGGGAAACTCCCACAGCAGTTTGCCGTCTTTCGCATCGAACGCGCGGACCATGCGGTCGTTGGTGCCGCCGCTAATGACCAGCCCTCCCGCGGTGGCCAGCATCCCTCCCCAATTCGGCGATTTATCGAAGTTATGCGTCCATACCCTCTGCCCGGTATCGACGTTCCAGGCTTGCACCTCGCCAAAATGATCGGTGGCTTGCGGAGCCACCAGCGGTCCGCCCATATTTACGCCTGCGTAACCCCTGCCTGCAGTGTAGGTGAAATTTTCCTGGCCGCTAATTCCGCCGCAGACGTTGTTGTTCGCGGGAACATAAATCATGCGCGTCTGCGGGCTATAGGCGATGGGAGGCCAGTTCTTGCCTCCAGCCGTGCCGGGGCAAAACTCGGCGCGCTTACCGGTTCCGGGTTTATGCTCGGGATCGACATCGGCCCGTCCCGTGACGGGATCGAGACTGCGAAAAACATTTTGATAGACGTACGGTTTGCCCTCGACGAACTTGATCGGGCCGCCCTTGTCGCGATCCAGGAACCATAGGTAGCCGTCGCGCGCGACGTCGACCAGTCCCTTGACGGTACGTCCGTTGCGTTGAAAATCGATCAGGAGCGGCGGCGAAACCTCATCCCAATCCCAGGATTCGTTCTGTGCGTATTGAAAATATCCTTTGATTGCGCCGGTGGCCACGTCGATGGCAACCGTCGATGAGGTGTACAAATTATCGCCGGGCCGTTTATCGCCCATCCAGGGTCCGCCGTTCCCGGTGCCCCAGTAGGCGGTGTTCGTGTCGGGGTCGTAGTTGCCGGTGACCCACACCGGGCCGCCTCCATGTGTCCATTCATCGCCCTTGGGCCACGTCTCGCTGCCCGGCTCGCCCGGCGCGGGAATCGTGTAGGTGCGCCATAGCTCCTTGCCGGTGTCGGGATCGAAGGCCGCGATAAATCCGCGAATGCCCGTCTCACCGCCCGAGCAGCCGATCATGACCTTGCCGTCCGCGATCAGCGGCGCGAGCGTCATATAGTAAGCGGCCTTGCTATCCGCAACCGTGGTGGTCCACACCGGGCGGCCCGTTTTCACATCCAGCGCTACCAGCTCAGCCTCGCCAGCGGCGTAATACACCTTGTCGCCATAGAGCGCCACGCCGCGATTCACGTCATGCAGAATCACGGCGCCTTCCGGCCGCGGCTTGCGATAACGCCACAAGATATCGCCGGTCTTGGCATCGAACGCAATCACCTGACCGGTCGGAGTCGATACAAACATCGCGCCGTTATTGATCAGGGGAGCCGCTTCGTGCACGCGCGATTCACCGGTAATGGTGGACCAGACCAGGCGCAGCTTCGAGACGTTCGCCGTGTTGATCTGATTGAGCGGGCTATAGCCCCACCCGTTGTAGGTACGGCGAATCATCAGCCAATTACTGTCCTCGGGGTTCTTCAAACGCTCAGCAGTGACGGGCGAATAATTCAGCAAAAGCGGAGGGACGGGCGCAGGAGCGCCGCCTCTTCCTCCTCCTCTTCCTTTTCCGTTCCCGTTCTGTTGTTGGGCGCGGCTGGGGCTTTGCGTCATCAACAAGCCAACGCTGATTCCCAGCGCGATCGCGAGACCGCTCAGGGTAACTCTTTTCAATGCGGAAGGGCGCACATACACCTCCTCAGGGCAAGAGAACATCATACACTGCGCCGCGGCACATGGTTTTCGTGTCCTTGGCGACTGCCCTTGCAACCTGCGAAGTCCGGTGGGGGGAAGTGTGGGGCCCTACTGGCGTTCAAGGCCTCGAACGCCGTTCCGGCCAAAGGTTTCCGTACACCCACCTGCCCGTTCCCGGCCTGCCAGCGAGGTCGCGCATTCAGTAAAATCGGCGTGAGACGGGGGCGATCCAGATGCACCTCACCAAGCCGACATTCGCGGGGCTGATATTCGCGGTCACCGTTTTCGCGCCGCTCGTTTGCGCGCAAAGCGCCGGATCGATTTCCGGTCTGGTCACCAATAGCATCACTGGGGCCGGAATCGAAGGGGTGAAGATGCGCGCCGCGTGCCTTCGCGGAGGAGCGACGCGCTGCGCGGATGCCGAAGCCGCAGCCATTAGCGACACCGCGGGCGCATTCCGCCTTTCGGCGCTGCCCGACGGCCGGTACTTAATGACGGCCCGAAAGGAGGGCTTTGTTTGGTCGGAGAGCGGCTTCCACATGGCGACTGTTTCGGCTTCGGGAGACGTCCGGTTCGACTTGAATCTGACTCCGCAAGCCAGCCTGCATGGTCGCGTGGTGGACCCGGAAGGAAAGCCTGTCGCCGGGATCACCGTGCAGTTCGGATTCGCGACCGCAATGACGGATGACGAGGGCGCCTTCGCTTTTCACAAGCTGAACCCGGGCTCGTATCAGTTGTCGGCCCGGCTGTCGCCAAACGTAAAGCCGCAACCGGACGGCAAGGACGGCGAGAGGCTGGTGAACACTTACTTTCCCTCCGCCATCGACGCCGAACGGGCGGTGCAGATACAAGTGCAGGGGGTGGATCTTTCGGGCTACGAAATTCGATTGCGCAGTGCTCCGGCCCGCACCGTTCGCGGCGTGCTGCTGGATGCAGACGCCAAGCCCACGCCGCACGTCTCGGTCGTGTTGAGTAAGGCGGCCACACCCGGACTCATTCCGATGGTAGGCGATGCCTTCTCGCCACCGGGATTCCTGGCGGCGGCCTTCCCCGCCTGGGATCACTACGAAACCGGCGCGGATGGCGCATTCGAATTTCCCGCCGTGCTGGAAGGCGATTGGATCTTGAAAGGCTACGATATTGCGAGCCGCGAGGGCGGCTCCACCAAGGTGCATGTGGGCGGAAGCGACGTGGACGATATAACTCTCCGCCTGGCGAAGCCGTTCCCCATCGAAGTCTCGCCGGACCCCGGAGCTTCACCGGAGGCGACCGATCCGCGATTCTTCGAGCATCAGCCGGTGTCGGCCTGGGTGGTGCCTCTGGACGGCCAGATCGCTGCTAGCACGGGCAGCGATGCGGAACCTCCTTTCACGCAGCATCACCAAGGCATTCCCGGGCGCTATCTGTTCGGACCGGGGCCGGCGACGCCGGGCTTTTACGTTTCCGCCGCGATGCTGGACGGCCGGGATGTGCTGGGGCAGGCTGTAGAACTATCGGGTCCAACCAGCGTGAAGCTGGTCTTCAAGAAGAACGGCGGTACCCTGCGCGGCGCCGTAGAGAAAGGCGGCGGATCCACCGTGGTGTTGATGGCAGATCCTACAGCCTACGCCAGATTCGGCCTTACCGCGCGCTGCGGTCCCGACGGTAACTTTTCGATTCCCGACGTGCCGCCGGGCAATTACACCGCGATCGCATTCC
The DNA here is from genome assembly GCA_963838455.1 of Bryobacterales bacterium. GTDB lineage: Bacteria > Acidobacteriota > Terriglobia > Bryobacterales > Bryobacteraceae > Palsa-187. Next base: position 13,124 of record CAWISY010000279.1, read on the forward strand.
GGGACAACTTGGTGCTCTACCAACCCGACCTATTGAGCCGCATCGATTCGGCATACGGTGAACGCGTAAAGATGGAGGCCGGCGGGACGGAGACCGTCGCACTCAAAGTGAATTAATGGACGCACTGGGTCGATCCCCAGGGCAACCCGCGACCCGCAGCATCAAAGCAACCGGGCGTATCGATTTTCTTTCCGCCCTTGAAGACAATGCCGGCGGCGTTGACGTGATTGGATCCGTCCTCGGCCTGATAACCGTCTATGGTGAGATCCGTTCCCACGGCGAAGAAATCTTTCGAGAAGCCTCGCCTGATCATCGTGTTCGGAGGAAGAGTGTTCACCAGCCACGTAGCGACTTTGCCGTCCGTGCCGGCCGCGTCGAGGTGGATCACGATGTGCGGATTCATCCATTCCACCAGACTGACTTTTCCGACTAAATGGACCGGTTTGTTCTGGTCGAATCCCGCGGACCCATGATGCGCCCAGACGGAAGCTGCGGCTAAGAGGGCAGCCAAGACAACAGCAAGTCTGGATAACGTTGAACTCTTCATGATTATTAATAGAACATAGAGCAGAAAAGTTACGGTGCGAAGGTTACCGTGCCGGCGGAAGCGTGACATTCCGGGCTACATATAGCACGATAGCGATCCGGCCGGAGTTTTCGACGCGATGATACTCCAACCCGGTGACACCACTTCGTTGCGGGGTGTTTCTGAGCGGCACATCCGTGTCTCCAACCCTCAGCCGCACTTGATCGAGTCCAACCTGCATCGCCTCGCCGTCGCCGCCGGGCGCAGCGGCGAAGCTCACGTTGCCCCACGCCTTGGCGCCAATGGGAGCTACAATGGCGCCGTCCACTTCAATATCATTGGCCAGGGTGAAGGCGATCGGTCCATGGTCCTCCGCCGTTTTCGAACTCAAGTCGTCCACCGAAATCAGCGATACCTTGGTTCCTTCCGGCACAATCCGCCCGGAGAGCCCAGCCGCCGCTGGGGGCACGTGGGTGGTCACCTTGCGGAGGACAAACTCACGCAGCAGATTGCCTGCCGCCCGGCCTCCGAATCCGAGCGCGACGTGATCCACAAGCCGCCGCACAGGCCGCGAGCTGGACGGATAATAAAACGTGGAAATCTCGTCGGCCGCCAGACCGCCCAGAACGTCGGAATAGTCGGGCTGCCAATGCCCGTTATCGCCCTTGCGGACGAACGCGGTTCCGATGGCGTAGAGCACCCGTGAGCCAATGCTACCGGTGCCCTTATAGAAGTAGCGCGGGTCCTGGTGAAAGATCGACTGCATCACCACGTGGCCAATGACGACCCCGTCGACCCGGTCGGCGTATTGAGCTCCGAAGCGCTTCGCGTAGCCCTCCACTCCCTGGCCGAATTCAGGGTAGTTGTTTCGCGCCTGTTCGAATCCCGCAGCGAATCCGGTGCCGAGGAAAGCAACCGGATCGGTGACAGTCTTCCACCCGAGTTGAAATTTCTGTGCGGCAGTTAGCGGAGCCGGATCGGGCGCATAAGTGACGAAGAAATTTGGAAACACGCCTAACAGGCGCTGCTTCTCCTCGTCTTTAAGTTGTGCCGCTGCCAACTCGTGCGGCGGAAGGGTAACGCTTACCGAAGAGGATGCGATAGCCACCTGCAGCACGGCGGACAGGGCCGGTGGACTGACGCCCGCACTCACCGCCACGTCCGTCTTGGTCCAAACTGCGAATCCGGGAGCGGCGATGGTGATTTTGTAATTTCCGGGCTCCGAGGCGGGAAAGTGGAATGCCCCGGTTTGGTCTGTGACCGCTGTGCGCTGGACCGTGGCGGCGGAATTTCCGAGCGTGGCATTTTCTAGCGAGGCATTTTCTAGCGTAACAATGGCGCCCGCTACTGCTGAACCGGAGACGTCATTTACGGTGCCCGAGATAGTGAGCGGGACAGCGAGAGGGACGGCGAGCGGCTCGCTTCCCGGGAGTCTTGCAGATTGGGCGCATGCCAAGCCTGGAATGAACATCACCCCAAGGGTCAGGGCCAAGCGCGGGATCATCGGGGGAACTGCCCGTCGCCGCGCGTCTGCGGCCGGCCGCCTCAACCAACTGGCGAGCCGTGATACAGTCATCTGCTTCCTGCGAACGATTTATACCGCGCCATCGGAACAGACACCATTGTAGTGCCATTATGCGCGCTGGGTTTTCGTGGCCCCATCCGCCATGAAGTCCTGGCTCTCAGTTAACCCTGGTGGTCCAGCTTACGCTCCCGCACGCGCTACATTGCCGGGCGTTCCGATTCAGCGGTTCCCCGCAGCGAAGACAGACGTTGGACGACGGCTTCGCGTCGCGGATAGCCTGAAAGCCCACCAACCCACCGATCGCGGCCAAAAACAGCACGACCATTACCCAGGAGCCGGTGTAATAGTACAAGGTGAGCAACGCCAGAACCGCAGCAGTTGCGACCATCCACCACTTCGGTCTGCGGGAGTCTCCCATGGGTGCGAGCTACAGTCCTTACGCTAGCAGAACGGCGGCAGCGTGGAACAGACCGGCGGGCGAACATTTTTACAACAGCAACGACGTAGGCGCCCTACTGCGCGTCTCCATGGCAGTCGTTTCGAATGAAGAGTGACCTACTACCTATATAAGCCGCCAGAAATCCTTCATCCGTAGTATTCACGTCACCGTTGACGGAGTCCACACTGAAGGGGTAGCGAAGGAGGTTTCAGTATGTATTCTTCGAGTTTGAACGCGAGGAGACTGAGTTCGGAAGCTGCCATCGGCGTAGGGGTGCTGCTGTGCCTTGCGCCGCTTGTGGCGCAATCCCAAGTTCAACCGCCAGTAATCTACTACACACCCACAGAGCAGGCCGAGAAGGCCGACAAACTCTTCCGCGAAATGAACGCGGATGCGCAGCAGATCGACTCGCACGCCATGCAGTTGGCGCAACTGGCGAAGAATCCAACCACCGCGTGGGCTCAGCTCGTTCAGGAATGGACCGACATCGCGCCCGCGCAGGTGATGCTGGAATCTCAAATGTGGGGCCTGGATGAGATGCGCGCGTCGCTCTCCGATGCGCAGCGCACGGCTTTGGACCGGACCAAGCGGGCGGCGGCGGCCATCTCGGCCCGGACCCATGGATTACGTAAGCTGATCGGGCGGCGCGGCTCGCATTTGAACTTGGCCTCGCATTTGAACCGCGCAGAGCTAGGCAGCGATGCCCAAGCCCTTGCCGAGAATGCAGAGATCGTGACTCGGGCTTCGGCTAGCGGCGTTTGATAATTCCGTGATCGGAGAGCCCATACTTCATGCGGACCAGTTTAGCGAGCACTTCCCTAGCCGTTTGGACCCTCATTTGCCCTCTGGCAGCTTTTGCCGACTTGAGTAACACCGTCACGCTCTCGACCGGCCAGACGTTGAGCCTGGATACCGGTGTCATCGCCAGCTCCGCAGGGGACATCCAGTTCACCGGCGCCAGCATCACGCTGCAGGGCGATGCAACGGAATATCCTTTTCCTCCAACCGGCATCACCGGATACGGGAGCTTACTGCTATCGGAACTCACCAGCATCACCGGAGGTTTCAGCCAATCGCCCATCAGCAGCACGTCCCAGTTTCCGCTCGGCGTGAACGACGTCTTCGCCGTGCATACCAATGGAGGCAATTACGCGAAAGTGGTGATCACGGCGCTAAGCGCAACCTCGCTAACTTTAGAGTTCTATACCTTCGGCGCGGCCGGCACCGGGATCAGCGGACCCACCATCACCGCAGTCCAGAATAATTACAGCTATCTTTCACCCGGCCAGCCCAGTTATGGAATCGCACCCGGTGCATTATTCGTCATCAAAGGCACGAACCTGGCCAGCGGGACCACGAACCTCCAATCCAGCGCGCCACCCGGACTTCCCCCGGCACTGGACGGCGCCAGCGTCTCCGTTACGGTCGGCGGTGTCACCACGCACCCGGCGTTTTATTACGCGATGCCGGAGCAACTCGCCTTGGTTCTCCCTTCCAGCACGCCCTTGGGAACCGGAGTCGTCACCGTGACATACACCGGCGGGAGTTCCTCGGCGTCGATCCCGGTGGTTCAGAGCGCCCTTGGATTCGACACGTCGAACGGAGCCGGCTTTGGCCCAGGAAACGTCACCGATAACGTCACGGGAAAGCTCTTGAATTACGCCAATTCCGCCGCTCCGGGACAAGTCATCGTTTTGTGGGGTTCCGGCCTTGGCGCGGACACCGCGGACAGCGACTCCGCTTTCACAACCACTCCTCACGCGATCAGCGTTCCCTTGCAGATCTACATTGGAGGCATCCAGGCATCCATCGTATATCAGGGATCATCCGGTTACCCGGGATTGAATCAGATTGACGTCACCGTTCCACAGGGCGTTCAGCCCGGCTGCAGAATCAGCATCGTCGCGGTAAGCGGGAGCGTCGTCAGCAACACGGTCACGATTCCCGTGAATCCGGGCGGAGGCGCGTGCTCTGATCCCGTGCTTGGCGTCTCGGGCGAGCAACTCTCCGCCCTCGGCTCCAAGAACACCTACAACGCTGGATCGGTCGGCATCAATCAAACTCTCGGAAACCTCACGCCCGCACTTGCAGGAGAAGCGTCGTTTCTGAACGTGCCAGGCGCCAACGCCCTTTTGACCCCAACCTCGCTCGGCAACTGCAGCGTGAATTCATTGAGCTCTACGCCCGCCCCAGATACTGCCACCGGTTTGGATGCAGGTACGCTGAACCTTCCGGGGCCAACTGGAACGCAAAGTCTTACGGAAGGCCCGGCTCCATCCGGCACAGGAATTTCCGGACATTTCTATTCTGATCTTCCGGCCGGATTCGTTCCCGCAATGGGCGGAACCTTCACTTTCACGGCGAGCGGTGGAACCACTCCCGGAGCCAGCGTCAGTGCGTTCACCGCGACCCCCAATCTTGGCGCTCCACCGGTGTGGAGCAACATGAGCTCCATCACCGCGATCGACCGGACACAACCCTTAACAGTCACCTGGACCGGCGGCTCGTCGTACGCCGCCGTTTCTTTAACCGGAGCCACGTCGTCTCCCTTCGACAGCGGCGCAGACTTCACGTGTCTCGTTCCTGCGTCTGCGGGTCAGTTGACGGTTCCGAGTTACGTTCTCGCCGCCTTGCCGGCCGAACCCGGAGAATTAATTCTCGGCGCTCAAACCGCGAATCAGACCTTTTTCGCTACCGGTCTCGACATCGGTACGGTGACCGGACGTTGGGCCGAGGGAATGAGCGTTCCCTACAATTGACCCCCGCATACTGCTTCCCTGCAGCCGGAATTACCGAATGCCCAGTATGGGAAAAGCGCCGGCAGTGCGCTAACTTGCAAGCAGACCGTCCTGCGGACAGAGGCGCCACGAAGAGAACACTGGCCGGATTGCGGCGCCACTTCGAATAAGCCTGCCGCGAGTTCGGGCATCCAAGTGCTCGTGATTCGCAGGGATGAACAAGCGAGGTGACTGAGAATGAGTAGCAAACCTTATGTTTATGGTGCGGCCGTACTTGCCGTTGCCTTTTTTCTGCGTACGGGTGCTGCCGGATTCTCTCCCCAGAACCCTCCTCCTGCGCTGCCGGCCGGGAGCCCGCTTTCACCGCAGCAACTCGACGACCTGGTTGCGCCTATCGCGTTGTACCCCGATCCTTTAGTAGGCGAGGTGCTGGCCGCGTCCACCTACCCAATCGAGATTGCCGAGGCCGAACAGTGGTTGCGGGACCATCCGAACTGGAAACCGTCCAAGATCATGGACGAGGCCAAGAAGCAGAACTGGGATCCCAGTATCCAGGGGTTGGTCGCCTTCCCTGACGTGCTCGCTCACTTGACGCAGGATACGAACTGGACTACCCAGCTCGGCGACGCATTTCTGGCCCAGCAAGCCGACGTGATGCAGGCCGTGCAGCGGATGCGCGCCCAGGCCCAGGCTAGGGGCACGCTGCAATCCACGCCGCAGGAGACGGTTACCACGCAGAACCAAAATGGGCAGACCGCAATCGACATCCAGCCTGCCGATCCGGACGAGTGGTATGTGCCGAACTATAATCCCGCGTACGTGTGGGGACCGCCGGCTTATGGAGTTTACCCGCCGCTGCTCTATCCCGGCATTGACGTAGGTTTCGGCTGGTATCCCGGCATCGACCTGGGCCTCTATTTTGGCGGCTGGGGCGGTTGGGGGTGGGGCGGCTGGGGATGGGCTCCGAACTGGTACGGCGGAAATATCTTCATCGACCACTCCTTCTTCAATCGGTACGGCTTCCGGGGGTACGGCGGTGGGGGGCGGTTGGGCTCTTCCGAATGGGTGCACAATCCGGACCACCGGCTCGGCATGCCGTACGGCAATCGCGAGGTGGCGAACCGGTTTGGGCGTGGTGGCGGCTTCGGCGGCGGCAACGCCGGGAGAGTTGGCGGCGGCAACGCCGGTGGATTTGGCGGAGCCCGGACGCAGGGCTTCAATCGCGCTGAGGCGGCGCCGCAACAGCGCTTCCGCAGTCAGGGCTTTGAGCAGCGGCCAAACACAGGCAACCACAGTGTCTTCGGCGGCTATCAGAACGGGGGAATGTCGCGCACGCAGAGTGACCGCGGGTTCTCCAGCATGGGGGCGGGACGCACCGGCGGCGGCGGATTTGGCGGTGGAGGAGGGTTCCGCGGCGGCGGTGGCGGTGGCGGCGGAGCGCGGGGCGGAGGGAGGCGATAGTTATGACGCGGACACTCTGGATGACTTGTGCGGTGGTGATTGCCGGCGCGGCGCCCTTATTCGCGCAAGAGCATTTCGATACCGCCGAGGCTGCGGCGCAGGCTCTGATTACTGCAGTGGACAGTCATGACTCGGCGAAGCTCATAGCGATCATGGGTCCGCAAGGGAAGGCAGTTCTTACCTCGGGCAACCCCACACAGGACCGCGACGAGCAGACCGAATTTGCACGGCTCGCACGCACCAAGCACCGGCTGGAAATTTCCTCCATGCACCCGAATCGCGCGATCCTTGCGATTGGCGATGAGGACTGGCCGTTTCCGGTGCCCATTGTCCGCGCTTCCGGTAAATGGAGTTTCGACGCTTCCGAAGCCCCGGTGGAGATGCGCGCGCGGCGCATTGGCGCCGACGAGCTCGACGCCATCGAGATTTGCCATGGCGTTGTGGACGCGCAGTTGAAATATGCTTCCGAGGATCACGACAAGGACGGAATGCTGGAGTATGCGCCTCGTCTCCTGAGCCGGCCCGGCAAACAGGACGGTTTGTACTGGGATGGCGCCAGCGAGCCGTTGATTCCCGAAGGCCTCGCCCAAGCGGCTTGGGAGGGCGGGGTTAAGGGGCAAGCCAAACCCTACCATGGATACTATTTTCGGGTTCTCGACGGGCAAGGCTCTAACGCTCCGGGTGGAGCGCACAACTACCTCCTTAAAGACAACCTGGTTGGCGGATTCGGACTGGTGGCGTGGCCGGCCGATTATGGAGTGACCGGGATCCACACATTCATCGTGAATCAGGAGGGCGTGGTGTACCAGAAGGACATTGCACCTGTGCCCGGGAAACCGGCATTGCCGATCACGCGCTTCGACCCCGACCATTCCTGGGAGCCGGCCGAGTAGCCGAGCCGGGCGGCCTTAAGCCACCAGCAACCGCGTCAGCAGAAACCCGCCGCCTACCAGTCCGCCGAAAAGCGAAGCCGCCAGTAAAAGCGGGCGGAGTCCGGCTCTCGAAACTTGGCTCCACTGCGTGCCCACGCCCAGCGCGAACATCGCACTGCCTAGTATGACGGTGTCCAACTCGATCAGTGCGGAGCGCACTCCGGCCGGGGGCACATACAGCGACTGCGCCGCGATCACCGCGCCGAACCAAACGACAAACCAGGGGAAGGAGATCTTGCTCGACGCCGTGCCGGTTGCTCCGCGGCGGAACCTGCCGATCAGCAGTAATGCAGGCGCCAGCAGCAGCACGCGCAGCATCTTGGTGATTACCGCCGTATCCCCGGTGGCCGCGCTGACGGCCCTTCCCGCCGCCACCACTTGGGCGACTTCGTGCACGGTCGCGCCCGTATAGATGCCGAACTGGCGTTCGGTGAATCCGGTCAGCGGGTAGAGCACGGGGTACAGGAACATCGCGATGGTTCCGAAAACTACCACGGTCGCCACGGCGATGCTGGCTTTGTGCGATTCACTTTCAATGACGCGGTCCGTAGCCAGCACCGCGGCGGCGCCGCAAATGCCGCTGCCGGCGCTGACCAGCAGCGCGGTATCCGCATCCAGCCCGAATACGCGCGTTCCCAGCCAGAAGCCGGCAACCAGGACGCAGCTAATGATGGTCACGTCCAGCGCGATGGCGCGCGGCCCCAGCCGGAACACGTCGTGCATGGTCAAGCGCAGCCCGTAGAGAATGATGCCGAAGCGCAGAAGCTTCTGCTGGGAAAAACGCAAGCCGGGGTGCAGTCTGTCTACAACACGGCCGGGAACCATGTTCCCCGCCAGCATGCCGGCCAGGATCGCTAAGGTCAACGAACTGAGTTGCAGGCTGTGGTTCCAGCCCAGACGGGCGGCCAGCCATGCGGCCACGGCAGCCGAAACCGATAGCAGGATGCCGCCGGTCAACCCTGCCGATTTCGTGAGACGGTTCATGCCCTGAGCGTACCGCGGCTGGATTCATAAACAAAACGGATAATATCTATATACTTAATCAGTCGGATCAATATGCGAATCACATTGCGCCAGCTCGAGTTGTTCACGGCTATCTGCCAGGAGGGAACCGTTACCGCGGCCGCCACGCGCGTGGGGTTATCGCAGGCTGCCACCAGCCAGGCGCTGGCGGAACTGGAGAACCTGATGGAACGCAGGCTGTTTGACCGCAACGGCCGCCGGCTGGTGCTGAACGCAGCGGGCCGCCGCCTGTTTCCGGCCGCGATCGAAGTGCTGGGGCGGGTTCGCGATATCGAATCTTCCGGCCTGCGTCAACCCGTGAACCTGGCCTTGTACGCGAGTCTCACCGCCGGCAATTACCTGCTGCCTTCCATCGTTTCGCGCTTCCTCCGGACCCACCCCGAATATCGGTTCCAGTTGGCGATTGGAAACACCGGCGACGTGGTTGAGTCCCTGTTGCGTTTTGAGACCGACGCCGGTTGGATCGAAGGAACCGTCGAAGAACCCGCGCTGGTGGCGTTTCCCTGGCGGGAAGATCCGCTGGTGATTGTGGCCCGGGCCGATCATCCCTTGGCGGGAAGGAAAGCCACGCCTGAGAGTCTGGCCGCTGCTGCGTGGGTCCTGCGGGAAAAGGGATCGGGTACCAGGACGGTCTTCGAGCGCGCGATCGAAGGGAAGTTCCGGTTGGATCGCGTCCCGGCGGAATTTGCGGGAGTCGAGGCGGTCAAGCGAGCAGTGCTGGCGGGCGCGGGTCTGGGATGCATGTCCGGCTCCGTGGTAGCCGCCGAGCTCCGGTCCGGTCACCTCCGCCGCGTTCACGCGCCATGGCTGGATCTACGAGGCCAGATCACCGTGCTGCTGCACCGGGACAAGTACCGCGAGGCCGGGGTGCGGACCTTTCTTCGTTACTGCGGAATTCGGGAACCGGCCCGCGCCTGATTCTGCCGGCGCCTTATTTTGGTTTGGATCGAGCCGAACGCCGAAGCGCCCCCGGCAAGCTCGCGGTTATGCGCGGCCTGCGACCTGGCCGCGGCATGTATCTCGGAAGCACTGGGCTGCGGAACTGCTCGGCGTGCAGCGTCGTGCCGTGTAGCATCTATGGTTTGCTGCGGCGGAACGGTCCAAATGCGCAGCAGGATCACCATAGAAGTTATTCCGATAGGCGCGACGCGGCGAAAGGCCGGGGCCCGCGTCCACCGGATAGCGCAATATATTCCTTGACAGGTATATGCGTTGTGCGGTATATCAAGAGAGTGGAATCTGTATTCGAAATCATTGCGGAGCCGAACCGCCGCGCGATACTGAGCCTGCTGGTCTCTTCGCAACAATCGGTGGGAGAGATCGAGCGCCGGCTTGGTATGCCGCAGCCGACCGTGTCAAAGCACCTGCGGGTGCTGCGCGAGGCCGGTTTCGTCGAATCCACGGTGGACGCACAGCGGCGTCTCTACCGGCTGAAGCCTGAACCGCTTCAGGAGGTGGATGCCTGGCTCGCTCCGTTCCGCCGGTTCTGGTCGGCTCACCTGGATGCTCTCGAGCGCCACCTCGACCGCATGGATAAATCCTCGACAACAACGAAAAAGAAGAACAAGGAGAACGTAAATGGCTGATCGCGCGCAATACACCCCGGGCCCTGCGAATGCGCAGGTACAAAAGAACGGAGAGAAGTGGACGCTCATTCAGGTCAGAGAACTGCACCATTCGCCGGAAAAAGTCTGGCAGGCGCTGACCGACCCGGCGCATCTGCGCGAATGGGCTCCCTTTGAAGTCGACGGGAGCCTGGCTACAGTTGGAGCTACGGTGAAGCTCACCTGGGTGGGAACGCCTACGTCGCTCCCCATAACAGTTACGCGAGCCGACGCTCCCAAGCACCTTGAGTACAACGATTACCGATGGGAGCTTGAACCCCTTGGCGGCGGCACGCGCCTGACGCTGTGGGCCAGCATCGACCGCCGCTTTATCTCCATGGGTGCGGCCGGGTGGCACATCAGTCTCGACGTTCTGGAAAGCGTTCTCAGCGGATCTCCCATGGCGCGGATTGCCGGCATGGAGGCCATGAAGTTCAGCGGCTGGCAGCGCCTGAATGGCGAGTACGCCAAGCTGTTCGGCGTTGAAATGCCCAATTGGCCCCCTCAGGCCGCGCAAAAATCGTGAATCGAGGTGAATCATGAGAGACGCCACCACACGTTCGATTCTTCGCTGGATTCACATCGTGTTCAGTATCCCGATACTCGGATATATTTATAGCCCGTTTGAAAAGCTTCCCCTGTACGCGCCGCGTGTCCGGTTTGTGGTTGTTCCAGTGATGCTGCTTTCCGGATTGTGGATGTGGAAGGGCCCCGTCCTTCGACGGCTTATTTCAAATAGATTGGTGAGCCATGAATCCATCCGAACGTATTGACCAACTGATCGCAGGACTCACAGACTGGCGCGGCAAGACGCTCGCCCGCATCCGCAAGAGCTTCCTTGAGGCCGACCGGGATATCTTCGAGGAATGGAAGTGGATGGGAAGCCCAGTGTGGTCCCGCGACGGAGTCCTCGCGGTCGGGAACGCCCACAAGGATAAGGTGAAGGTTACCTTCGCCCACGGGGCGAGCCTCCCGGATCCTGACAAGCTGTTCAATAATGGCCTCGAAGGCAACGCATATCGGGCCATCGATTTGTTCGAGGGCGATAAGATTAATGAGCGTGCCCTAAAAACTCTCGTGCGTGCCGCCGTTGCTTACAATCAGGCCAAAGGGAAGAAGAAAGCGCCTGCAGGTCCTCGAGCGAAAGTGCGCAAAAGCAAATGAAGTGTGCATGAATTCTCCGTTCGGCGACATCTTCATCCGCGGCGCGCGGGAGAACAACCTCAAAGACGTCACGCTCCGGATTCCCAAGCGCAAGCTCACGATTTTCACCGGCGTATCGGGTTCGGGGAAATCGTCGATCGTGTTCGACACCCTGGCGACGGAGGCCCAGCGCCAGCTCTACGAGAACTTCTCGCTGTTCATCCGCAACTTCCTGCCCAAGTACCCGCAGCCCGACGCCGACGCGATCGAAAACCTCCCCATGGCGGTGATCGTGGACCAGAAACGGCTGGGCGGCGGGTCGCACTCCACCGTCGGCACGGTGACCGACATCCATGGCGTGCTGCGCCTGCTGTTCTCGCGCGTGGGCAAGCCGTCAGCCGGCGGTGCGATCGCTTATTCCTTCAACGATCCGCGCGGCGCGTGTCCGGAGTGCGCCGGCCTGGGGAAAAAGGTCGGCGTGGCTTCCGAAGAGTTCCTGGATATGAGCAAGTCGCTCAATGAAGGCGCGATCCAGGTGCCGTTCTTCAACGATTTCGAAGCGCAGGCATACAAATTGAGCGGCTTCTTCGACAACGACAAGAAGCTCAGCAAGTTCACCAAAGACGAAATGGAGCTGCTGCTCTACGGCAAGGATCGCAAGTTCAAGGCCAAGTTCGGCGAGCGCACCATCAACCTCACCTACGCCGGCATCATCGCTAAAATCGAGCGCTCCTATATCCAGCGCGACATCAAGACGCTCAGCGAGCGTACCCAGAAAGCGGTGATGCCGTATCTCAAACCGCGCGAATGTCCGTCATGCAAAGGCGCGCGCCTCAGCTCCGCCGCGCTTGCGAGCAAGATCAACGGCTACAACATCGCGGATCTGTCGTCGATAGAGGCCGGCGAGCTGTTGAAGCTGGTGCGCGCGATCAACGAGCCCAAGGCCGCGCCGATCGTGCAGGCGCTGGTCGAGCGGCTGCAGGCAGTGGTCGATATCGGACTCGAATACCTGAGCCTCAACCGCGAGACCGGCACGCTGTCGGGCGGGGAATCACAGCGGGTGCGGATGGTGAAGCACCTGGGCAGCAGCCTGGTGGATGTGATGTACATTTTTGACGAACCGAGCGTGGGTCTGCACCCGCGCGACGTGCATCGCCTGAATGAGCTGCTGGGGAAACTGCGCGACAAGGGCAACACGGTGATTGTGGTTGAGCACGACCCGGCAGTGATCCGAGCCGCCGATCACATCGTCGACGTGGGCCCGGGCGCAGGCGGAGGCGGCGGGACTATCGTCTTCGAAGGCATCTACGAGAACCTTCTGAAATCCGGTACGCTCACCGGCCGCCATCTCACGCAAACGCTGCCGATCAAGAAGGACGTGCGCAAACCCGCCGGCCACCTGCGCATCACGAACGCGCGCGCGAACAACCTGAAAAACATCTCCGTCGACATTCCCAAGGGCGTGCTCACCGCGGTGACCGGCGTTGCAGGCTCAGGAAAAAGCTCGCTCATCAACGAAGGGGTCCTGGTGCAGCATCCCGGCGCGATCGTGATTGATCAATCTGCCGTCGGAACCTCCACGCGCAGCAACCCCGCAACCTATACCGGCGTGATGGACGATCTGCGCAAAGCGTTCGCCTCGGCCAACAAGGTGGACGCGGGACTGTTCAGCTTCAACTCGAAAGGCGCGTGCGAAGCGTGCAATGGCTCGGGCGTGGTTTACACCGATCTGACGTTCCTGGATGCGTTCAAATCGCCGTGCGAAGTGTGCCAGGGCCGCCGCTTCAAGGACGACGTGCTGGCGTACCAGCTGGACGGGAAATCGATCAGCAACGTGCTCGCGATGACGGTGGCGCAGGCGGTGGAGCTTTTTCAAAAACGCAAGGAGATCGTGCGCAAGCTGCAGGCGATGCACGACGTGGGGCTCGCATATCTCACGCTCGGCCAGCCGCTCAGCACCCTCTCCGGCGGGGAGTGCCAGCGCATCAAGCTCGCCAGCGAGCTGCACAAGGGCGGCAGCGTCTACGTGATGGATGAACCCACCACGGGATTGCACATGTCCGACATCGCGCACCTGCTGGAGATCATCGATCGCCTGGTGGACGGCGGGAACACCGTGATCGTGACCGAGCACAACCTCGACATCATCCGCCGTGCGGATTGGATCATCGATCTTGGGCCGGAGGGGGGCAACAAGGGCGGGGAAGTGGTGTTCGAGGGTACGCCGGCGGAACTGTTGAAAGCGAAGCGCTCGCTGACTGGGCAGTACCTGCGCTGAATCGGCCCACGCCGTCAGAAACGAAATCTCAGAGCTTGGGTTTTTCGACTGTGGCTGCCGGAGCGCTCTTGCGAGCCGCGATCTGAGCGCTTAGTTCCCGGATGCGCTCGCGGGTTCTCGTCCTCTGCTTGCGAATCCGGTTAAAACGGGCGGTATCGCCAGACATCTTGGACATCTTATTCTCCAATCTCGTCTTTAGTCACCATGGAGCGGACACGCCGCTCCATGTCAAATTCGCGATCATTCTTCAGGCTGCTCCGGCGACTGGGTACAGCCATCGAAAGAGGTAAAAGTGGCGGCCGCAAAGGGAGCACCGGTACGGCAAAAGTATCCAATGAATTACTTTCTCCCCGAAATTCCGTACGCCCACGCTCCTGAAATCGACCGAGCGGCAATGCGGACAGCTCGCCGAGAACATAGTCTACTGGCCTGCTCTTCTTTCTGAATTACCAGCTTCTGAACTGCGGGCAGATGAATCGGGGCAAGATCGGATGAGGGCGGTCAGACCGGACTAATGCGAAGGTGCCAAAAATAACGTGACGCCTAAGCTTACCACACCTTAAACGCGCAGCCTGCGGGGAACCCACATATTTGGTTGTACGGAATCGCCCATGGGACTGCCGCCCTTTCCAAGTGGTCGCCGTCTTCGTCTTAGCCTGGCCGGGCGTGCCCCAACGGGAGCCTCGGCGCCTCGCAAGGATCACAATTCCAGCCAGCCCCACTACCAAAATCAAGGAAAGACTCGATGGCTCGGGTGCTGCCTGCCCCTGATCCGCTAGTTCGAAATTCTGACCGTTGAAGAAGGCGGTCAATTGCTCGGCGCCCGCGTTTTCGAAGACGACGTTCGAGAACCCCAAGCCGTCTTCGGTTCCGGTGAAGCTGAGGATATTCCAGAGTTCGCCCGATGCCGGAAGAAAACCGTTGATGAAATCGATATCCAGCGTGCCGCCGTTCAGATGCAGATTGCCGGTGATGTCCAGAATGTCGAACTCGCCCAACGCGATTCCCCCGATGGTGAGCCGCAGTTCGCCCCCCGGTCCGAGCGTAAAGTCTCCCAGAACGTCCGTGGTCATCGGATCTCCAGGCGCGAAAATTCCGCCCGTGACGTTGACATTACCGGCAATCGTCCCGCCCCCGCCGAGAGTCCCTCCTTCCAGGTCGATGTTCGACGCCGACAGCGTCCCGCCCGTCTCCACTTTCGTGATGCCCGCGGTCTGAATGTAATTGCCCAGGAACGCGACGATCTCGGCGCCGCTCTGAATGTCCACCGAGCCGCTATTGAAGAAATCGGGCGTCTCCACCATGTTGCTTCCCGCTCCCACTTGAAAACTTCCGGAATTGTTGATGGAGGCCTCGACGATCAGCGTCGCCGGGCCGAGCGCTTCGCCGACCACCACGGCGCCTTGATTGGTGAAGTTCCCGGTGGTCACAAACGTCGAGGTGGGTAGCAGCACGGTGGTGCCGGTATTCACGCCCAGAGCGAGGATCGAATTGGCATCCTGCGAATAATTCCCGTGCACTGTAATAGAGCCGCCGCTGGTGAACGCTAATTCGGAGTTCGTCAAATCGAGTGTGTGGAGGTCGCTTGGCGTTATGGTCAGCGGACTCGATAACGTGAAGAAGAGCACCCCGGAATTGGTCAGGTGGGTCAGGCCGGAGAGCGCGTTCAAAGTGCCATTTCCGCTGATGATCCCATTGTCCCCGTTGCTGATTCCCACCCCGTCCAGATTGGTGATGACGTTTGCGCCGATGCTATCCAATCTGACGTTGCCTCCCAGAATGGCCGCATAAGTCCCGTCGGTGAGGGTGCCCGAAGCCGCATCCCAATTCGCGAGCGGAGCCGCAACTTCCAAAGTGCCACCGGCGGACGCGAGCAATCCCTGGTTGTTGAACTGCGCGAAGTTGCTGATCGTCCCGGCGCCCTCGATCGAGGAGTAGTTGATCAGCTTCTCATCTTTGAAGAAGCCCTGGATGGAGGTTCCCGCACCCTCTAGATTCAACGTGCCGCCGCCGCTCAGCGTGAACGTCTGGCCCTGGAGGGTGTCAAGAAAGTAAATCGCGCCGGACCCGAGCAGGTTGATCGTTCCCTGGTTTTGTACGTTTGATCCGGCTGTGCCGGCTACGCCGTACACCGCCACAAAGCTGCTGTCGCCGATCTGCAAAGTCCCGCTGTTGGCGAAAAGCGTTCCGGTGACCTCTAAGGCCCCTGGACCTGTCGTGTTCCCGATAGTGGCAAAGCCTTGATTGGTGAAATTGCCAAAGATCACGAGCTGGCTCTGCGGCGTTGGGGTGGCCGGGCCGCTCACGGCTCCTAAATCAAGAGTGGAATTCGCGTCTTGGAAATAGTTGCCATTCAAGGTGACGGTGGTGGCGCTGGTAAAGGAAACAATCGCAAGGTTGGAGTTGGTCAGGGAAAGCGTGTTCGAACCGTTGGGCGTGATCGTCAGAGGCGCGGGGAGGCTATCCAAAGTGACCGTGGAATTGGTCATATTCGCCAGGCCGCCGAGGATATTGGCGGTCCCATTGCCGGCGACCGTTCCGCCGCTATAATCGCTGATTGTAACGGCGTTGAGATTGGTGAGCGTGTTGCCGCCAATGCTGTCCAGTTTGACGGCGCCGCCGTTGTAAGCGTTGTAAGTGCCTCCGCTGAGGGTAGCCGTTGCCGCGTTCCAGTTTCCGAGCGGGGCCTGAACCTCCAGCGTCACCTTATCCGCGGAGAGCGTCCCGTTATTGGTAAATTGCGCGAAGTTCGAGATGACACCCTGCCCGTCGATGGTGACCCCTGATCCGTTGATTAGCGTCTCGTCGCCATTCACACCCATGATTCGATTGCCCGGGCCGTTGGAAAGCGATAGCAAGCCGGTTCCCGCCAGCGTGAAGGTTTGTCCCTTGTCTAGATCGTTGAAGCTCAGAGTGCTGGTTCCCACCGACGAGTTCAACGAAAACGCACCACTGTTCACGACAGTTCCGCCGGCGCCGGAGCGAAACTGCAACGTACCGCCGTCGCTAACCTGTAGCGTTCCTTCGTTGACCAGTCCGGGGTTGCCCAGATTCGTGGCCGCCGTAATATCGACGATCAACGGGTTCGCTCCCTTTGCGACGATGGTCCCATCGTTGGTGAGTCCCCCGCCGAAGTTGCCGATGGTACCCGCCCCTTGGAGCGTCCCGCCGAAGAGTGAGAGCGTCTCGGTCCCCGTTACGCCCACGATCCGGTTGCCCGGGTTGTCGGTCAGCGTGATTGTTCCCCCGGACGAGTTCAGGAAAAAATACGCGCCCGCGATGTTCTGATTGTTGAAGGCTAGCGTGCTGGTGGATACTCCCGCATTCAATGTGATACTGCCCTGGTTGAAAATGCTGGTCTGCCCGGCCTGGGTCGCGCGAAATTCAAACGTGCTGCCGTCGTTCACCTGAACCAAACCCTGGTTGTTGAACCCTTCTAAAAAAATAGTGGGAGACTCAAAGATCAATGGGTTGCTTCCGCTGGCGATGATGTTCCCCTGGTTCAAAAGGTGGGCCAGGTTGATTGTTCCAGCCCCCTCGATAGTGTGGTACGGGCCGTTGTAGAGCCCTTCCGCGCCGGATACTCCCAGGATCTGGTTGCCCGGGTTGTCGGACAACTGGAGCAGCCCTGGGGTTCCCGGCCCATTGCCGTCGAAAGTAAAGAACGCCGCCTTTCCTAAACTGTCAAAGGCCAGCGTGCTGGTTGACGCCAGCGCATTCAGAGTGATCACGCCGCCGCCCGGCGCGGCGAACCCGGACCAGTTGTGGATGCTCGCTCCAATGTCCGAACGAATTTCAAACGTGCTGCCGTCGTTGACCTGCACCAGGCCGAAGTTCGAGAGCGCGGAGAACACACATCCGCAAACCGTGGAACTGGAGTGGAGGGCCGCTGACGCGGCTGTGCCATCGAGGATCAAAGGATTGTGCCCGTTAGCCAGGATTGTTCCCTCGTTGGTCAGCCCCTCGTAGCCGCCAAAATTCGTAATGGTTCCGGCTCCGGAAAGCGTTGTTCCCGCGTTGATCTGCAACCCCTCGTCGCCGGTGGCGCCCGCGATCCGGTTCCCCGGGTTGTCGCTCAGCGTCAGGGCTCCTGCGCTAATCTGGAGCACGGTGCCGGGAGGCCCGGAGACGCCGCCGCTTCCGAAGTCGTCAAAGCTCAGCGTGCTGGTGGAGTTTTTCGCGTTCAGCGTGATCGCGCCGCTGTTCAGAATAGTCCCGCCGGCGTTGGAAAGGATCTCCAGCGTACCGCCGTCGTTTACCTGGATCAGCCCGTTGTTGGTGATCCCCGGTTTTCCGGCCGACGTTGCGTCGTTGATGGCGATGGCAAGAGCGTTCACCCCGTTAGCGATGATCGTCCCGTTGTTGACGATTCCGCCGCCGAATCCGGCGATGATTCCCGCCCCCGTGATGGTGTGGTGGAGCTGATTCTGCAAAGTCTCATCGCCGTTGGCGCCTTCGAAGAAGTTGCCGCCGCCGTCGGAAAGACTAAGCGTGCCGCTTCCGGACAGAAACAGCGTTTGATGGTTGCCGTTGTCGTTGTAGACCAACTGGGTGATGAAGCCCGTCGAATTCAGCGCAATCGTGCCGTTGTCCACTACGGAGAAGCTGCCGTTGCCGCCTTGCAAAGTCAGCGTGCTTCCGTTGGCGACGCTCATCGATCCGTTGTTGGTGATCATGCCGGTCAGGTTCGTGCCCCCGGTCGAATAATCCAGATTGAAGATGAGCGGATTCGTGCCGTTTGCCGCAACGCTTCCGTTGTTGGTGAAAGTGGTCAGGTTCGAGATGGTGCCCGCGCCGGAAAGCTGGTTATCGGTAACCAGGTTTTCGGTCCCGAACGTGCCGGTGATCAGGTTGGCCGCATTGTCGCTCAGCGTGAGCGTCCCTCCGCCGTTGATGCCAAAGGTGGCTCCGTCGCCGCTCAGGTAGATCTGCGATCCGTGCGGATTATTTTGGAGACTGATGCTTCCCGTGTTGGTCAGCGTCCCGCCGCCGCCTGTGACGGAGGTCTGCAGGAAAATCTCCGATTCGTCGCCGATGCTGATTGCTCCGGAGCTGGAGGCGCTCGCTCCGCCGGAGAAATCCAGCGTCAGGTTCGCTGCGTTGGTGAAGTTCAGATGGCCAGCGTTGGTGAGAAGTACGGATGATGAGCTCGCATTGCCCAGCTCCAGACCCTGGTCATTCACATTCACCGTGGCTTGAGGACCGGCAGTGAATCCGTCGAGGAAGACCGTCTGGCGAAACAAGTTGACCGTGTCGACGCCGCCCGAATTGATGGTGACGAGGTAGCTATCGGCGCCGTTATTAGGAATCACGTTGGGGGTCCACTGGAGCGGATCCGTCCAGTCGCCCGCACCTCCGTTCCAGAGAGATGTGATTTGGCTGGCGGCGAGCGGAGGCGCCGCCGCGAGCAGGACGGCGCAAATCAGAGGCGTGGTCTTCACAATCATCGCCTACTTCTTCGACTCGCTGATCAGTTGCGCCACTTTCGAATCGGCGCCCACAGGCTCGACAAAAACGATGGAAACGCGGTTGATAATCATGCGGTCCGGGCCGTGCAATTCCCTTCCGCGCTTCACCAACACGTTGCTGACGGCCTTGGTGTCCTTGTCTACAGAGCTTTGGACATAAAAGACATCGCGCAGCACGGGATACTCCGAATCCAGCCCCTCCAGCTTGCCGAAGTAAACGGAGTTGTTGCTAAGCAGGACCGCATAGTAGCGGTTTGGGTCGATCGCCGCGGAGGAAGGCCCCTGCTGGCGATTGCAGCCCGAGACCAATAAGAGCAGCCCCAAGGCAGCCGCCGCTCCAAAGCGGTTCATGATGTTCAATGATATTCGACCTTAGGCAGGCGTGGCATCCATCAAATGGATGAGACCCTGCGAGTTTAGTACTTTTTGCATCGGCACGCCTGCTCAATGGACCTGAATCGGAGGCGTGAACCCGACCAGAAGCATGAGCAACTCAGATTGACGCCGCGTACCGGTTTTGTCGAAGATACGGTGAAGGTGAGTCCGGACGGTAGGCATACCGATGTCCAGCGCCCGGGAGATCCCGGCCGGCGAGTCCCCGGCGGCAAGCCGCTGCAAAACCTGACGCTCGGCCACCGTGAGCTGATACGTGTCGGCTAGGATCTCAATCGAACCGCGCGCGACGCCTTCCGGATCAACAGCGAAAATCGCAGCTCTGGAAGGAAGCAGGGCCAGGGACGCCGCCACCGACACCGGAGCGGGGAGGGGCATAATCTGCAAGACCAGGGGCCTTCGGCTCGGACCGCGATGGACTCGTACGGTTGCGCCGGCGGGAGCGTTGTTATTGGGGCGGCACGCAGCACGAACGGCGGCTTGGAGGGTGCCGGTGGCTTCGCCCGCTCGAAGCGCGCGCCCCTTGCATGCAAGACCCTGCTTTCGGGCGAGCAAACTTTCGGCTACCGCGTTCGCTTCCAGGACGCGCGACTCTGAGTCGACAATCAAGACGCCGTATCGGGTGGCGCCGATCAAACGAGCCAGGTCCATCCGCGACTGTCCCTCCCGTTCGATCATCTGGAGGACTTTAGCGGCTCGAGTCAAGTGCGGAGCCAGGCGCTGAAGCAGATCGAGAGCGTCGTCGTCGAAAATGTTCCCTCGTCCGCCCCGGGTAAATCCGATTGCAGCGGAAGTTTGGTCCTGACGGATCATGGTCACGCCGGCATAGTCGAACCAGCCTTGGGGACCGGCCCATTCTTGGTAAAATTCGCCGCGAAGATACTCCGGCTGCGTTACCAGATCCCGGCAAGTGTAAAGGTTGCCATCGAGCGTGGATGCCAGATAGGGGAGCAAGGGATTCCGCCGGACATAATGCTGGTGGTACAGGCGCTGCATTTGAGCGTCGACATTATGTTCGACGAGCACTGACATTTCCGGCGCGCGAGGATCGGTCTGATGAATGATCAGATAGGACGATAACGCACCGACCTCGCGTTGGATTCTGTCCAGGACGGCCGGCCAGCGCTCCGGCAGCAGCACGCAATCATAAATCGCCCCCACGAGTTCCGGGAACACGCCACTGTCCGCCATGCTCACCGTAGGATAACTGGAACAACGACGCCATGGGGGTGGCGGGCGCTTCGTCTTGGGTGTACTCGATGGAATCCTGCTAATTCTGGAGAAGCAAGCCTAGACAACCAGGAGACGATGAAAGCGGTGTCCGCTTCCGATTCCCCCCAACACAGAAAGGAAGTCGGCCGCTCCGCGTCCTCCCCATCCAGACTCTTTTCAGGATCATCTTGTATTGGAATCGCTACCTGGTTTCAGGATCATCCTTGGATTGGAAAATGCTGCGAGTGTGGGCAGGCTCTTGAGCGCGGCGCAGGTGTACTCATCGACTTGATGGAGCCGCAACCGCAGCATCCGGGCGCACGCCGGCCTCGACAAACCAGCCAGCACCCGGAGCACGAGGCAGCGGCGAAGCGGAGCCGGCAGCCTCAGCACCGACCTCAGTTCCGGCGGAAGGAAACCTCTCGCCGCCCGGTCTCCCCGATTCGGGATCGGCGGCCTGGGCGTCATGTGCTGCCGGGCAGCCGTTTCCAGCACCTGCCGGAACAAGTCTTCTTGATCGTCGTTTTCTGCATCCCACCAATCAACGGCCTCCAGAATCGCGTCTTCAGCCTGCTGGGCGCTGGCCGTGAACAAGTGGGCGGCAAGATACGCTCTTCCGAGGGTTTGCTCTAAGAGCGCTTGCTCCACGAGCGTATACTCCGTGCCGGGATCGATGTCCCGGCTTTCGACTCCCCTCACTCCAATCTCCACGGCGCCCTCCTGGCTTTCGCGGTTCCCTGGCAGGATCCTGGAAAAGAGGCTCGGCGCAACCGCTCCCGGCCCAGGGGGCACCCCGTCGCGGCTCTGCAAGTTGTTGCACCCACGCCGATGCATTTCTGAGCTGCGCGCGCCAGCAAGCGGTTTTTGCGCTTTTTCAGCATCCTGTTAGATTAGATCCCTGCGTGCGCAAATGCGCCGCGATATTCCCCGTTCGGCATCGCGCTGGCGGCGGTTCGGGTTTGCGGGGCGCTGTGCAACCCTAAGGTCTCGCGCGAAATCCCGAGCTTGCGCATCCGGGCGAGCAACGTCGTCCGAGGCAGCCCCAGCTTGGCCGCCGCGCCGCCGCGTCCGCCGATCACCCAGTTGGTTTTTTGAAGGGTCTCCTCGATGTACACGCGCTGCATATCCGCGAGTGTACGGGCCGGCTCGCTGGAGGTGACCGGGACCAGGCCAGTCAATTCCGTCAGCGGCGGACGCAGCACCCGGCCTTCGGTCATGACCACCGCCCGCTCGACGAAGTTTTGCAGTTCCCGAATATTTCCCGGCCAGTCATAGCCGCGAAGCATGTCGATGACTTGATCCGGGATCTGGTCGATCACCTTGTTCATGCGAGCCGCAAATTCGCGGACGAAATGCCGGATGAGGTGAGGGATGTCCTCGACCCGCTCGCGCAGCGGCGGCAATTCGATCGGAAAAACGTTCAGCCGGTAATACAGGTCGGCTCGAAACGTCCGCGCATTTACCATCTGTGCGAGATTCTGATTCGTCGCCGCGACAATCCGAACGTCCACGCGAACCGTCTGCGAGCTCCCCAGCCGTTCGAACTCCTGCTCCTGTAAGGCGCGCAGGAGTTTGGGCTGGAGCTCCAGAGGCATATCTCCAACCTCGTCCAAAAACAGAGTTCCCCGGTGCGCGAGCTGAAGTCGGCCAATCCTTTGAGTAACGGCGCCGGTGTAGGCGCCCCGCTCATGCCCGAACAGCTCGCTTTCCAGCAGGCCGGCCGGGATTGCTGCGCAATTCAGTTTGATGAACGGCCCGTTCGAACGTGAACTGCCGTTATGAATCGCTTGTGCAATCAGCTCCTTCCCGGTGCCCGTCTCGCCTTGGATCATGACGGCGCAATCGGCCGGAGCAACCAGGTTTACTTGATCGAGAGCGGCTTTGAATTTAGCACTCTCGCCGATGAGTTCACGATCAGCAGGATTCCGCATAACGCTCTCCTTATAGTTGGGTCACGACTTCGGTGAAGGACCAGCAGCGTGGCCGGTCTGAGTATGTACTTACTATGCGTTTTTCGCCGGTCCTGGTCATCCCGACATGGAGGATTTTTCGCCTACCAAGTTAAGTGAGGGCTCGGGTACCCCGATTGAGGTACCCGCCGCTTGGTCTTGCGGCCCCAGGCGCTGACGGTCGCCCATCACCCGATGGTGGTAGCAAGGAATTCCGCAACGTAGGGATGCTTTCCGCACCCGTAATCATTAACCTGGAGAATTAAGATGGACTATCAAGTGGCGCCGCTGACCTAGGAGGCTCTCGTGAAAACCTCTTTCAACCGGATCCGGCAAGCCACGATTCGACGGAGTGCACTGTTAGTGCTCCCCATGGCTCACGCATTCGCGCAATTGTATACCGGTTCTCTCACGGGTTTGGTGCTTGACCCGTCGGGGGCCCCGGTGGCCGAGGCGATGGTCACCTTAAATGACGTGGATCATAACACCCACGCCTCCACCAGCGCCGACCGCTCGGGCCGTTACGTTTTTCGGGCGTTGTCTCCCGGCAATTATTCAGTGGAGATCGTGGCGGCTGGGTTCGAGCCCTACCAACTGCACAACCTGGTGGTCGACGTGAATGCAAGCCTGTCGGCCGATGCGCAACTGCGGATTTCGCAGCAGCGCAACAGCGTTCTGGTTCAATCTAACCCCTCTTCCGTGGAAACACAAAATGCCACCGAGGGACTGGTCCTGGACCAAAAAACGATCACCGATCTACCGCTGGTGGACCGCAACGCGTTCGACCTGGCCTTTCTCGCACCCGGGGTTTCGCAGGCGCCCGGGACCACCTATGGGAACGGCGTCAGCACGCCGGGCTTCGTGACCAACTTTGTCTCCGATGGCAGCCGCAACGCCCAAGCCGACTTGCTGCTGGACGGCGTCAGCGTGACGAACAGCGATAACAATCCTGGGGTGCAGAAGGCCCTGTACGTCCCGCCCATTGAGGCCATCCAGGAGTTCAAGGTTCAACAAACCAATTTCAGCGCCGAGTTCGGCAATAGCGGCGGCACCATCGTCAACGTCATCACTCGCGGAGGCACCAATGAATTTCACGGGGAGCTGTTCGAATTCCTGCGGAACAACGTTCTGAACGCGAATTCGTTCTTTGCCAACGAGGCCGGTCTTGCCCAACCGCACTCCACCCGCAACGACTTCGGCGGGACGGTGGGCGGTCCAGTCCTGAAGAACAAGCTGTTTTTCTTTTTCGACTTCAACGGGATTCGAGCGCTGACGGGCGCCACTTCGTCGCTGGCCGGAGTTCCAGATGCGGCCGAACGATCCGGAAATTTCGGCGAGTTGTGTGCGCGCGTGCAGGGCACCTTCAACTCCGCCGGCACTTGCTCCAACCCCGCTGGACAAATCTATGACCCCTATACCGGTCAACCGAACGCACAGAACATCGCCGTCAACCGCGCGCCGGTCCCGTTCAACAATCTGGCCACCTATGTGAGTCCCGGAAATCCGCAAATCCCTTTCGGACTGGGAAACTTGCCCGCCACGCCCGGGAACCTGATCGATCCGGCCGGCGCCAAGCTGATCCAAGCCTTCCCGCTCCCCAATCTCCACGTTGGCTCCGCAGCCTATGATCCGTACCACAACTGGGTCGCCACCGGAAGCAGCCCTTTGAATCAGCAGTCGTTCGACATCAAGTTGGATCAGCATTTCAGATCGAGAGATATCGTGAACGTCCGCTTCTCGCACGAATGGGACTCCGGTGAGAACGCGAACTTCTTTGGAAGCGTTTACGACACCAATACGCAAGGGCCCACCAAGCACGACGCGCTGGTCGGCGACGTCAATTATGTCCACACGTTCACGCCGCGCACCCTGATGACGATTTCGCTCGGATACGGGCACAACTGGTATCCCACCGACGGCGTGGCTGCTTCGTTCGGCGGCTACGACCCGGTCAAGGCTCTGGGGATGCCGTCCTACATCGATTCCTCGGGACTCTTGACTCCGCCC
>CAWISY010000280.1:0-6642 GCA_963838455.1 Bryobacterales bacterium
GACCTTCCAGGCGAACTCGAGCGCCTCCCACTCCTCGGGCGTGGGCGCGCGATCGGTTTTGACGACGGCTTCCTTACGAAGGAGCGCGTGCACGTCGGGAGTCTGCGCCAGAAACCCTCCGCTGATGGATTTGACGACGAGCTCCGGCGCGCCGGGGGCCACGCGCAGCAGGCGCAGGTTCTTCTTTCCTTCCAGCACACGCAGGGCGTCTGTTGAATAACCCGGAGCGGCGACGGCCTCGATGAAGGTCTTGGCGATTTCGGCCGCGGTTTCCCCATCCACTTCGCGATTGAACGCCAGCACTCCACCGTAAGCGGAAACCGGGTCGGCTTCAAACGCTTTGCGGTAGCTGTTTGCAAGCGACGCGCTCTCCGCACAGCCGCACGGATTGGTGTGCTTGATGACGGCCGCGGCGGGCCGGTCGAATTCGCAGATCAACTGCCAGGCCGCGTCCAGGTCCACCAGGTTGTTATAAGAGAGCTCCTTGCCCTGAAGTTGTTCGGCTCCGGCGATGCCCGCGCCAGCCGAGGCATAGAGTGCCGCGCTCTGGTGCGGATTCTCCCCGTAACGCAAGGCCAGTTTGCGGGGAGCCCGAATATCCAGGACCGAAGGCAGAGTCTCTGGAGCCGCACCCACCTCGGCCAATCGCGCAGTCACGGCGCGATCGTAAGCCGCCGTTAACGCGAACGCTTGCTTAGCGAGCCTCCAGCGAGTGTCGCGGCTGAGTGTGCCATGGCTGCTCAGCTCTGCAAGAACGGGTTCATAATCCGACGGCGAAGTCAGCACCGCGACGTCCTGCCAGTTCTTGGCGGCGGAGCGGATCATGGTGGGACCGCCGATATCGATGTTCTCGATCAACTCCTCCAGCGGCGCGTCTTTCTTCGCCGCGACCTTGGCGAAATCGTACAGATTCACGGCCACCAGCTCGATCGGCGTGATGCCGTGCTCGGCGAGGGCGCCCATGTGCTCGGGGTTCGAGCGTACGGCGAGGATGCCGCCGGCGATCATCGGGTGCAGCGTCTTTACGCGGCCGTCCAGCATCTCGGGAAATTGCGTTACCTCGGCCACTTCGCGCAGAGGCGCGATGCCGGCTTCCTTCAGCAAACGGAAGGTGCCGCCGGTGGAAAGGATTTCGACACCCAGCGCCGAGAGAGCGCGCGCGAAATCGACGATCCCGGTTTTGTTGGTGACGCTGAGCAATGCCCGCCGAATGGCAGGCGAGGAGGTGTCAGGCATGGAACTAATATTGTGCCACGGGCATTGTGCCACGGTCGCTCGAAAAAGGAGCGAGAATCAAAGTATGGGTAGATGGACGCGTGGTCGCTGTTGTGCCGTTCTCTGCACCGCGGCGGTGCTGCTACCGGTCAGCACGGTGACCGCGCGAGCCGATGAAGAACTGGCCGCAGGAGTGATGCTGGTAGCCGACCGCGCCCTGAAAGATCCCAATTTCCAGAAGGCGATCGTGTTGATTGTCGCCTATGACGATCACGGCGCTGTGGGACTGGTGGTCAATCGGCCCGGCGAAGTCCCAGTGGCGCAGCTTCTGGCCGGCGTCAAAGCGGCTCGCGACCGCACGGACACCGCCTTTAGCGGAGGGCCCGTGGAGCCCAAGAGCGTGCTGGCGCTGCTGCGCGGAACCAAGGCTCCCGACGGGGCCCAGCGCATCACCGGTGACATGTGGGCGATTCCGGACCAGGATACGGTACAGGAGACTTTGACGACGACGCACCTGGGCCCGGACAAGCTGCGGTTCTATCTGGGCTACGCCGGGTGGGGACCGGGGCAGCTCGAAACGGAACTGGACGCAGGAGCCTGGCGCGTCATTCCGGCGAAGTCCGATACCGTGTTTGACGACGCGCCGGAGTCCCTATGGGACCGTGTAATCCGTAGTCTGGATTTGCGGCTGGCCCGCTTTTTTCTTCCGCAGACCGTCCAGTAACATCCCGGCGATCTGGCGGCCGTGGTCATAGGCTTCTTCGTAGACGGCGCGCCGCTCCGCGCGCGTGAAGCCGTAGCCCAGCCGGTACAACCGCTCCAGCGATAATCCCACCGCGAAGGTGCCCGCCCAGGCGATGCCCGCCTTCGGAATCAGCCCGCCGCCGAAGGGGATCTTTCCCACCAGCTCACGCGCCAGAGCGCGCCATCCGAAGGCTCCGGCGATGATGGAGGCGATCTCGGACCGCTGCTCGCGATAGCCCGGCGTGCGATCGCTCAAGGCGGCGAGTTGAAACGCCATGCGGATCTGGTTCATGGTCAGAAAGGCCGCATCGGAGCCGAATTCTCCCACCGCCGCCCACGGGAGCCAGCCCAGGAACGGGACTACATCCGGCAGCGCCGTCGCCAGGCAGAACAGCGCGTTCTCCTTGGCGATGGTGCGAATGACATGTTGCGCGGCGGGCTTGCGGAAAGGATAAAACTGGCGGGCCAAGGGAAGCAGCAGATCGTCATGCTTCCGCAGAATCTGGCGCAGGCAATCCTCGGGCGACTCCAGGTCCATGGAGAACGCGTCGCGCGGACGCAACAGCGAGGCTTCATAGATGTGAATCTCGGAGCTCTGGATTTCGGACCCTCCGCCCGCTCGGTCAATCATGTGCAGGCCTTCCACGCGCCGTTGCATGGAAAGATGGGCCGGAACCAGGAAGTCCTCCATCTGGACCAGGGAATCATGCGAGGCCGCCACCAGGCCCAAGCGGACCGGCCGGAGAGCGGCGTCGCGGACTTCCCCGGGATTGAGGTGCGTCAGCGCCTGCTTTACCTGATGGAGCACCGGGATGGGCATGCTGGAGATGAGCTTCGAAACATAACCCGAAGCTCCTGTCTCCATTCTAGCCCCACGCCGATGCGTTCGACTTCGATCTGGGGACGGAAGAAGCCCAGCACCGTTTCGTTGGAGGGATGAAAATCGAGCGCGGGAGCCACCAGCAACAGGCGCGGCGGATCGGTACGCAGCTCGAGACCGGGGAAGTACCCGCGCCCGGAGAATTCGCCGCGCTCCAAGTGCCATTTGACGCGCATCCAATAATCCAGCGCCTGCAGCGGAAGGTGGATGTCCTGGCTGGCTTTGATTTCGACGATGGCGAGTCTTCCGGAGCGGTCCGCAGCGAGGATGTCCAGCACGCCGCGCTCCCTGCCGGCGAATTGCGGGACTTGTCCGTAAAGCGGGTGGGCGAGCAGCGTGGCGTCGACGCGTTCGATGTGGCGCCGCACCTGCGATTCGAGCCAGGCCTCAGGTGAGCGGAGGTACAGCGGATGCTGGTGATCGGTTCGCGCCGTTCTCCGCTCCGCCAGGCCGCGAGCCAAAGCTTCGAGTTCGCGGGCCTCGAGTTTGCAGGAATGC
This sequence comes from Bryobacterales bacterium, assembly GCA_963838455.1. GTDB lineage: Bacteria > Acidobacteriota > Terriglobia > Bryobacterales > Bryobacteraceae > Palsa-187. The sequence continues at coordinate 3,338 of CAWISY010000280.1, forward strand.
CGATCACCCGCGATTTGGTGCTTGCCGTCGAGGCCGAAGCTTATCCGCTCGCCATTCGCGCGAGCGAACTCCAGACCGTTGACCGCCAGGCTCACTTGGCCGTCGGGATGGTCGCGCCGTTCCACCCCTTCGACTTCTGCGAGACGCTCGACACAGTCCAGCAATGCGACAGGGCTCTCGGCCAGGGGCTGGCAGCACGGGTCAATGCGCGTCTCGAAATTGGTGTAGTCCCGAGGATCGACGGCTTCTTCCGTACCGTCGGCGAAGTGCGTGAAAACCGTGCAGACCGCGGCGCGGGAATCCAGGTGCCGCACGCGATGGCAGGTCACCGCTTCCTTTCCTGCCGGGACGAAGATGGCCAGACCCTCCAGGCCCATATTCGGGTCACGACGCCGGAGGTAATCGAGCCAGATGAGGCCGAAGGTCAGAGCGCCGTCGGCATCCAGCGAATCTTCGGCCGCGCCAATCGCGGCCAGAGCCGCGCTGCCCTTGCGCAGCAGAGCCCGGGGATAGCTGGGGGACAAGCTGTGGTGCAGGTCGGGAGCGGTGCTCAGCTCCGCGACGCGCCAGCCGGGAAACTGGCGCAACAGCGAGCGGCGAAAGCGCTCCCGATACTTGAGCCGGGCGCCGCGGCGCGGCACGTCGCGGCTGGCTGGATGCGCCAGATCCACCAGTTCCAGGCGTCCCGTGCGCCCGCCGAAGCGTTCCACTTCCAGCTCCAACCGGGCCCGATGTTCGGCATGCACCGACACGATGCGCCGCACCAGGTTCGAGGTTTCGCTCCAAACCTCCAGGGTGACCCGATCGCCGCGCCGTTCCAACCTGAAATTGTCCGCGCCGATGGGGATGGGGTCGTCGCCAGGGTCGAGCACCGCGGGGCGCCGGCTAGATTCGAGGAACCGCTCTATCGCCAGACAAGCTTCGCCCGCTCGGCTGGGCTTGCTTTTGGAGTTTGGTTTTTTGGGGGAAGCCGAGCTCACACCTAATAGGTGCGGGCGGCAGGAAGGAATATCAGAGTTTTCTAGCTAACGGCTATCGTCGTCGATCGATATTTTCAGTTGGCGCAGGAACTTCTGATCCTGGGAAGTCAGCTTGATCTTGCCGGCGCTACGCCGCCCGCCCTCCGGACGCGACGACTCCAGCTCGATCGTTTCTCCGCCCTCATCTTCGTCGGCGGCTTCTTCACGCTTGTTGAACCCGATGGTGGCTTCCAGCACCAGGAAGACATCGTAGCCGGCGCGCTTGATTTCGCCTATGGCCGCGGCAATGCGATCGGAGTCCGACAACGATTCGTTGATCGCATTCCCCAACTCTTGCATGAGATCCTTCAGTCGATCGTCCAAGGAATCCTCTTCTCTTCCTGCGCCTGGTTTGGTGTCCCTCGCCAAGGCACCTTCAGCATATCATCTGATGCCGCGCGAGGCCATCGGTTTCCAGGCGGTTTTCCACGCGTCTTTCCATGCGGGAAGGCACCATCCATTGTATCGGCCGGGCCCCGCCTGATCTTGCGCGTCCGCTTGCTAAAATGAGGTTACAGAAGCCGTGCGAACAGAAGCGAAGCCGGGAATCGTCCGCCAATTCGTGAACCACGTGGTGCCGGGGGTCATCCGGCCGCTGCATATTCTCTGGAACGAAATCATCGGTTTCTTCTTTCTCGTGTTTGGAGTATGGTTCGGCAGCGCCGCGTTCCGCGGCTATCGCAAACTCGGCCAGCCGCAGGGCAGCCTGGTGGGCGTGGTCGTCCCGGCGATCGCTGCGGCGATCATGCTCGCCTACGGCCTGCATTCGTTCCTCAAAGCCCGCAAGATCGGCCGTTCATGAGCTCGCGGGAGGAGCGTCCGGGCGAGTTTCCCTTCACCCGCGGCATCCATCCCGAGATGTACCGCACGCGGCTCTGGACCATGCGCCAGTACGCTGGCTTCGGCACCGCCGAGGAGAGCAACCGCCGCTACCGCTATTTGCTTTCGCAGGGCGTGACCGGGCTCTCCGTCGCCTTCGACCTCCCTACGCAAATGGGCATGGATTCCGACCATCCGCTGGCCGCGGGCGAGGCCGGCCGCGTGGGCGTGGCCATCTGTTCGCTTCCGGACATGGAGCGGCTCTTCGATGGAATCCCGCTGGGCGGCGTCACCACGTCGATGACCATCAATTCCACCGCCGCGATTCTGCTTGCCCTGTACGTGCTGGCAGCCGAGCGCCAGAGCGCGGATGTGCGCAAGTTGTCCGGAACGGTCCAGAACGACATTCTGAAGGAATACATCGCCCGTGGCACCTACATTTATCCGCCGCGGCAGGCCATGCGCATCGTCACGGATCTGTTCGCCTGGGCCAGCGCCGAAGTGCCGGAGTGGAACATTATTTCGATCAGCGGCTATCACATTCGCGAGGCCGGCTCGACCGCGGTGCAAGAGGTCGCCTTCACCCTGGCCAACGCAATCGCGTACATCGAGGCTGCCGTTCACGCTGGCCTGGAAGTGGACGCATTCGCGCCGCGGCTGAGCTTCTTCTTCAACGCGCACAGCGATTTTTTGGAGGAGATCGCCAAGTACCGCGCGGCGCGACGCCTCTATGCGCACCTGATGAAGGACCGCTTCGGGGCGAAGAACCCCAAGTCCATGATGCTCCGGTTCCACACGCAGACGGCCGGGTCGACGCTCACCGCGCAGCAACCCGACGTCAACGTGGTTCGCGTCACCATCCAGGCTCTGGCCGCGGTGCTGGGAGGGACGCAATCACTGCACACCAATGGGGCGGATGAAGCTTTGGGATTGCCGACGGAAGATTCGGCACGGCTGGCGCTGCGCACCCAGCAGATCATCGCCTACGAAAGCGGCGTGACGCGCGAGCCCGATCCGCTAGGGGGGAGTGGGTTCATTGAGACGCTGACCGACGAGATCGAGCGCGGCGCGCGCCAGTACCTCGACCAAATCGATGCGATGGGAGGGACTCTGGCCGCCATCGAAAACGGTTTCATCCAGGGCGAGATCCAGAACGCCGCTTACGCCTATCAGCAGGCAGTGGAGCGCGGCGAGACCATTGTGGTCGGCGTGAACCGCTTCCAGCAGGACCAGGCGCACGCGCCCCAGGTGTTTCGCCTGGACCCCGCTCTGGAGCGGCAGCAAATCGAGCGGCTGCGCGAACTGCGAAGCTCGCGGGCAGCGGAGCAAGTCAACCAGAGCCTGTGCGAGCTGGAGCGTGCGGCGCGCGGCACCGAGAATCTGATGCCGAAGATCCTCGCGGCTTGCGAGAATCTGGCCACGCTGGGCGAGATTTCCGACACCTTGCGTGGCGTCTTTGGCGAGTAT
>CAWISY010000281.1:0-13694 GCA_963838455.1 Bryobacterales bacterium
GCGATGACGCCGGGCATGATGGAACTGCTGGAAGCGGCGGTCAAGGCGCGCCTGAACATCATCATCGCCGGCGGTACCGGCTCCGGTAAAACCACTCTGCTCAACGCGCTGTCGCTGTTCATCAGCGCCCGGGAGCGCATTGTGACCATCGAAGACGCGGCCGAATTGCAGCTCAAGCAGCCGCACGTGGCGCGCCTCGAAACCCGCCCGCCCAACCTGGAAGGCACGGGAGCGGTGCGGCAGCGCGAGTTGCTGGTCAACAGCTTGCGTATGCGCCCCGACCGCATCGTGGTCGGCGAAGTCCGCGGCGAGGAAGCCCTGGACATGTTGCAGGCCATGAACACCGGTCACGACGGGTCGCTGACCACGGTCCACGCCAATTCCCCGCGCGATGCCGTCAGCCGCCTGGAGGTGATGGTGTCGCTGGCCAATTCCAACATGCAGTTGACCTCCATCCGCCAGCAGATTGCCAGCGCAGTGCATCTGCTGGTGCAGGCCTCGCGTATGAGCGACGGCTCGCGCCGCGTGATCTCGCTCACCGAGGTCACCGGCATGGAAGGCGAGGTGGTCACGCTGCAGGATCTATTCGTGTTCGAAAAGAGGGGCCTCGATCCGGACGGTAAGGTGGTGGGCCGTTTTGCGGCCACCGGCATCCGGCCCAAGTTCTACGAAAAGCTGTTGAGTGCCGGCATCCGCCTGCGCCCGGATTTGTTTGACGAGGTGGTGGAGGTTTAAATGGGATACCTGCTGGTCATGATAGTGGTGTTCTGGGCGATCGCGGTCGGCGCCTGGCTCCTGGTTTCCAAGTACGCCAACTCGGCCGACGTCGAGAAGGTCAAAGCGCGCCTGATGGGAGCGCCGAAGAAGGCTAAGAAATCCAAGAAGGGCGACGCGCCCGAAGAGCAGAGCGTGATCCACGAGCAGGGCAAGGCCCCCAACCGCCTGGCCCAGCTCCTGGTGGACCGGTACAAGCTCGCGCCCAAGATCCAGCAACTGCTGGAGCAGGCCGGCTTGCGCTGGCAACCGGCGCGGCTGGTGAACATGTGTCTGATGGCCTTCGCCGGCGGCGTGGCCGTGAGCTATCTGATGCTGCCCATCCCCAATGTTCTGGACTTGGTGGTGGGTCTGGTGGCCGGCATCATACCCTTTTTGTACGTGTGGGCGAAGCGTAAAGCGCGGCTGAAGCGCTTCGAGGAGCTGTTCCCGGATACGCTCGAATTCATCGGCCGCTCGATGCGCGCCGGGCACGCCTTTTCCGTGTCTCTCGAGATGATCCACCGCGAATTTCAGGAACCGGTGGCGGGCGAGTTCCGCCGCACCTTCGAGGAACACAACCTGGGCCTGCCGATCGAAGTGGCGCTGCAGAAGCTGGGGCAGAGAGTGCCCTCGCTGGACGTGCACTTCTTTGTCTCCGCGGTGCTGCTGCAGAAGCGCACCGGCGGCAACCTGGCGGAGATCCTGGACAAGCTGGCGTACGTGATCCGCGAGCGTTTCAAGCTGCGCGGGCGCATCCGCGCGGTAAGCGCGCACGGCAAGATGACCGCCACGGCGTTGAGCTGCATCCCGATCGCGGTGGCGATCCTGATGTTTTACACCAACCCGGAATACGTCAATTTCTTCTTCACCGATGACGTGGGCCAGATCATGCTGGGCAGCGCGGTGGTGCTGCAGTTGATCGGCTACGGCATTATGCAGAAAATCGTGAACATCGAGGTATAAAGGGCATGTCATTTATCCTGATGGTGCTGATTATTGTGGCCGTATTTATGGCCGCGGCCACGGCCGGAATGCGCGTCTACGTGCGTCCCAAAGAGGCCATGGAACGCGTGGCCGGCGGGTCGGCATCGGCCGACCAGATGCCGCAGCATCCCAGCCTGGCGATGCATGAGCTGATCAAGAAGCTGGGCAACATCATTCCGCAGTCGCCCAAGGACGTCACCGTGATGCAGCGGCGGCTGATCCGCGCCGGCATCCGCGGCCCCAACGCCCTCAAGATGCTGTACGGCGCCAAGGTGGTGCTGGGCGTCGCGCTCCCGGTGCTGACCCTGGTCTCGGTGGCCGGCCTGCCCTCGGACTCCGGAAACAAGATCTTCGCGGTGCTCGCCGCTGCGGCGGTGGGATTCTTCGGACCCAACATTTACGTCGACCGGATGTACGCCCGCCGCCAGCATCAGATTGCGCATGGGCTGCCCAATGCGCTGGATCTGCTGGTGGTTTGCGTGGAGAGCGGACTCGGCCTCGATCAGGCCATTCTGCAGGTCTCCAAGGAGTTGGACGCCGCGCACCCGGAGATCAGCGAGGAGTTCGGCATGGTGAACCTGGAGCTGAAGGCCGGCAAGCGCCGCGTCGAGGCCCTGCGCAACCTGGCCGAGCGCTCCGGCGTGGACGATTTGAAGAAGCTGGTGGCGGTGCTGATTCAGGCCGACCGCTTCGGCACCGGCGTGGCGCAGAGCCTGCGCGCGCACGCCGACTTCATGCGTATCCAGACCCGCCAGGTGGCCGAAGAGAAGGCCGCCAAATTAGGTGTAAAACTGATTTTCCCGATCTTCTTCTGCATCCTGCCGTCGCTGTTCGTAGTGACGGTAGGGCCCATCGCGATGAAGATCGTTCGTGAGCTGATACCGATGATGAATAACATCTAGTACCGGCTAAAGGTTAGGGCTAGCAAAGCCGAATTAACTCTTGTCAGGAAAGGAGAAAGGACCATGGACACTTCTACTGTTCGTTACGTATGCGCCGCCCTGGCGGTGCTGTTGGGTGGAGCCATCTGGTTTCGCCGCAAAAAGAGCGCTGATGAGTAAGGCCCGAGCCAGTGAGGGGAGCGACCTCTAAGCATTTTCCACGCTCCTTTCACCGGCTCCCATGACCAAAGCGGGAGCACAAGAACCCACGGTGCGGCCAAGTGAGGAGTAGCGCCGGTCCGGTCCCAACTCGGGCAGCTTTGCGCGAGGCGAGGCCCAGCGGGTGAGCGGTTAAGCAGTACCAGCAAGAACAAAAAAGGCAGAAGGAAGAAGGAAGCCGCCGGGGCTGCACGCCACCAGTGTGTCCCGGCGAGCCCCCTTCAGGCGATCGCGAGTGACGCAAGTAAGAGCACGGGAGGGCGGTAAGGGACGGACGCTAGCGAGGAGACTCGGCGCGCAGGCGCCGGAGTAAAGAAACCCGCGGCGCCGAAGACGCCGGATTAGGAGATGGAGTTACGTTATGCTTCGGAAGTCATGGCTTAGAGTGCTGAAATTGGCAGTGGCGGGCGCGGTCGTGCTGGCCGGGCAGACCTGGGCCGGCACATTCGGGACCGTCGTCCCCATCGGCGGCTCCGGCGCGGACTTGGCGCTGGATGAAGCGCGGGGATTTCTCTATGTGGCGGACTTCACCGCCAACCGCATCGACGTCATGTCGCTGGCCACCAATCAGGTTCAAACCTCGATCAATGTGCCCGCCCAGCCCAGCTCGGTTTCGCTGTCGCCCAACGGCCACTGGCTGCTGGTGGGCCAGTATGGCAACAACACCGCGCCGGCGACCCAGCAGAGCGGTCTCACGCTGATCGACCTCACGAATAACTACGCCCAGCAGAACTTTGCGCTGGGCAGCCCCCCGCTGGGGGTGAGCTTCGGCGTGGACGGAAACGCCCTGGTGGTGACCACCACCGCTTTCCTGGTCTTCAATCCGGCTAGCGGGACCACCCAGACCCTCACCACCATTCAGGCGGCCGCCGCGCAGGCGGTTCCGGTGCCGCTGGTGAACTTCCCGCCTAACATCACCGGAGCCACGCTCGCTGCCTCGGCCGATTACACCGCGATCTACGGCCTGGCCGACAATCTGATGTTCTACTACGATGCGGTTCACCACACGCCGTATTACGGAAACTACACCTCTTCACCCCCGCAAGGACCGCGCGCGGTCAGCGTGGCCGACGACGGCAGCTATGCGGTGATGGGCTGGATGCGGGTCAATCAATCGCTGGAGGACACCTCGGAGTTCGGCAATCCGCAGAATACGCCGTCTGGAGTGTTGAATATCGGCGGGCACGCGCTCGATTCAGTCCACGGCGTCACCTATTCCCAGGTTCCGCTAGGAGGCGGGTCCAGCCCCAACGGGCAGGGCATCACGCCGGCCCTGCAGGTCCTCAGCTCCAACAACCTGACTACGCTCGACACGCTGTTCCTGCCGGAAAACCTGGCTGGCAAAGCGGTGATCAAAAGCGATAAGAGCGTGGTGTACGCGCTGAGTCAGAGCGGCGTCACGGTGCTGCCAGTGGGCTCTCTCAACCGGTATGCGCGTCTGCAGGCCAGCACCCAGAGCGTCCTGTTCCTGGACGGATATTGCACCCGCAACGCCACCAGCCAGACTTTCACCATCGCGGATCCAGGCGGCAACAACACGCCTTTCAGCGTATCCAGCTCCAACCCCGGCGTCACCGTCTCTCCCTCCTCGGGCGTGACGCCGGCGACGATCACGGTCACTGTGGATCCGAACCAGTTCGCCAACCAGAACGGCACCACGACGGTGAGCCTGACGGTGAGCTCGGCCTCGGCCATCAATACCGCTCCGCCGGTGGCGGTGCTGGTCAACGCGCCGCAGCCCAGCCAGCGCGGCACCATCGTGCCCATCCCGGGCTCCCTGGTGGATCTTTTGAGCGACAACTCGCGGGTGCAGTATTACGTTCTGCGGCAGGACCTCAATGAGGTTCTGGTGTTCAACGGAACCAACAACACGCAGATCGCGGCCCTTCCCACCTGCTCCAATCCGACGTCGCTGGCGGAAACCTTCGACGGCAATACGCTGCTGGTGGGCTGCAATACCGCGCACGTCATGACGCGGTACGATCTGAACGCGCTGCAGCCGCTCAACCCGGTGAACACGGGCCCCGGCTACGTGCAGTCGGTCGCGGTCTCCAACGGCCTCATCCTGGCGGTGATGCGCGACGGGGGCGGCGGCTCGCCCTATATCGCCTCGATCGACCTGATCGAAAACACCGCGACCAAGCTGCCTACCTTGGGCGTGTACCAGAACCAGGTTCTGCTGAACACGGTGCTGGCTGCCTCGCCCAATGGCGCTACCGTCATGCTGGCTTCCGCCGACGGTCACACCATGCTGTACGACGCCAACGCCAATACCTTCACGGTTTCGCGCCAGGATTTCCCCTCATTGACCGGGGCCTACGCGGCCTCGGCCTTCGGCAACTACGTGGTGGGCTCGACCATTCTGAATGCATCGCTGGTGCCGGTGGCGACGATCAACACGCAGGGGTCGGAGCCCTCCGGGTTCACCTTCGCCGGATCGAACGGGTACATGACCAGCTCAACCGGGGTCAGCAAACCGGGCGTCATCCAGGCCGTGAATCTTTCAACAGGCGGCGTCATCCAGCCGACCGCGATGGTGGAATCGCCGCTGCTGGCCAACACGCCTCCGGTGGCTACCGTGGGTACGGTCTGCACCACCAACAGCAGCAGCACCGGCAGCCAGCAGATCTGCCAGACCGGTCTGACGGTGACCACCACCAACTGCTCGACGACGACGAATTCGAGCAGTGGCGCGACCAGTCAGAGCTGCTCCACGCTCACCTCGCAGTTGCAGTATCCCGTGAACTCGTTTTCGCGCTCGCTGGCGATGCTGCAGGACGGAAGCGCGTTCATCAACCTGACCACCTCGGGAGTCGTGGTCCTGCCGCCTGGATATGCAGCATCGGTCCAGCCGCCGCAGATCAACGCAGTGGTCAGCTCCGCCGATTTCGCATCGCCGGCGGCTCCGGGAGGCTTGATCACCATCTTCGGCACCGCGCTGAGCCCGACCAATCAGGCCACCAGCGAGATCCCCCTTCCGACGGCTCTGGCGCAAAGCTGCCTGACCGTGAACGGCCAGCCCATGCCGCTGATCTTCGTCTCCTCGACGCAGGTCAACGCGCAGATGCCGTTCCAGGAGGTAGGCGACGTGGTGATGGTGGTGCACACCCCCGGCGGCACCAGCCCCAATTTCAACATGGTGGTTCAGCAGAACGCGCCCGCGGTTTTCATCAGCGGCGCAGCCGGACCTCTGACCGATCTGCCCATCGTGATTCGCCAGGCCACCAATCTTCTGGTCACCAGTTCGAACCCGGTTCACATGGGCGATAACCTGACTCTGTACACCACCGGGTTGGGCACGGTATCGCCGGTGGTCGGCAACGGCTTGCCTGGTCCGTTCTCTCCGCTCGCGCAAGCCGTCACGCAACCGACGGTCACGCTGGGAGGATCGAACATGAACGTAGGTTATGCAGGTCTGGCGCCGGGCGAAGTCGGCGTATACCAGATCAACGTGACGGTGCCCACAGACGCGCCGCAGGGACTCAGCGTCCCGCTCACGATCTCGCAAGGCGCCGGCTCGCAAACAATCAACGTGCGCGTCGTTCAGTAATCAATGCGCAGTAATCAACGCCCAGTAGTCAACGCCCGGTAATCAACGCTCAGTGGACCGCAACAAAGTAGGAAGGGGATTTATATGAAATTCGCTCGAACGCTGGTAGTGTGCGCAAGCTTAGCCGTGTTGCCGGCCGCGTGGGGACAGAAATGGGAGATCGGCGGCGCGGTCGGGGGCGGGTTTTATACCGCGCCGGACATCTCCGCGCCCAACGGCTCCGGCTCGGCTGCAGCCACGATTCAACCTGGCTTGAGCGGCAGCGTATGGGTGGGCAACGACGGCGCGGGCAAGTGGGGCGGGGAACTGCGCTACGACTATGAGATGGGCGACCTGCATCTGAAGCAGGGCTCGACCACGGCCAGCTTTGGCGCGCACAGCCAGGCCATCCATTACGACATCATGTGGAACTTCATGGGCAATGAAGCGCCGATTCAGCCCTTCGTGGCCGCCGGCGCGGGCATCAAAATCTACCAGGGCACCGGTACCCAGGTGGTGTATCAGCCGCTGAGCAATATCGCGCTGCTGACCCAGGCTCAGGACCTGACGCCCATGGCCAGCGCCGCTTTCGGACTCAAGTTCAAGATCGCGCCCCACGTGAACCTGCGCGTAGATGTCCACGATTACCTTACGCCGTTTCCGAAGCAGGTGATTACACCGGTGAGTGGGAAGACCCCGGGCTGGCTGCAGGATTTCGTGCCCGCAGCCGGGCTGTCCTTCGTGTTCTAACGCCCGGAAACCACTTCCTGCGGTCATGGCTCAGCCTTGCCTCCGGTTGGACCGGATGGGACAACCTGTGACGTTGCCCGGCGTTTTTCCTTCAGAGCCGCGACCGGGGTGCCCGCTGGGTCGAGCGGAGGTTCGGTCACTCGTCGCAGGAAACCGCTTCCTCCGGTCGCGGCTCTGTCTAGTCACAGATCAGCGGACGCACACAGAGCCGCGACCAGAGGAAGCGGACTCCAGAAAATCCGGGAGGGTGCCGATAGCACAGACATGGAATTCAACGCGACCTCGTTGAACATCACGGAACTGCTGGTGGTGGTGCTGGCCGTAGTCGCCACCTACATGGTGATCCGCAAGCGCTATAGCAGCAACCTTCCGTTGCTGTTTTACTTCGCGCTGATCGTGTTCGGCAACTTTACCGAGCGCGCAATCAACCCCTACGTGCTCTACGCGGGCCTGATCGTGGCCATGTTCCTGCGCTTCGAGTTCATGGGCGGCGGGTTCGTGAAGCTGGTGGCGTTCATGACCTCGGCCAGCCTGGTGGTGATCATTTACCTGATGGTCTCAGATGTCTTTTCGGCCTGAGCCGGTAGTCCTGCACGCCGGACAGATCGACGATCAGGCACATCTCATGTAAGCGCGAGCGCGCGCGCTGGCCGATGACTTCGCTCAAGCTCCTGCGCGCATAATCCTTGTCCTGGCCGACCAGATCGTGATCCGGGTGATTGGTGGTGGCGATCAGCGGCTTGCGATTGTTGCAGCGGTAGGTGATGATCGACGTGATCGTGTCCATCACCCAGTCGATGGGGCGCTGCGAGCCCAGATCGTCCAGCACCAGCACCTCACTATCCTGCGCCGAACTGTAGGCTTCGCGGTCGGCCGCGCCCGCCGTCGAATCCCAGCCAGCGCGAATCCGGTCGATCAGGTTCTGATAATCGAAGAACACGCACTGATGGCCGTTGTCCAGAAGCACCTTCATCGCGGCCAGGGCCAGATGGGTCTTGCCCACTCCCGGATCGCCGATCAGAAGCAGGCCCGGAGGGTTGACCCGCGGGAACTCGCGGCCGTAGCTGCGGATCTGCATGAGCGCTTGACCAAGGACCTTCCGGGCGATCGGATTATCGGCCGGCATCTCGAAGTTGTCGAGCGTAGCGTCTTCGTAATTGGACGGGATGCCGGCGGATTCCTTCAGCTCCTGGGCGCGCTTGTCGCCATAGCAGGAGCAGCGCTGCGCTCCGGAGAGCCCGGCGCGCTCCACGATCCTCCAGCCGGTGCCTTCACAAAGGGGGCAAACTGCCGTGTCCGTCATTCAACCACCTTGATTTCCGTGGTCATTCGACCACCATCAACACCTCTCCGGCAGCCACTGCGGAGCCGGCGGCAGTGCGCAGTTCCGCCACGCGGCCAGTCTTGGGGGATGTCACTTCATTCTGCATCTTCATGGCCTCGACTACAAGCAGGCCCTGGCCGGCTTCCACCGTATCGCCTTTGGCCACCAGCAGACGGACCACTTTCCCGGGCATCGGCGCGGCGATTTCAGCGCGGCCGTGAGCCGCAGCAGAGCCCTTGCGCGAGCGCAGTGCGCGCGGATCGCGCAGTTCCACCTGGATTGACGAACCGTTCACCAGCACTTCACCCGGAACGCCCGGACGAACCTGATACACGCGCTCACCGATCAGGATCGAATTCGCATCTGCCTCAAGCGGCGCGATCGAAAACTCGCCCTCGACCATCTGGCCATCCTCGCGCCGGTAGGTGAATTTTGAGTCCTTGATTTCGATGGTTCCTGATCGGCCTTGAATATGGGTTTCGAGTTTCATCGCATCAAGCTCCGGCGGGCTTCCAGCAGCCAGCCCGAAGGCGCCGAACCTAGTTGGGACGCCGGCGGAGCCGGCTTCGCAAAGGACGCGGCTGCTGAAAGGGCCGCGGCGGCCTCGGCCTCGATGCTCGCTTCGGTGGACACGCGGCGCTCGAAGAAACCGTCCAGGAAGCTGGTCGAAAGGCGGCCGGCTCGGAATTCCGGATCGGCCAGCACTTCGCGGAAGAAACCGATGTTGGTGCGGATTCCGGCGATCGAGTACTCCGCTAGCGCGCGGTCCAGGCGAGCGATGGCGCGCTCCCGCGCCGGGCCCCACGCCGCCAGCTTGGCCAGCAGCGGATCGTAGTCGAGCGGCACCGTCCATCCCGGATAGATACCGGAGTCGAGCCGCAGCCCGGGGCCGGAGGGCTCGCGCAGATGCGTGATGACGCCGGGCGAGGGCATGAAGTGATGCTCCGGATCCTCGGCGTAGACGCGGCACTCCATCGCCGATCCGGACCAGCGAACCTCGTCCTGGGAAATGGTCAGCGGCTCGCCCGCGGCGATGCGGAGTTGCCATTCGACCAAGTCGAGACCGGCAACCAGCTCCGTCACCGGATGCTCCACTTGCAGCCGGGTGTTCATTTCCAGGAAATAGAAGTTGCGCTCGGCATCCACCAGGAACTCCATGGTTCCGGCGTTGACGTATCCGGTGTGGCGTGCGATGCGCAGCGCGGCTTCGCCCATTTGCTGGCGCAGCTCGGGGTGCTCCAGCATGACCGGCGAGGGACATTCCTCGATCACCTTTTGATGGCGGCGCTGCACCGAGCATTCGCGCTCACCCAGGTGGATCAGGTTGCCGTGGTGGTCCCCAAGAACCTGGATTTCGATGTGACGGGGATTAACGAAGAGTTTTTCCATGTACACCGCGCCGTCGCCGAAGGCCCGCAAAGCTTCGCTCGAAGCATCGCGCAGCGAGCCGGCCAGATCCTCTTCGCGGTCCACCCGGCGCATTCCCTTGCCGCCTCCTCCGGCCGAGGCTTTGAGCAGCACCGGATACCCCAGGCGCCCGGCGGCAGCCTTGGCCTCGGTCAGATCGCTCAGCGGCTGTTCCGTACCGGGAACGATGGGCGCCCCGGCAGCCAGGGCGAGCCGGCGGGCGGAGGTCTTCGATCCCATGCGCCGGATCACGTCCGCGGGAGGGCCGATGAAGGCGATTCCTGCAGCGTCGCAGGCTTCCGCAAAGTCGGCATTCTCGCTCAAGAAGCCGTAGCCGGGATGGATGGCGTCGGCCCTGTGACGCCGCGCGGCTTCGATGATTTTCGCGATACTCAGGTAGCTCTCCGAAGAAGGAGACGGTCCCAGGTACGCCGCTTCGTCGGCCAGAGCGACGCCAAGGGAGGCCCGGTCGGCGTCGGAATAGACCGCAACGCTGCGAATTCCTAGTTCCCGGAGGCATCGAGTAAGTCGTATCCCTATCTCTCCACGGTTAGATACCAGTACCTTCGCGAACATGCACGTCGATTGTAGCAGTAAAAAGACGGGCAAACGCCTTACCGGAGGGTGACCACCGTTGCTCCCCAACCTCCCGCTTCCGCAGGTGCGTCGGAGTAAGAAAGCACGTAGGGGGTGGCTGCCAGGACCGAGCGCACCAGCTCTCTCTGGACTCCGATTCCGCGCCCGTGAATAATGCGCAATGCCTTGAATCCCGAGTGGTTAGCCTCAGTCAGGTACTCCTCCACCACGGCCTTTACATCGCGCGGAGAAACGGTATGCAGGTCCAGGACATCCTCAATGGGTATCCGTACCGGTTCGGAAAAGGGGTCGTCTGGATGCATGCCTACAGGAAATGAACGATCCGATCGATCATACACCTGAGAACCATGTGGGTAGGAGGAGCATACCCTTAGCTTTTCTTCCCCTAGGACGGCTGCTTTGCGAGTAACCCTTGTTAGAATCGGGCTAAGCAAATAGGATGACGCGACTCTGTTTCCTTTGCGGCAAGAAGATCGGCTTTCTCCGATCACTGGTTGACCAGCAATATTGCTCGCCGGTCCACCGCCAAGAGGCGCGTCTAGCCTCGACCCAATTGTTGCGGGAAGAAGACGATCTGGAGTCCTGGTCGGTCGAGAAATGGAAGAGCCGCAAGAAGACTGGAGGGCTTTCCGGGTCGACCGCCGGGCAGACGGCGTCGGCGTTCGCTTTCCTGACCGTGGGCGGCCTATTGCTGGCCGCGCTGCTGCTGATGCAGCAAGGCAACTCCAATGCGACCAGTTATCCGCCCGCCGTATCGCTCGAAGCGGGCATCAAGCGCGGGTTCTTCGAAAGGGCCGGCGACGCTGTCAGCGAGGCGGTTCGCAGCAGCGCTCCGGTAACTTTGCATCACGACTTCCATACGGGTATGGGCGATTGGGCCACCATGGCGCTGCACAGCACCGTGGACGATCCGCGGAATTGGCTGACCTCGACCACCGCGCCGGATATCGCCAAGCCGGGGACGCTGCGGTTGTGGACCCGCTCCCTGCCATTGCAGAATTACCAGATGGAGTTCCAGGGGCAGATCGAGAAACGCAGCCTCAATTGGGCCTTCCGCGCCAGCGACCAGAACAACTACTACGCCAGCAAGCTGGTGATCACCAAGCCTGGCCCGCTGCCCAACGCCAGCCTGCTTCGCTATGTTGTGCAGAACGGGCAGGAGCTGGAGCGCAGCACCTCGCCGCTGTTCGTGACGCTGGAGAAGGGCGTCAACTACCGCGTTCGCGTGAGCGTAGAGGATGACCACTTCCTGACCTTCCTCAACGGCCAGCAGATCGGCGAGTGGACCGACCGCCGGCTGCACCGCGGCGGCGTCGGTTTCATCTCCGACGACGACGATCCGCAGCAAGTGGCGTGGGTCAATTTGAGCGAGCGCGACAGCTTCCTGGGCCGGATGCTGGCGCACTTCTCCCTGTTCGTGATGCCCGGCCAGTAACCCCGTCAAGAAATTCTGCAAGAATGCAGATATGAAATGGCTCGCCTGGGCGATGATCCTGGCAGCGCAGGCCTCGGCTGCGCCCCAAGCCTCGGCGATCACCAGGCATGAGCTCCTTTTTTGGGCTGAAACCCAGCCCTGGCGCATGGATCCGCACGCCGATCCCGCGAAAATCCCGACGCAGCCGGCCGTTGAATTTTCCCGCCCGAACGGCGAGCCCACCTGGATTCAACTGACCACCCGGATCGACTTGTCCTGCGGCGAGGACACTTCCGTCTATTTGTACGCGTGGGCGCAGGATCGATGGATGCGGCGATTCACGCTCGAGCCCGAGAGCCACTTGAACACGCTCACGATCGAGGCCGGCCACGGCTTGGTTCTGGCCACCGGTTGGCCGCCCGCGTGCGCCTCGGCGTGGCATCCGTTCTTCATCGGGTTGTATGGAATCGAGCTTTCTTCGGCCCAACCCCGGCAAAAGACGCTGGTCGAGGGGACTGAGAACGCCAACACGGAGGGTGAGACCTCCGCGCACCTGGAGCCGAACGGAATGCGCGTGGAATTTACCGGCCCGTCGATCGATCCAGTGCTGGCCATCCGGCGGCACGTGCTGCATTATGTCATCGATTCGAATGGCGTTCGCAGGACCGATCCGATTGCGCTCTCCGCTCAGGACTTCGTCGACGAATGGATCACGAGCCCGTGGAGAGACGCCGTGGCCTGGAGCGATCCTGCGCTGGCCACCGTGCATGACCAACTGCCCAAGCAAGGCCAGATGGGCACGGTCAAACGCTGCGCCGGATCGAGCGCCGGGTCAAGGGCCGGCTCAGGCGAAGTCTGGCAAGTCGCCGTGGTTCTCACGGGCCAGACGCGCTATTTTTCGCTGCTGGATCCGGGTGGCCATCGCTACCGGATGCTGGCCGTCAGCGATGCGCCCTGCAAGCCCGCGAAGCGTTAACAAAGGCAGCCAAGCTATCACACCGGCCTGAGGAACGATTCAGTCCGGTTCTACGGCAACGCGAATGCGACCACCGCGCCGCCCGAGACTCCAGCCACGTACTGCTTGCCGGATTTGCCTGTGTAGGTCATCGGGTTGGCGTTCATGTTCGCGTCCAATTTGACGGACCAGAGTTCCTTGCCCGTCTTGGAGTCCAGCGCGTGAAAGTAGCTGTCGCTGGTTGGGGCGAACAGCAGGCCGCCGGCGGTGACCGTCGGTCCTGCGCCGCCGATGGCGCCGACGTTCTGCTTCCCTTCCGGCAGCCGTGGGTTGATACCGAGAACGACTTTCCAGGCGATCTCGCCGGTGTTGGCGTTGATGGCGTAGATACGTCCCCAGGGTGGGCGCTGGCACGGCATGCCCCCGGCGCTGAAGCTGCTGTAAGGGCCCGGGCCGGTTATCGATCCGCGATCCATAGGCAGCGGGGAGCCTTCCGTCAGATTGCCGTAGTTGCCGCCGGGGACTTTCTTTTCGATCCAGCCAGTGAGGGCGGAGTCATAAGTGCCAATGTAGACGTAACCGGTAGCCGGGTCGGCGGCCGTGCCGCCCCAGTTGGGACTGCCGACGCCGGGGAACTGTAAGTAGCTCTTAGGCGGTGTGCCCGCTTCGTGGAATCCGAAGGGCGTGAACGGGCCCTCATTGATAAAGCCGCCGGCTTTGTCCCACAGTTCTTCACAGGCCTTCACGTGCTCCGGCGTGGTATCGGAAGCGCGGACAAAATCCTCCGCCTTGTTAAAGCTCATGCGCACCAGCGGCGGCGGCTTCACCGGGAATGGCTGGGTCGGCGAATACCATTCGCCGGGGACGTCGCCCTTGGG
>CAWISY010000282.1:0-20324 GCA_963838455.1 Bryobacterales bacterium
CAAGGTCTTGTGCTCGAAATGCTCTCGCATCACAACATGCAGCCTCGAAAAGCATTTCTCGGACAGGCTCCTAGAGGTTATCGAAGGCCAGATCCCAACTCGTGCGTTGAGTCTTGTGCAGGAATGGGCGAAAATACATAAAGAGGAGTTGATTGAAGACTGGCGGTTATGCCGCGAAAAGTCAGCGCCCTCTAAGATCGACCCGCTGCCGTAAGGGTGAATCGCGATGTATTGGGATATAGTCGAGGTTATTCCTGAGCCAGAGTGCTCGCTGTTTGTGCGATTCAAGGATGGTTTATCGGGCCGTATCCGGCTACGGCGGGAAGAACTGACTGGCGTGCTCGCTCCCCTGCTCGACGAGAAGTTCTTCGGGCAGGTCTTCATCGAACACGGAGCGGTGGCATGGCCCGGCGAGATCGATCTGGCTCCGGACGCAATGTACGCCGAGATTAGCAGTCACGCGGAAAGGGTCTCTGGTAATGCGGAACGAGTTCACCGCGATTATTGAGCGTGACGGTCCCTGGTACGTCGCCTACTGCGCGGAGGTGCCGGGCGCAAACGGGCAGGGCAAAACTCGCGAGGAATGTTTGCAGAACCTGCGCGAGGCGATGGCGTTGATTCTCGATCGCAGGAGCCCGATAAATGGATCGCACTTTCCGGTCTAGCATAGGGATCTTCCTGCTGATTTGTGTAGCCGGATCAGCTCAGAACCGCCCTCCGATCGTGGAGACGCTCGGGATTCCAGCGAACCCGCAAACTGGATCAACCATTCAATACGGCAACGGTCAATGGGAAGTCGTCAAGCACATACGGGCAATCTTCGACCCTGGCGCAGTGCCGTCGACCGTCGTGCTACTTCGCTCCCTGAGACCAACTAGTACCGACGGAGGGGGTGCCCCCATCAGCGCCGCAGAGCTAGTCATTCTGCAGGACGGCGAGGTGGTTTACGATTACGTGAGAGACGGAGTTTAGGGAAATGAACTCAGCGGGTCGCCGTATTTTATGGATGACTACCTTGAGGTTAGAAACCTGAAGGAAGATGGAATTCCCCAAGTCCTGTTCCACTCCGGCTATCGAGGAGCATCAGACTCGGAAACCTTCGAACACCTGCTCTTTTACGACAGATCGAAGGTGTCCTTTGCGGACCTGGCGCCAGAATCGTTCTACACCTCTGGCAGACATGGGCTGCGCTGGTTAAACGTAGAAGGTCGCATGCTTGTCGTAATCGCCGATGAAAACTGGCCGACCACAACTCGCCTTGAAGACCGGTGTCACTATTGTCCAAGCCCCTTCCGTTACGACGTGTACCAATGGAGTAACGCAAGAGCGGCCTTCGAGATCTACCGCCATTTAGATGGCGCGAAACCCTACTCGGAAGCCAACGAGGCTCTGGAGGGTGACTGGGCACTCATTCAGGCAGGGTTGAGCCGCGAAATACCCACGCATAGATAGATGCGGGGCTACTGCCGCTCGGCCGTCTGTGTCGTCGCCGATCCCATCAGCTTCTTGAGCAGCGCGACCGTGGACTCATGCGGCGAGCGCACCCCTCCGACGTCCGCGCCGACGCCCATCGCCACATCCAGAGCCGTGCGGCCTTTCTTATCCTTGGCGTTGATGTCGGCGCCGTGGATCGAGAGAAACGCGATCACCTGATCTGCGCCGCGGCCGGCCGCTCCGTGGAGCGCGGTCTCGCCGGTATCGGAAGCCGCGTTGATATCGACGCGATGGTCGAGGCAAATCTTGATCGCCTCAATCGCGTCGGGCTCATTGCCGTGGCTCTTGCCGTCGCGCCAGCCGGTTCCGGCAGCCACCATCAGGGCGTTGGTGCGATTCGCGGTTGTCATCTCGGGCCGCGCGCCATGTTCCAGCAGCACCCGCATCACTTCCAAATCATCGGATTTGGCGGCGCGCAGGAACGGAGTCGCGCCAGCGCTCATCGTCGAATCCGCGCCGTCCAGCACGCCTCGCGGCCGGATCACGGCGATCAACTGCGCGTTCGGACTGGCGCCATGCTGCAGCAGGGCCTTGATCACATCCAGGCTGTCCAACTTATCCGGGGGACGCGGACTGGGCCGCGTCGAGGTGTCCAGCGAATGCATGTCCACAGCCGCGTACAGCGGCGAACGCCCCTTGCCGTCGGAAGCATTCGGGTCCGCGCCATGATCCAGCAGGAACGCGGCGAAATCGAAGTGGAAATTGATGATCGCCTCGATCAGCGGCGTGGAGCCGTCGGGGTCGCCCTGGTTCACGTCGGCTCCGGCCTGAATCAACGTCTGGCCGGACTCGAGATCACCCTGCCGCGCAGCAAACAGAAGGGCTGTAAAGCCCCCGCGAGGGAAGTTCATCGCCACGCTGCCGGCCTTGGGCTTGAGCTGCGTGAAATCGAAGACACCGGAACGGGCGTTCACGTCCGCGCCATGCTGGATCAGCAACTGGACCACCGCCGCATGCCCTTCGTCCGCGGCAAACATCAGGGCCGATTGGCCCCGCCACTTTTCATCGGCATTGACGCGGGCGCCATGGTCGAGCAGCGCTTTCACCGCATCGACGTTTCCGGTCCGCGCCGCCACCATCAAGGCAGTCTCGCCTTCGGGCTGCGCGGTGTTGGGGTCGGCCCCGGCTTTCAGCAGCTTCTCGATGACTGGGGCGTCGCCATTCACGCAGGCTTCGAGCAGCGGCGCGACTCCGTAGTGATTCGCACTTTTCACATTCGCCCCGGCCTTGAGCAGCGCGTCTACCGTCCCGGCATCGTCCCAATGCGCCGCCCACAGCAGCGCGGTCGAGCCATCGGAGAGAGTCGCATTCACATCAGCATGCTGGCTGAGGAGCGCTCGCGCGGCGGCGAAGTCCTGGCGCTGAACGGCATCGGCTAGTGGCGCGTTCGCCAGCCCCGCAGCAACGGCTGCACCAAAGCAAACAAAAACAGCGGCGGCGGCGACAAAAATGGGCAAAGCTGCTTTAAACATCTGCCAACGGTCCCGTGCTGTCGCCGACCTTGTCCTGCGGCACGCCCGCGCGACTAAGCACACTCACCAGCGCATTCGCCATCGGCGTGTTCTCGGCGAACTTCAGGTGCCGGCCGCCCTGGAGCCCGCCGCCTCCGCCCAGCATCAGGACCGGCAGCGGATTGTGATTGTGAATGTTGCTGTTGCTCATGCCGCTGCCGTAAAGGATCAGGGAGTGATCCAGCAGGTTGCCGTCGCCATCCGGCGTGGACTTGAGCTTCTCCAGAAAATGCGCCAGCAGCGTCACATGATAATTCTGAATCTTCACCAGCTTGGCCAGCTTCACTGGATCATCTTGATGGTGCGAGGTGGCATGATGCGGTTCCGGCACGCCCACCTGCGGATAGGTTCGCTGGCTCACTTCACGCGCCATCATGAACGAGAAGATGCGCGTGGAATCGGTTTGATAGGCCAGCGCCATTAAATCGAACATCAGCTTCACGTGTTCGTCGTAAGAATCGGGGACGCCGACCGGCGCCTCGGGAACGTTCAGCGAATTGGCGCTCTGCTTCTCGGCAATCTGCAGGCGGCGCTCAATTTCACGGACGTTTTCCAGATAATCGCTCACTCGAGAGCGATCCTTCGCTCCCAGACCCTTTTCGAGCCCCGGCGTCTGCCGCGTGATTTCATCCAGGATACTGCGGTCTTCCTGAATGCGGGCGGCGCGCTGCTCGGGCGAGCCCCCGTCGCCGAAGAGCCGCTCAAAGACCACGCGCGGATTGATCTCCATCGGCAGCGGCGTGGTTGGCGTGCTCCAGGAAATCGTGTTCATGTAGGTGCAGCTATAGCCGGCATCGCAGGCGCCCACCAGGCCGGTCATATCCTCAATGGTGACCTCGATGGAGGGGTAGCGGGTGTCTTGCCCAATGTGCTGCGCCGCGATCTGATCGATGGTGGTGGCCGCGCGGACATCCTCGCCTTCGGTGCGTTTGGGATGAACTCCGCTCAAGAAGGTTGGGCTGGAGCGAGCGTGGTCGGCTCCGCCGTCGCCCAGCGAATCCGCCTGATGATGCGCCAGATTGCTCAGGATCAGGACGCGGTCGCGATGGGCGGCGAGCGGCTGCAGCACCGGCGAGAATTCGAAATCCGAGCCGGTCGCGGTAGGCGTCCACTTGTCCATCACCGCCCCGTGCGGGACGTAGACGAAACCCAGGCGGGTGAGCGGATTGGCCGCGGTCTTGGTTTGCGCGGTGAGCGCGGGCACCATGGAGTCAAGCAAAGGCAGAGCCAACATGGTTCCGGCGCCTCGCAGAAACGTGCGGCGAGGAATGTGCTTCTTGGTGACCAGTCTCATCGATGTCATCTCCTATTGCGCACTAGCCTTACTTAATTGCGCACTGCCAACCGAACCGGCTTGTTGCGTTTTCACTTTCATCTGGAACGGCGTGCTCTCCACGATGCCCAGAATCAGCGAAGAAAACTTGTAATCGTTCGACGCGGCCTGCGCGGCGATCTTGCGCACCGCGGGCGCATCGTTATAGTCCAGGCCCCGGCCCAGCGCATACGTCAGCAGCTTCTCGGCCAGAGTGGAGGCGAACTGATCGGATCGCGCCAGCAGTGCTTCGCGCAGGCTTGATGGACCGTCAATCTTGGTTCCATCCTGCAAGGCTCCGGAAGCGTCGATGCGCGCGCCGTCCTCGCCCTTGACTCGCCACTTGCCTACCGCGTCGAAATTTTCGAGTGCGAAGCCCAGCGGGTCCATCACGGCGTGGCAACTGGAGCAGGCCGGGCTCGCGCGATGCGCTTCCATGCGTTCACGGACGCTCATCGGTTTGCCGCCCTCACTGTTCTCCTTGAGCGCCGGAACGTTCGGCGGAGGAGGCGGCGGAGGCGTGCCCAGGATGTTGGTCAAAATCCACTTGCCGCGCTGCACCGGTGAGGTGCGCGTGCTATAACCCGTAACCGCCAGAATGCTTCCCTGTCCCAGCAATCCCCGCCGCCACGGATCGTCGATCTTCACGCGCCGGAAGCGTCCTCCATAGACATTCGGGATGCCGTAATGACGCGCCAGGCGCTCGTCAACGAAGGTGTAATCCGCGTTGAGGAAGTCCAGGATGCTGTGATCTTCGCGCACAATGCTGTCGACCAAAAGCTCGGTTTCGTGGCGCATGGACTGGCGCAGGTTGTCGTCGAAATCCGGGAAGGTTTGCGGGTCGGGCGCGACGCTGCGCAGGTTACGCAGGAACAGCCACTGCTCGGAGAAATCCGTCACCAGCGATTCGGACCGCGGATCGGCCAGCATGCGCTTCACCTGGCGATCCAACTCGGCGCGGTCTTTAAGCTTACCCGCGATGGCCGCGTTCAGAAGCTCCTCATCCGGAATGCTCGACCACAGGAAGAATGACAGGCGCGAGGCCAATTCGACGTCGCTGATCCGATACACCGAGCCGGCGGCCAGATTGTCCGGCTCATGCTCGAAGCGGAACAGGAACTGAGGATTGGAGAGGATGAGCCGTAAGGCGCGCTCGATGCCACCGTCGAAATTCCCACCCTTGCGGCCATCCTCATAGAACGCGAGAATCGGCTTCATGTCCGCATCCGTCACCGGTCTGCGATACGCCCGGCGGGCGAACGTCGTAAGAATCTTGGTCGCACACGGCAACTCGTCCGCAGTATTCGCTGGCTTGCAGATCAAGACTTGACGGCGGCTGGGCGTGTCGCCGGGACCTATGGGATTATACGGACCGGCCACGATCAGGTTCTCCAGGTGCGGCAAGCCGGCTTCGTTCACCGGATCGAGCGTGGTGCGCAAAAACGGCTGGAGGATGTAATCGAACTCCGCGTCGTCCTTCTTGACGAAGGTGATGCCGACGGTATGCGGCCCCGCGGTGATCTTGGTTTTAACTTGCAAGCGGGCATCAATCAGGCTCTTGCCTTCCCCGGGGTTCTTGGTGACGATGTCCGTGTCTTCCTTGCCGCCGATGCTGGCTTGAAAGACCCGTTCGCCGTCCACCAAAAATTCGATTTTGTTCACTTCCTCCAGGCCGCGGATCACGTCTACGGTGTTGCGAGCCAGAACCGCCTTGATGACGTACTCGCCATCCAACGGAAAATTGTGGCGCACCAGCAAACCGCCGCGAGTTCCCAGAGGCAGGCCTTCCACCTGCTGGTCCTGCGAAAGGTCCGGCCGCGTGCGATAGGTTTGCGCAACCGGGGTGATGCTCATGTCACCCACGGCAAGGCGGCTGATTTTTTCCGACGCGTTGATGTACTGCTCCAGCAGCGCCGGCGAAACGCCCAGCACATCGGCGATGTTGTCGAAGCCGTAGCTTTCGTCATCGGGCGGGAGCAGAGAAGACACGTCCACGTCCAGCGAGAGCAGATCGCGAATGGAATTGGCGTACTCGGTGCGATTCAGGCGATGCAGGATGAAGCGGCCGGGGTTGGGCTTGGCCTCCGCGGCCCGATCCAGCGGCCCCTCCAGCGCGGAGATGAGCGCCGCGTATTCGGCCTTATCGGGACGCTTGTTGCGAGGAGGCGGCATGGCTCCCGCGCGCAGTTTCTTGATCACCTTTTCCCAAGTCTCGGGGCTTGCGGGGATATTCGAGACGTCGGCCTGATCCAGCATCAGTCCCGCGGTCTTCAGGCGCTGGTTGTGGCAGGTGACGCAGTATTGATCGAGCAGCGCACGAGGCTCCGCAGCGGCTGCATGCAAGCATCCGGCTGCTACAGTCAAGCTAATGACAATAATCCCTTTAGCGCCCATATACGACGCTATCCAGGCTATGCCACATGCACCTCGAATGCAAGGGGAGGAGGCCCTTTCAAAGTCCGCGCAAATTCACTGAAAATTCATCCCGGAGTTAGTATACTGCCAGATACCCGTTATGGCCGCCCCTACTACCGACACGTCGAAACCCAGTTCTGTTTCGAGCCGCTGGCTCATCCCGCTTGGAGCCGTGCTGGTGCACATCTGCATCGGCTCGGTGTACGCGTGGAGCAACTTCAATCGCCCCATCAATGCGCTGTTTCCCGGCGCCCCGGCGTGGCTGCAAACGCCCTACATCAACTTCACGCCCGCGCTGGTCCTGCTCGGGTTGAGCGCGGCGTTCGGAGGGCCGTGGGTGGAGCGCAGAGGCCCGCGGGTAGCCGCCGCGGCCGCCGCGATCTTCTTCGGCGCGGGTCTGATCGTTGGCGGCTTGGGGCTGGCGATCAAGCAGCCTGTGGTGGTGTTTCTGGGCATGGGCATTGTGGCGGGAATCGGCTGCGGGCTGGGCTACATCGCTCCTGTCAGCACCCTGGTGAAGTGGTTCCCGGACCGCAGAGGCATGGCCACCGGCATGGCGATCATGGGATTCGGCGGAGGAGCTGCGGTGGCCAGCAAGCTGGACGTATCCTTCGTGGCGCAATTTGGAGTCGCGAATACCATGTTCATCTTCGGCGCGGCTTACCTGGTGGTGATGCTGGCCGGCGCGGCCATCCTGCGGCGTCCTCCGGAAGGCTGGAAGCCTGAAGGCTGGACACCGCCGGCGAGGGTCAACAAGATGATTACCGATCGCAGCATCAGCCGCAATGACGCGCTCGGAACGGTGCAGTTTTACCTGCTGTGGGCTATCCTGTTCATCAACGTTACCGCCGGAATCGGGATCCTGTCGCAAACCTCACCCATGCTCCAGGACATGTTCCACAAGACCGCGGCGGAGGCCGGAACCATCATCTTCATCATCAGCATCTTCAACGCGGGTGGACGGTTCTTCTGGGCGTCGTGCTCGGATTTCATCGGACGAAGAAACACCTATACGCTGTTCTTCGTGGTTCAGTTCGCGCTGTTCTTCTCGATTCCGGGCATGGCCGCGCGCGGGGACTGGACCTTGTTCCTCACCAGCCTGTTCATTGTCTTCACCATGTATGGCGGCGGCTTCGCCACCATCCCCGCCTTCCTGGCCGACATCTTCGGCCCGGAGAACGTCGGCGCGATCCACGGCGCGGTGTTGACCGCCTGGAGCGCGGCGGCGGTGGCCGGCCCCACCATCATCACCAGTCTTTCGAACAGCGCGAAAGCCGCGCTCGCGCCCGGCGAAAGCCGCGTCCACATTTACGACAAACCCCTGGAGGTTCTCGCGGCCGGCCTTGCAATAGGTTTCGTGTTGACGCTGCTGGTCCGGCCGCTCAAGCACCGGACGTAGACCGCCTACGGCCCGCGCCGCTGTTTGCGGTTTCCGGAGCCTGTGATTCGCCCGGCGAAGTAGCCCAGGATGGTGGCCAGAGCCACGCACAGGATTTGGGGAAACGATAGTCCGGGAAGCGAAAGTCCCATTACCGCTCTATCGGCCTAAAACAGAGAAAACGTAATATACTGAAGCCCGCCCTTGACGGAGGGGGCAGCGCATGTCTTTTCTGGTATGGATCGTTCTCGGTGTGGTTGCCGGTTTCATCGGAAGCAAGATCGTAAACAAGAGGGGCGAAGGACTGATCCTCGACCTGATTCTCGGGATCGTGGGAGCGGTCGTAGGCGGCTGGCTGGCGGGGTTCATGGGTTGGGGCCCGGTTACCGGGCTGAACCTATATAGCTTCGCGATCGCGATTGGCGGAGCTATCGTGGTCCTGGTGGTGTTCCACGCGATTCGCAGGGCTTAAGAAACAACAGGCGAGGGGGATCGCCCCTCGCCCGTCCCAGCTCAACAAAGTGATATCCTTCCTGGTGAGTCTGATCAATAAGGAGGAGAAATCCAGATGAAGAACGTAATCCTGAATGTGGCTCTCGCAGCGTTGATTGGTTTACCGCTCTTAGCTACGCTCAAAGTCGCCGACATGGCGCCCAATTTTTCGGCTCGCGCCTCGCTTGCGGGAAAGGAGTTCAATTTCTCCTTGCAGGATGCTCTGAAGAAGGGTCCGGCGGTGGTATATTTCTACCCGTCGGCCTACACGCAGGGTTGCGACCTGGAAGCGCACACATTTGCAACTGAGAAAGACAAGTTTGACGCGGCCGGAGCGACCATCATTGGCGTATCGGCGGATAGTATCGAGAGGCTCGACAAATTTTCCGCTGATCCGGACTACTGCGCCGGGAAGTTCCCGGTAGCCTCGGATGCGGATGGCAGCATCGCCAAGTCCTACAATCTAACCGCCAGCGCTGGGCGGCCCGGAATGAAGGATGTGAAGGGGGCGGCAATCGACCACGCCTTCATCGAGCGCGTTACCTACGTGATCGGCAAGGATCACAAGATCGTTGCCACGCTCTCGTCGGCGACCGACGGGCTGAAGCCGGATGAGCACGTTCATAAGGCTCTCGAAATCGTACAAAAGCTCACCGGGAAGTGACCTTCGATCGCTTGCGGCAGCCCGCCGCTCTAAGCCCAGTCAAGCCGGAGCCGACTAGCGCGCACGCGTGAGGCTCGGGTACCCAGCTGGGGCCGGGATCCGTACCAATGCTCGGATCGCAGACCGTCAGGTTGCTACCTTCGATTAAGTTCTGACGAGCCGAAAAAGCTGAATCCTGTCACCTGCGCGGGGGACGGGCTTGGCCGAGCAGAACTTGCGGGCGAGACGCAGGGTGGGAGGAAGCTTGAGCCAGGTTCCCATGACGCCGTGTCGGGTCCGCCCACGCCGCGCTGCCGGTCGGCCTATCTGAGCTGATAGACTTCCCCGTGGACCAAACAATCGGTAGTGGGTCAGTCTTGCGAAGATCGCCCCTCAAGGGAACAAAAGGGGGATTTGAAACCGTTAACCTTTGTCAGGTGAGCGCGCCATGGCTGTCAACGAAGCGAATCGCGACACTCCAACCGTTTCGGAGGTTTGAATGGACGTCCAGGACGCTCAACGAGAAACGCGATCCTTCTACATTGGCGGGTTTTGGGGACAGCTTGTCAGTTCCGTAATTTGGCTGGTATCCGCGGCGCTGGGTACGTGGGTCAGTCCAAGAGCGTCTATCCAGGCCGTCGTCATCGGGGGATTCTTCATCTTTCCGCTCACGCGTATGCTGCTGCGTTTGTCGCCCCGCCGCGCGTGCGTGAGCACCGAGAATCCGTTCACAACCCTGGGGATGCAGGTCGCGTTTGTGCTGCCGTTTTCGATGCTGCTTCTTGTGCCCGTTGGTCTCTACCGCTTGAATTGGTTTTTCCCGGCCTTGATGGTCCTTGTCGGCGCACACTATTTACCGTTCGCTACTCTCTATGGGATGCGCATGTTCCTGTTCCTGGCCGGAATCCTGATCGCTGCAGGCTACATGATCGCAGTCTATTTTGCGGCAACGTTCAGTCTGGGCGCATGGATCGGCGGACTGTTCCTATTCATTTTCGCCTGGATTGGCCGCTCTATCGCCACGGGCGAAGCAACGACGCAAGCGGCATGACTCCCAAGCTGACCCGCACCAAACAGTCGGTTGGTGCATACGGGACTGATTCCATTCACTCCAGGCGGATTCAACAGCCAAGCTGCGACCGAAGTCCACCCTGACGGCGCAGTGGTTAGAAATCCGGTTGCTGTCGCGAAATGCGAGTTGAGGACGGCGCTTTCCCGGCCTCATCGGGCACTCGCAAGAGGCCGCGCATTTGGCGGGTGAGCGAGGTTATTGCAATAGCTGCTCGAGCACCGGCAACGGCACACCGCTCTCCTTGAGCGCGGCATCGTGGAAAGCGCGGAGGGTATAGGCGCTGCCTTGCCTCTGCTGGTACTGCTCCCGAGCCTCCAGCCATCCTTTCCATCCCGCGAAATACGTCGGAAGCTGGCAGGAGGAAAGCTGGGCGCGCTGCAGCTTGGCCGTGGCTTCTTCCTTTTCCTGGAACGTGTCGTTGATCATCAGGTCCAGCGCCTGCTGATCCGTCATGCCCATGGTCTGCAGCCGCACGTCCAGGATGGTGTTGGCCAGCGCGCGCAGGGCCTGCTTGAGGAAGCTCAGGCGCAGCGCTTTGCTCTGTTCGGGGCCATTGTTCAGGTAGCCCTCATCCGACATCATCTGCTGGGTGTAGAACGCCCACCCCTCCACGTACGGAGTGTTGCTGAAGACCGCGCGCAACAGGCGCCGGGCCTGGGGCTGCACCTTGTTGGCGTACTCGAACTGGACGTAGTGGCCGGGCATAGCCTCATGGATGGTCAGCTCTTGCAAACCGTAGTTGTTGTATTCGCGCAGTTTGGATTCCACCCGGTCCTTGGGCCAATCCTTGGGAATCGGCGTGATCCAGTAGAACGCACCCAGTTCCGGCTCCAGCGCCGGTGCAGGATCGAAGCCGCCCACGCCGTAGATGCCGCGCATGAACTCCGGCGTCTCGATCACCTGTAGATTGGAGTGTTCCGGCAGCGTCACCAGTCCCTTTTCGCGCACGAAATCGGTGGCCTGTTCGAGCGTCTTGCGCGCCGCATCCAGGAACCCGTCCGCGGTCGGGTGTTGTTTCGCAATATCGTCGAGCGCCTGCTTCACCGTCTTGGGAGCGGAGAGCTTGGCCATCTCCTCGCGCGTCGATTTTAAATCGGCCTCGGCTTCCGCCAACAACTGCTCCGGCGCTTTTCCGGTGTGCAGCACCAGCGCGAATTTCTTGGCGTAATTGTCTTTGCCCAGGCGCCAGTCGCTGGTCTTCTTCGACAGCGTGCCCTTGAGATAGGCGTTGAACGACTTCAGCGCGTCGATTGCCGGCCCGGCAGCGCGATTGTAGTCGGCCTTGACGGAATCGGGAACTTCGGCGCGAAGGGTCTTGTCGATTAACTCCACATTCCCATCGTTTTCCTCTTGCGCAACCTTGTTCCAGATTTCCGGTGAATCCACCAGCTCACTCTTGGCTTGTTCCAGCAGCGCGGGCAGTTTCTCCAGCCGCTTCACGATCTGGCCGAAGCGCTTCTCCTTGGGCGCGTAGTTCAGCATGTAGGGATTGAACAGCGCGTTGCCGGCGAGCTCCACGTAGACCGTGGGATTGTGTTTGAAGCTTTGGATGGTGTTGAGATCCAGCAGCGCCAGCCCGACCGCGTCCTTCATGATCTCGAGATCGGCCTTTTGCTCCTTGTCGAGCGAGGACGGATCCACGGCGGCGATGCGCATCTGGATGCCGCTATAAAACTCGCGCTGCTGGTCGATGCCCTGGGGACTGTAATCATCCAGCAGCTCATCGAGCGGGATGCCGTTGTGCACGTGATAGCCGGTGGCAGTAGCGCTGACCGGCGACAAGGCCAAGCTCCCGTAAGTCAGATCCTGACTTAGCTTGTCGAAATCGGTGGTGATGGGTTTAGCTCCGCAGCCGGCTAGGGCGATCACTGCCAGAGCGATCGCTGCCGCCGAGGTTTGTCCAAGAGCGGTCTGCGAAGACCGGGTCACGGCTACTTGGTGGGCGGCGCGGCCGGAGGTTTGTTCGCCGCCGGAGCGAGCGGGTTCGGCCTCGGCGCACTCGTTAGAGGCGGTTTCGCCGGAGCGGTTGTCTTCGGCGTCAGCGGTGCGGCCTTGTCGTAGGCCTCGATGATGGCCTGCGTGATCTCGACTTCGTTCGAAACCCACAAAACCGGCGTATTGTCCTGCCCCACGTTGAGGATCAGAGCGAAGCCGTTCTCGGTGGCGTATTTCTTGATGACGTCTTCCATCTTGGTGTAGAGGTCGGCCAGGACCAGGCTCTGCTGCTTCTGTTCTTCGTCCTGGAAATCCTGCTGGCCGCGCTGAAGCTGCCGGGTCTTGGTCTGGATGCTGTTCTGCAGGTCCGTCTTGCTGGCGGCGGACATGATGTTGCCGCCCTGCTCCAGGCGCTTTTGCAGATCCTGGATGTCGTCGTTCAGCTTCTTGAGTTCCTGGTATTTCGGGCCCAGCTTCGCATCCAGCTCGGCCTGCGCCTTTTGGCCCTCCTTGGTGGCCGCCAGGGCCTGAGTGGCGTTGATAACGCCGATCTTGGTGGGCGAGAAACCGGACGGGGCAGCCGCGCGGGCAGCGGCAGGGGCCGGCGCAGGCGTTTGCGCGGCGCTTTGTGCAGCGAGCGTTTGCGTCAGCAGGATTCCGGCGCCGAGTGCGGCTAAAAACAAACTGCGCCGGGCAAAGGCTTCACCCGAGCCAGAGACGGCGAACAAAGGATTTTTCACAACCTTACTCCTCAACTTTTTAGGCTCTTCCATTCTTGTCTAACATCGTAACATTGAGACCGGCGGCTTCTTAGAACGTTCTTCCAACCGTGAACCGGAACATCGTGAGTTGCTCATCGAACGGCAGCGGCTGGCCGATCTGCGTTACAGCGTTTTGGTACGTCGCGTTGTTGGGGAAATAACTGCGGTCCGCGGCCAGCGGCGGTATCAGATTCTCGCGCACCCGGTTCGGGTTCACCGCGAAATAGACTCGGAACGGCGCATTCACCACCGGCATCAACACCTGGAGTTCCAAGCCCGTGGAACTGCGCAAGGCCTGCGTCCCGGCCGCGACCAGCGCGCGGTTCTTGAAGGCCGCCTCCGGGAACTGCGCGTTCAGGCTCGCGATATTGGCCGGATTCAACTGCAACTGGTCGGTGCGCACCAGCCGGTCCATACCCGCGTCAAGGAAGGCCGCCAACGTCACGGGTCCCACAATGGGTATGCGGTACTCGAAGTTCCCCCAGGCAGCCATGTCGCCGCCCGGGAACACCAGTTGGTAGCTGGGAACATTCTGGGTGACATTGGTCAAGCTCACGGTTCCGGTCGTGGGGTCCACGAAGCGCTGCTGGCGCGGGGAGCCATCGTTGTTGAGCACGTTCACGGTGGCTGAAGAAGGCACGTACGCCACCGGGCTGATGCCCCAAATCTGGAATCCGCGAATGTCGTTTTCGCCGCCGATGTAGAAGCGGTTGAACGGCGCGGCGGTCCTGCCGTCGTAGCCGGTGAGGAACTTAGCGGCGAAATGCACGCCGATTACATGCTTGGGCGACAGCCCCTTGCGGAAATAACGCGCGTCCACCACCGGCTCAATCTGGTTCACGTTGCCGCCCAGCACGCTGCCGGTGAACTGCGCCGAGATCGAGAGGCTCTTTCCGGCCGAGGGCGTGATCGGGCTGTTCACGGAGTTATAGGTAAAGCTGGGCGTGATGGTCGACGACGCAATGCCGTTCAACACATTCGGGCCGTTGAAATTGAGGAAGTTCAGCGATTGGTAGTACACCTGCGCCGCAGTGGTCAGCGTGCTGACGCTCTGGATCGTCAACCCGTAGGCGACGCCGAGACGCGCGAAGCGGCGATGAATCGGATAGCTGGTGAACAGAGTGAAGCCGTGTGAGTTGGTGGTGTAGTTGAGAAGATTCTGCGGGCCCAACTGGCTGTACAGCGGGATCAGGTTCTGGCCCGTGAGAATCGACTCTTCGCGCGCCTGGTCGTAATTGAACCGGTTGACGAACACTGTGCCGCCGGCTTGCAAGGGCCGGTCGAACAGGTACGGCTCGGTGAAACTCAGGGTTGCGTTGCGGGTCATGGTGCCGATCTGCCCGCTGAGACCCAGGCTCTCTCCCAAGCCGAGGAAGTTGTTGGTGGTGAAGGACAGGCCGACGAAGGTTCCGGCCAGGGCTGAGACGCCGCCCTGTAACTGGATCGAGTTCTTGTTGCGCTCGCGCACCTTGAGCGTAATATCCACCGTGTCGTTCTTGTTGTCTTTGCTGATGCTAGCGGCTTCCTCGGCCTTCAGCACCTCGAAATAGCCGAGCTGATTCAAGCGCAGGATGCTCAGATCCCACAGGTGCTTGTTGAAGACGTCGCCTTCATCGATGTACAGCTCGCGGCGGATGACTTTGTCGCGCGTGGTGGTGTTGCCGGAAAAATCGATGCGCCGCACGAAGAATTTGTGGCCTTCATCGAAGGTCAGGTTCAGGTCGATCTGGTTGGTATCGGGAACCGGCTCCGGAGCAGCGTCGTTGGTGAAATCGATGTAGCCGAACATCCCGTAGTAGTTGGTCAGATCGTCGAAACCTTTGCGCAGCTTGGCGGTGGAAAAAACGTCGCCGGTATCCATCTGCAGCAGCTTCAGCACCACGTCATTGGTGCGGAAGAAGTTCATGCCGGTGATGTTGACTTTTCTCAGGTGATAGAGCTGCCCCTCTTCCACCGACAGGTTGATATTGGCGCCCTTGCCCGGCTTGTTCGACACGAAAATGGGGAAGCGGAAGCGGCCGCCTCCGGTATCCACGATGTTGTAATTGGTGTCCAGGACCTTCGCCATGAAGTAGCCCTGGTCGCGGTAGAACTGCCCCAGCCGGTCCTCGTCCTCTTCCAATTTGGTGGAATCGAAGGCCTTGGGGAACAAGCTCTCAAGGTAGATCGAATGCGGGATGCCGAGAGGGTGCAGGTTCACCATCGGACGCAGCAGCGTGCGATGGTTGAACACGCGGTTGCCCATGAAATTGATCGAGTTGACCTTGACCTTCGGACCTTCATCGACCTTGAAGATGATGGATACACCGGCCGGAGGCACCTGGCGAACCTGCGGTTCCACGGTAGCGTACTGGCGCCCGCGCTCGGCCTCATACTCCTGTAGCACCACCGCGGCGTGCTGAACCTTGTTGGGGTCGTATTGCGAATCGGCGCTCAATCCGACCTTTCGTTCCTTGAACCGGTCCAGGATTTCCGACTTCTGAATCGATTTCATGCCGTCGAAATCGAAGGTGCGGATCACCGGCCGCTCCACCAAGTGGAAGGTGACGATCCAGCCCATAGTGCCGGGTTCGTAGCCCCAGTAGATGTCGTTGAAATGCATGGTGTTCCACAAGGCCACCATGTCGCGGTCAAGGGCGTCTCTGTTGAACTTGTCGCCTTCCTTACTCAGGATCTGGCTGCGCAGAGTGTCCTGCGGGATGCGCCGCACGTTCGTAAAGTTGATCTTCTCGATGATGTCCGCAGGCGGCGCCGCAGGTGTGGCGGCCGCGTTGGGAGCGCCGGGTGCACCAGGTTGCCCCGCTACGCCAGGCGCGGCCGGCTTGGGAGCCTCCGGTTTGGGAGCTTCCGGCTTAGGCGCCTCCGGTTCCGGCGCCTGAGGGACGTTCTCAAAAGGGTTGGTCCGATTCGGCGGCGGATTCTGGGGCGGATTTTGCGGAGCCGGAGCTTGTTGGGCGCTGAGAGTGGCGATCCCAAACAGCAGAAAACAAAGCAGCGGCGTGCGCAGGCGTCCAGGCCTGGAAACCATCATCTAAAGCTTTGCCCTTTCCACTCTGCGCTTTCCCTCAGACGGTCGCCCGCGGCCCCTGGTTTCACCGAATAATCCCTACGCACACCTAATATGGAGCGGCGTGTCCGTTCCATTGTGACTGATATGGAGCGGCGTGTCCGCTCCATGGTGACTGATATGGAGCGGCGTCTCCGCTCCATTGTGACTGCCAGGAAGGAAGCAGGCAAGAATACGCTATTCTAGCGCATCCGAGGAGGTCACCGCTGGCGGCTGCGCCCGCTCCGCCGCTAGAGTCTCCTCGGCCGCCGCCACTTGGGCGTTCGGCAGAGGCATCTCGTCAGGAGAAACAAAGCCGGCCTCAGAAATAAGACCGGCCTCAGAAATAAGACCGGAAGGTTCCAATCCTGAGGCCAGTTCCTGCCGCTCCTCAAATCCGGATGCCCCGGCGAGCCCTGCAGGCCTCAAAAATCGGCTGCGCTGGCCCATGAACCCAAGACAGGCGCCTAACAGGACGTGCGAAACCACGGTTCCCGGCCGCGGCGCTGCCGCTGGAACCCAGGGATTCACGTTAGGCCAGAAGGTCGCGTTGGCTAGGTTGTACCAGCCCACCGAGGCAGCCAGCCCTAAGATCACCAGCCGTCCGCGCTGCTGGATTCCGCCGAAAGCCAGCCCGAACAGGCCGCCCAAGCACCCGGTGATGACGAAATGCAGGGCCAGTCCCGCAAGCGTCGCCATGCCGGCTCCGGCACGGAAGGCTCGCGGACCGTAAAACGTCGACCCTAGAAGATTAGGGACCTCCCACCACACGCGGCCGTCCCACAACGATTCGCTGAACTGCAGCGCCAGCATCGCCAATCCGCCTACGATACCCGCCTCGATACCACTGGCCATGCGGAACCAGGGGGTGGTGCCGGGGGTGGCAGAAGACGCGCGGCTGTCTTCCGCAGCAATGGCCCCCGGAGCACCGGCGCCCGGAGCCTGCGAGTAAGCCCGCGACGGTCCCGTGCCGGTATCGAAACCATTCATGTTGGACAGTTCCATCCAAGCCGCCAGTTACTAGCATAGCCCGCAAAGGGCCGGTCGCGGCCAGTCCCGCCGTGCAATTTCCGCCCCGTTTGCGGCGAACCTCGCTTACAATAAAACAATGTCTCTGGTTGTTGTTGGCTCAGTAGCCTACGATGGCGTCGAAACGCCGCACGGAAGGGTGGACCGTATGTTGGGCGGCGCGGCTACCTATATTTCCCTAGCCGCCAGTTACTTCACGCAGACCCGGCTGGTGGCCGTGGTGGGCAGCGACTTTGCCCAGGAGGACACCGATCTTCTGGTCGAGCACGGCATCGATCTGGAGGGCCTGGAGCGTGTCCCCGGCAAAACCTTCTTTTGGGCGGGTAAGTATACGCCTGACATGAATGACCGCGTAACGCTCACCACCGAGCTCAACGTCTTCGCCGACTTCCAGCCCAAGCTTCCGGCGCGCTATCTGTCGGCGCCTTATCTATTGCTGGGCAACATCCAGCCGCGCCTGCAGCGCGAGGTCCGCGGCCAGATGCAGAACCTCAAGCTGGCCGGCGGCGACACCATGAATTTCTGGATCAAGGATTTTCGCGAGGAGCTGCTCGCCACCATCCGCGACTGGGATTTTCTGCTGATCAACGACGCAGAGGCGCGCATGCTCTCCGGTCACGAGAATCTGAAAAAAGCGGCTCGTGCCATCCTCGACATGGGCCCGCACACGCTGGTGATCAAGCGCGGCGAGTACGGCGCGATGCTGTTCCGCCAGGACGCCTTCTTCATCGTCCCGGGCTATCTTCTAGACACTGTCTTCGACCCCACCGGCGCGGGCGACTGCTTCGCCGGAGGATTCATCGGTTACCTGGCGCAGCAGGGCTTCGACTTGCAGTCGGATCACATCAGCCGCGGCGAGTTGAGCCGGGCGGTCATCTACGGTTCCGTCATGGGCAGCTTCTGCTGCGAACGCTTCGGCGTGGAGCGCTTCCGCACCCTGGAGCGCCAGGAGATCGACGCCCGCTTCGAGGAATTCCGGAAATTCACTTCCTTCTGACGCCCTTGTGGTTACCATTCCATTTGTCAAAGCCCACGGCGCACGCAATGATTTCTTGCTGACCTGGCGCGCGGAGCTGCCGGCGGAGGTCCATGATCGATCGAGCGGCGATCTCGCAAGCGCGGCCGTGGCCATTTGCGAACGCCACGTCGGCGTGGGCGCGGACGGCTGGATCATTCTCTCTGCCTCCGAGAACGCCGACGCCGCCATCGAACTGTGGAACTCCGACGGCAGCCGCAGCGAAATCTCCGGCAACGGCACGCGCTGCGCCGCCGCCCTGCTGCTCGATTCGGGACACGCCTCCACGGAGATCGCCATTTCGACGGGGGCGGGCATCAAGCGTCTGAAGCTGCTGGCCCGGAATGGCCTGGAGTTCCAGTTTGAGATGCACATGGGCCGCGCCCGGATCGAGGAGCTTCACTCCGCCATCGTTCCCGAACGCGACGCCGTCATCCTCAATGTCGGAAATCCGCAGTGCGCGGTCTTCGTTGCGGATTTCGATTTCGACTGGCGAAAGCTGGGGGCGGAATTGGAACGCCACCCGCGCTTTCCTAACCGCACCAACGTGTCGTTCGTGCGCGTAATCGACCATCACACCCTCGATGTCCGCTTCTTCGAGCGCGGCGCTGGAGAGACCATGAGTTCCGGCACAGGCTCGACCGGCGCGGCCGCGGCCGCCATGGCCCTCCACCGGGTAGAAAGCCCGGTGCGCGTGCTGACCCCGGCCGGCCCACTGAACTTGCGTGCGGA
Source organism: Bryobacterales bacterium (assembly GCA_963838455.1). Classification (GTDB taxonomy): domain Bacteria; phylum Acidobacteriota; class Terriglobia; order Bryobacterales; family Bryobacteraceae; genus Palsa-187. The sequence continues at coordinate 18,836 of CAWISY010000282.1, forward strand.
AAATGACGATCTATTTCTTACCGGACCGGCAGAGATTGTCGCGCGTGGCAGTTTCCTATGGAATCCACAATAATTAGAGAATGATCAACCAAGGAATGCATGAGTCACTTTGAAGACCTTCGCCACAAGATTGAAACCCGCCAGGCTCTGACCGGCGTAGTCGGGCTAGGATATGTGGGACTGCCGCTGGCAGTCGAACTGGCGCACGCTGGATTCAACGTGGTCGGCATCGACGTGGATCGCTCCAAAGTTGAGGCCATCAATCGTGGAGAATCCTACATACAGGACGTTCCGGCTTCCGTGCTCCAACCCTTGGTGAAAGCGGGCAAGCTCCGCGCCACCACCGACTTCGCGGTGGTATCGGAGCTGGAAACGATCAACATCGCGGTTCCGACTCCGCTGCGCAAGACCAAGGATCCGGATATGAGCTACATCGTCCGGGCCTGCGAGGACATCGCCAAACATCTTCACGCCGGCCTGCTGCTGATTCTGGAATCCTCCACTTACCCCGGCACCACCAATGAATTGATGCTGCCGATGCTGGAAGCCGGCGGCCTTAAGGTCGGCGAGGATTTCTTCCTGTGCTTTTCGCCGGAACGCGTCGATCCGGGCAATGCCAAATTCCAGACCAAGAACATTCCCAAAGTGGTGGGCGGCATCACTGCGAAATGCACGGAGGTGGGCGCGCTGTTTTACGCGCAGGCTTTGGAGCACGTGGTTCCGGTCTCTTCGACGCGCGTCGCCGAAATGGTGAAGCTGCTGGAAAACACTTTCCGCATGATCAACATCGGCCTGGTGAACGAGATCGCCATGATGTGCGACCGCATGGACATCAACGTGTGGGAGGTGATTGATGCGGCGGCCACCAAGCCGTTCGGGTTCATGCCGTTTTTCCCGGGCCCGGGATTGGGCGGGCATTGCATCCCCATCGATCCGTTCTATCTCTCCTGGAAGACCAAGCAGGCCGGCATTGAAGCGCGTTTCATCGAGCTGGCCGGCTACATCAACGGCCAGATGCCGCATTTCGTGGTCGACAAGATTCAGAACGCGCTGAACGATCATTCGAAGCCGCTGAAGGGCTCGCACGTGCATGTAATGGGCGTGGCCTACAAGCGCGACATCGACGACGTGCGCGAGTCGCCGGCGCTCGATATCATCCATCTGCTGGGCAAGCGCGGCGCCCAGATCACCTATAGCGACCCCTACGTCCCGCACCTCAAGGCCGACGGGATCGAGATGAAGGCCAGCTCCACCGGCGAAGCAGCCTCGGCCGATTGCGTGGTCATCGTGACCGATCACAAAAGCTTCGACTACCCGGGGTTGGTCAAATCCTCCCGACTGATCGTCGATACTCGCAACGCGCTGAAGGGGATTACGTCGGAAAAGATCGTACGGCTGTAGCGGGCGCCGTCACTCCGCTTCCTCAGCGTACTCATCGAGGACGCCGTCGGACAGGTACGCCAGGTACTTCTCCGATCCAGCAATACAT
>CAWISY010000283.1:0-45274 GCA_963838455.1 Bryobacterales bacterium
GGTACGATACGCGCCCCAGTGCTGATAGTTCACTGTGGCGAGCCCCAGCGACAAAGCCATCGACAATCCCACCCCAATAAGAACGATGTTTTTGCGTAAATTGTTCACGACCAGAATAGCGAGAGGGGCGGCCACGGGCAACAAGTACCTGGCCGAGCCGGCGAAGAACACCAGCATGGCGGGCGCGAAGAACAACAGCAACCACTGAGCGGCGAAACTTTTACGGATTGCCTGCTCCAGCGACCACCCCAGCACCCAGACCCCCAGTGCAAACGAGACCCAGAACAGGGGATTGGTATCGTACACCGCAGCCGCAACCGCGGCGACCCCGGCCACGATCCACAACCTTCGCGATCCTCGCGGGACCAGAAACAGCAGGATCAAGGGGCATACGATCCAGGCCAGATGCACCACCAGAGCCGTCGCGCCGCGGAGCACCTGCGCGAACGCGGCAAAGTGATACGACTGCATATAGCCGGCCAGGACCGCGGCGGGCATCGCGCCGAGCGTCAACCGCTCCCAGATCTGCCACGCTCCCAGCACCACTGGCGCGGCTAGGGCGGCAACCCAGCCCGGAGTCCAATCGCGTCGCCGCTGATACAGGTAGAGCGCCAGAATCGGAGTGAGAAAAATCCCCTGATACGCGGCCAGCGCGGCGAGGCCTGAGGCGATCACCGACGCAGCCAGGTCCTGCAGCGAATCCCGCTCCACAGCCTCCACGAACTTCGCCACGGCCGCCATCCAGAACGCGAGAAACGGAAGGTCCGCTTCGAGCGAATTCCCGTTCACCACGAACGCCGGCACGGCGCAGAACAATGCCGTGGCCAGCAGCGGATGCTCCGTAAATCGCCTCGCCAGTGCGAGCATCGACATCGCTGCGATCCAGGAAAACAGCGTATAGGCGAGATGAAACGGGACTTCCTTGATGTCCCCCATCGCGGCCAGCAATCCGCCCAGAATCCACGAGTTTAACGGCGGATGCGAATGCCCGCGCATGTCCCCCATTTCTCCGCGAAACAGGTAGTGCGTGTGCTGCGGATGCAGCGGCTCAATCTGCGCATGCTCGGCGCCGTAGAGGTAATACAGGTCGTCGCCCTGAATGGCCTGGTGGAGAAAGGGCAGGCGCAGCGCCAGGACCAGCGCCGTTACCAGCAGGACCTGTTTTGCCAAGTCTCCCTGCAGCAAGTCCGGATCACCACTTCACGGGCACGCCGGGTTGCAGTGTCCAGACTTCGGTTTCTCTCGCATCGCGCAGCAGTTCAGCCAGCGTTTCCGGCCTGCCGGTGAGGGCAGGGAAGGTGCCGAAGTGCACCGGAATCACGCGGCGCACGTTGAGCATGCGGCAGGCCAGCGCGGCTTCACGCGGGCTCATGGTGTACACGTCGCCGATGGGCAGAAACGCCAGCTCCGGACGGTACAACCTCTCGATGAGCTGCATGTCGCTGAACACGTTGGTGTCGCCGGCGCAGTACACGCTGCGCCGATCCGGAAGCCGGACCACGAATCCCGCCGCCTCGCCGCCATAGATGATCTTCCCGTCATCAAGGATCCCGCAACTGTGCACCGCGTGCGTCATCGTAGCCGCGATGGGACCGGCGGTCACCGTGCCGCCCTTGTTCATCGCGATGGTGTTGGTGGCGCCCTTCGATTCCAGCCACGTGGCGGTCTCATAGATCGCCACAATCGCCGGCGAGAACTTCTTCGACAAAGGCAGCACGTCATGCACGTGATCGAAGTGGCCATGCGAGACCAGGATCACATCCACGCGATCCAGCTTGTGGTCTTTCGGATACGAGGGATTGCCCTCAATCCATGGGTCGACCAGAATGACCTCGCCGGTCTCCAGCCGCATCCGATAGGTTCCGTGCCCGAGCCATGTTATTTCGATCATAAGAGGGTAATCTCAATCATCTCAGTCTGATTTTAGTGGGTTCGAGCCGGTAATTGGATTCCATCGCCCACTTGGGCGAAGCCCGGGATCGACACTGGCATATGCCCGGTGACCGGCATCTGGCCGAACAGCGCCTTCACGGCCGAGAGCTCCGAAGGCACAGTGATGCTGAATGTCGCCAGATACGCCGCGACCTTGGGAAACGATGCCAGAAGATACGGATTCCCCACCGCGACCATCACCACCGGCACGGGGCCCGCGGTCAGCTTTTCGATAAACGGAGCAAGATCGCCGCCGAGCGCGATATCGCCCTGGTAAGCCGCCACAGTCACATTTGCCGAGACCACGATCGCCGAGCAGGCGCCGGTATCGCCCGCTTCGGCCTGCAGCGCGGCAAGCGGCATGGTGGAATCGACGGTGACGATGCGCGCGTCTTTGGCGCGCCGCGCAAACTCCTGCGCAAAACGCGGACCGCTCAGCGACGCGCGGCCCTGCACCGCGATGATGACGCAAGCTTGGCTCGCATTCTTGAGCGGCACCACGCCGCCCTCGTTCTTGACCAGCGTCACGGCGCGGTCGGAAACATGCTGCGCGCTTTCGTCCGATTCCTTGGCCTCCAAGACGTCGGCGATGGTGTCTACGTTCACCAGCTTGTTGCGGTTGAGTCCCAGGTGAATCTTCGCGACGAGGACGCGCAGAGCGCTTTCGTCGATGCGCTTTCTCGAAATGCGGCCTTGTTGCACCGCGGTGACCACCGCGTTAATGGCGCGCTCCGGATCGGGCGGCATCAGCAGCACGTCCGCGCCCGCCAGGATCGCTCGCACGGAGGCCTCCGCTCCGGGAAACTCCTTGGTCAATCCCTGCATGTCCATCGCGTCGGTGATGATGATGCCTTTGAACTTCAGCTCATTGCGCAGTAGGCCGGTCAGCACCTTGGGCGAAACGGTCGCGGGAATGTCTTCGGGCTCGATCGCCGGAACGGCCATATGCGCGGTCATGATGGAGTCGGCTCCATGGGCAATGGCGGTCTCAAACGGCTTCAGCTCGATCGAGTCCATGTGCTCGCGATCCTTATCGAGCAGAGCCATGTCCAAATGGCTGTCAGTATCGGTGTCGCCGTGGCCTGGAAAGTGTTTGGCGGTGACCAGCACCAGGTTCCTGGGATCGGAATGGGCGCCGTCGATGAACGCGGCTACGTTGCGCGAGACCGCCGCGGGGTCCTCGCCGTAGGAACGGATGTTGATGATGGGATTTTCGGGATTGCTGTTGACGTCGGCGTCCGGCGCGAAGATCCAGTGAATCCCCAGCGCCCGCGCCTCGCGCGCCGCCGCCAGGCCTTCATACCGCGACGCCTCCAGATCGTTGGCCGCGCCGTAGGCCATGTTGTACGGAAAGCGCACGGTGTAATCGACCCGCATTGACGCGCCGCGCTCAAAATCGGAGCCGACCAGCAGCGGGATCTTCGCCATCTTCTGCAGTCGGTTCAGAAACACGGCCGCCGCGTAGGGCTGCGCAATCCGCGTCTGTCCATCGCGCACGGAGGTGCCCAGGATCACTCCGCCCACGTGCAGGTCGCGCACCCAGTGCACGTAGCGCAGGAACTCGGCCGAGGTGGAGCTTTCCGGCTCGGCCGAAGCGGTGGCAAGAATCAGTTGCGCTACGCGGTCGTGCAGCGTCAAGGGCTTGAGCAGAGCCTGCGCCAGGTGTTGCTCCGTGATGACCGGAGCGGGTTGGGGCTTGGGCGGCAGCTTGGCGGCGAACCCTGCGGCGCAGGCAGCCAGCAGGGCGGCCATGCCGAAGGCCTTAGCGGAAACGCGTATTGACGTAAATGGCTCCCATGCCGCGGCTTCGTACCTTAAAATATCATCAAAATCGTGGTTCCTTCAAAGCCTGCGCCCTGCGCTAAGGTGGGAGAAGCGGTGGGAGAGACGTGGAAGATCATAACATTTACGCGCTGATAGGCGAAGAGGGTTTTGAGCGGCTGGTGGGCGCGTTCTACAAACAGGTTCCCGGCGACGAGGTGCTGGCTCCCATGTACGCCGGACGCGATCTCCAGGAAGCCGAGCAGCGCCTGCGCGACTTTCTGGTGGTGCGCTTTGGCGGCCCGGCGCGTTACCTGGAGCAGCGCGGCCATCCCCGCTTGCGAATGCGCCACAATCCTTTTCCCATCGATCAGATGGCTCGCGACCGCTGGGTGCAGTTGATGAACGCGGCATTTCTGGAAGCGCAACTCCCGGCCGAAGCCGAGCAGTTACTTCGCGAATTCTTCGCCGCCACCGCGACCTTCCTGATCAATCGGGCGGAGACGCAGTAGCCGTGGCGGGTCTGCGGCTTTTTCCCGTTTTATCGATCCTGTTGGCAGTCGCGCTGCTGGTGACCAACTTTCCGTTTGTGCCCAGCCCTCTGCATTTGTACCTGTGCGCTCTGCCGCTGGCGGCGGCGGGCGCAGGCTACGCACTCCTGCAAATCTTCCTCAAGCCGCCGTTGGGAACGCTGCTCAAGCGGCTGCTCCTGGCGGCCACCTTCCTGACTTGGGCCGTCGTTCAGGTGCTTCCTCCCGGCCGCCTGGCCTCACTTCTGAGCGACGCGGTGGTGGCGGCCTACGTTCTGGACCTGTATTGGCTGGCGGAAGAACAGATCTCCTCCGCCAAGTCCGAATCGCCAGGCCCGAATCGCGTTGACGTATAATCGCATTCGCGAAGGAGGCATGCATGAAATTTAAGTTATTGTCCTGCGCCGGTGCGCTGCTGTGCGGGCTCGTGTTCTCGGGCGAAGCGGCCGAGCCTGACTGGAACCCCTCCGCCATCCAGGCGTGCGATCGAGCCTGCCTCGCGAATGTCCTCGACGGCTATATGAACGCCATCTTCCGGCACGATCCCAAGGCAGTTCCGCCGCTCGCCATCGATTACCGCATGATCGAGAACACCGGACAAATCGATGTGGGTGGGCGTCTTATGGCGCGGGAGGGTGGAACCGATCAGCTTTAAGATCGTGGTGGCCGATCCGGTCTCGGGCCAGGCCGCCTTCCAGGGACGCTTGAAGGCCAACGGGCAGGACAACCTGGTGGCCGTTCCCTTGAAGGTCGATCGCGGCCGGATCGAGGAGATCGAGCAGCTCTGGGCCGGCGGCATCAACGCCGCCGCCATTCCTTTGTTGACCACCCCGATGCCGTATCTGGTGGAGGATGCTCCGGCCTCGCAGCGCGTCTCGCGCGACCTGATGTTCCGCGTGGCCAACTCCTACTTCGATGCTCCGGAGGGCGACGACGGCAAGATCGGAGCCTTCGCGGCCGATTGCGTGCGCCATGAGAACGGCTACCAGACGGTCAATAATCCTCCGCCGGGCGGACGCATGATGCCGGGGCCGAACCTTCCGATCCCAAAACGGCGCAGGGCCAATCCCAGCTCAAGTTCAGCATGCTGACTTGCTCGGAACAAATCAGCAGCAAAACGTTTGCCTACATGAAACACATCCGCCCGCGCCGAGCCTTGATTCTGGACGAGCAGAAGGGACTGGTGGGCACCTTTCCGCTCTTCGTCCACGACGGCACGCGCCGCGGCGCACCCCCGGACGCGCCTCCCGGGATGCTGCAGAATCTGGTGACCATGGAGACGTTCAACGTCCGCGGCGGCCAGATCCATCACGTGGAAGCCGCTCCGTTCGTGACGCTGCCTTATGGTTTGGGGAACGGATGGACGGAGGGGTCGGGGCGATAGCCTGGGGGGGCTTTATTGAGAACCGTGGGCGATGGCCGCCGCGCCGCCGATCACAATGAATTTGACGTCGTGGCACGACAGCGCCTGGAGCAACGCGTCAAAGTCGGTCATGGACGGCGCGCCCGAGCCTCTTTGCCGGCACGCCGCATCTCCTCGGCGAACCGTTGCAGAGCCATCGCTTTCAGAAAACGCTCCTCTACCGTGAGCTTGAGGTTCTCGCGGATCTGGGTACGATCGATGTCCTTCTTGTAGGCCTCGACCACTGGGTCTCGATACTCGACGGACGGCTCCTTCATGTACTTATTCTCGTTCATTCCCGACTCCAGCCGTCTCCAGCGCCGGCCACGCGGAGCCGGCGACCTCTTCCACCGCGATCAGCAGCTCATTCGCCGAAATGGGCTTGGAGACATAACGGTCCATCCCGGCGGCGAGGCAGCGGTCGCGGTCGGAGTTCATGGCCAAAGCGGTCATGGCGATGATGGGAATGCGCGTGCCGGTGGACTGCTCCATTCTGCGAATGGCCCGGGTGGCTTCCAGGCCGTCCATGTCCGGCATTTGGACGTCCATCAGGATCACATCGAAGCTGGATCGTTCGATCGCCTGGAGCGCTTCTTTGCCGCTTTCGGCGGATTCGATCAAGTGGCCGTGTTTCGCCAGAAGGCGGCCCGCCAGACGGCGGTTCACTACGTTATCGTCCACCACCAGGATGCGCAGCGGCTGGTGAGTCTCGCGGATGGAGTGGCGCGTCACCAGGTGGTTCGGCCTTCCCGTCTGGACGGGCCCGGCCAGCGAGCGCAGCAGCGCCTCCAGCAGCTCCGCCTCTCCGGCCGGCTTGGTCAGGTAAGCCGAGACGCCGATTTCGCGGCAACGCGCCGCATCGCCACGCTTGCCGGCGGAAGTCAGCATGACGATGGGGATCTCGCGCAAGGCCGGATCGCGCTTCATCGTTTCCGCCAGCGTCAGTCCGTCCATGTTGGGCATCTTTCCGTCCGCGACCACCACGCCAAAGGGGTGGCATTCCAGGGCCGCAGGCCGCAGCAAAGCCAGCGCCTCCAGCCCGTCTGCCGCCAGCGACACTTCGAAGCCCCAGGAGCCGAGCACTTTTTCGAGCAGACGCCGGTTGGTCTGATTGTCGTCGACCGCGAGAGCGCGCAGTCCCTTGAGGCTCTCCAGCGGAACTCGGAGAGGGCGTTCCATCGTCTCCTGGGCCACTCCGAAGCGCGCCGTGAAGTGGAAGGTGCTGCCCTTCATCGGCTCGCTTTCGAGGCCCATGGCTCCCTCCATCATGGCGATGAGCTGCCTGGAAATGGTGAGCCCGAGGCCCGTGCCTCCGAAGCGCCGTGTCACCGATGTGTCGGCTTGGCTGAACGCTTCAAAGATGCTTCTCTGGCGGTCGAGCGGAATGCCCACGCCGGTATCGCGGACCGTGAACCGGAGCACCACGCTTTCCCCGCCTTGCGAGGAAACCTCCACACGCAGGGCGATCTCACCGCGTTCGGTAAACTTCAACGCGTTTCCGGCCAGGTTGAGCAGAACCTGACGCAGCCTTCCCGGATCGCCCACAATCGTCTGCGGAACGTCGGGCTCTATCTCATAAATCAGCTCCAGGTTCTTTTCCGAGGCGCGCACGCTCAACGGCTTCATCGCCGCGGCGATCATTTCCCGCAGGTTGAAAGGAATGCGCTCCAGGTCCAGTTTGCGGGCCTCGATTTTGGAGAAATCCAGAACGTCGTTGATCACGCTCAACAACGATTCGGCCGAGGTGCGCGCGGTCTCGAGATACTCGTGCTGCTCCGCGTTCAGCTCTGTGTCGAGCGCCAGGTCGATCATTCCCAGGACGCCGTTGAGCGGAGTGCGGATCTCGTGGCTCATGTTGGCCAGGAAATCGCTCTTGGCGCGGTTGGCTTCCTCGGCCGCCTCCTTGGCTTCAGCCCAGTGTTTTTCGGCGGTCTTGCGCTCTGTGATATCGATCAGCGTGCCCTCGATGTAGCTGCCGCCGTTGGCCTCGTCCTCGCCGAGGTTCGCGTTCATCAGAAGCCAGATCAGCCTGCCATCGCGATGGCGGAACTTGAGCTCGTGATTGGTGAGGAACCCATGCGCCGAAACCTGCTTCATGAACTCCTCGCGCCCGCCCGGATCGAAGTACACGTCGGTGGAGTTCTTTACCAGCGACATTAATTCCTGCGCGGAACTAAACCCCATGGTCTGGGCCAGAGAGTCATTGCAATCCAGAATGCGGCCGCTCCGGCTGGTGCGGAAGACGCCGGCCATGTTGCGCTCAAACAGGCGGCGATAGCGGATCTCTGAGGCTCGCTGCGCCTCCTCGGCGCGCTTTCGCTCCGTGATGTCCGTCGTCAGGCCGACGATCCGGCCGGAACCGTCCGCCATCTTCGTCGCCCGGCCCTGGACCCAGATCCATTCGCCGTCCTTCCGGCGCATGCGGAACTCTTCCCGGTAAGTCTCCCCGTTGGATTGAAACCGGGCGTACGTATTCAGGACTTCCTTGGAGTCGTCGGGATGCATGTTGCTGAGCCACACGTTCATCTCGGACATCTCGTGCGGGGTGTAGCCGAGCAGTTTCTCGACGTTCGCCGTCATGAAGGGGACACCCTGGGCGTCGGCGACCCAGACCACGTCGGGTATGGTGTCCACCAGCAGATGGTACTTCTCTTCGCTTTCGCGCAGTTCTTCCTGTTGCCGCTTCCGTTCGGTAATGTCGCGCTTGATGGCGACGTAGCCGGTGGTGACGCCGCGCTCATCGCGCACCGGCGCGATATTGAGCTCTTCTTCGTAGAGGGTGCCGTCCTTACGGCGATTGGTGACTTCGCCCGACCAGTTGTGCCCGGCCAGTACCGTCTGCCACAGGTTGCGATAGAACTCGGCACCCTGTTTGCCGGAGTTGAGAATCCGGGGGTTCTTCCCGACGGCTTCCTCCAGCGTGTAGCCGGTCATTTCGGTGAAGGTCGGATTCACGTAGCGCATGATGCCCTGTGCGTCGGTGATGAGCATGCCGTCGGAGGCCTGCTCAATCACCATGGCCAGGGGTGCGATGTCGAAGGTGGCCAGCATTCCCATCCGTTTGGCGCTGCGCTTCAACCCAATGCGCCACCAAACCATCCCAACCGCCAGGAGCAAAACCCCCACCGCGAGGTTTCCTGTACGGCCCGTCACCAGGCCCGCGGCAAGAGCGCAGCCTGCAAACACGATGCTTGCTCCTTCGGCGCAACTGAGGCGCGGCCGGGCGCCTGGAACATTCGCACTCACATGAGCCTTATCGCCACGCTGTGATAGAACCTGAGAACAACGGGCTTCGGCCCGAGTTACAGTGAAAGGACATGACCTTAGTCCCCTCGCCGGCCGCGGCCGAGCTAGTCTGCTTCAACCACTCCTGCCGGGCCCGATTTCCGATCACCGAAGTGCTGTATAACTGCCCTACGTGCGGAGGCTTGATCGAGGCGGTTTATCCCGCTCCGGCCACTGCTCCCGCGGAGTTAAAGCGTACCTTCCGGGAACGGCGTCTGAGCAACGCCGCGCTGGATCAATCCGGCGTCTGGCGCTATCGCGAATTGTTTCCGTTCCTGGAGGACTACGCGAACGTGGTCACTCTGCGCGAAGGAAACACGCCGCTGCTGGAGGGTCCGCTGGCGGCGGAATACGGCGGCCTCAAGAGCCTCACTTTCAAGCATCAGGGCTTCAACCCCACCGGCTCCTTCAAAGACAACGGCATGACCTGCGGTGTCGCGCAGGCGCGGCGGCTGGGCATGAAACGAGTGGCGTGCGTTTCCACCGGCAACACCTCGGCTTCGATGGCCGCCTACGCCGCAGCGGCCGGAATTCAGGCATTCATCTTCCTGCCGCACGGCAACATCTCCTTCGGCAAGCTGGCGCAAGCTCTGGAATATGGCGCGAAGACGCTGGAAGTGGAGGCCAATTTCGATGAAATCCTGGCGCTGATCCGCGTGCTGGCCGGCCGTCACGGCATTTATCTGCTCAATTCCATGAACCCCTTCCGCATCGAGGGCCAGAAGAGCATCATGTTCGAGATGCTGGACCAGCGCGATTGGCGCGTACCGGATTGGGTGGTGCTCCCCGGGGGCAATCTGGGCAATGTATCGGCGTTCGGCAAGGGTCTGCGGGAAGCCCAGGCGGCCAGCCTGATCGACCGGCTGCCCCGTCTGGCCGTGATTCAAGCCGAAGGGTCCGCGCCCTTCTACGAATATGTGCACTCCGGCGCAACCGGCGAATTCCACGCGGTGGCGCGTCCGGAAACATTGGCGACGGCGATCCGCATTGGCGACCCGGTCTCCTGGCCCAAGGCGCTGAACGAAATCCGCGCCACAAACGGTGTGGTGGAGAAGGTGAGCGAGCAGGAGATCGCCGACGCGAAAGCCATCATCGGACGCTGCGGGATCGGCTGCGAGCCCGCTTCCGCCGCCACGCTCGCTGGCATCCGCAAGCTGACCGCGGCCGGGGTCGTCGACCGCGACGCGGATACGGTCGCGGTGCTCACTGGCAACGTACTCAAGGACCCGGATTACATTTACAAGTACCACACGGGAAAGCTGGAGGCGCCCGGCGGTATCAAGATTAAATCCACGTTCGGCAACCAGCCGGTGGTGGTGCTCAACAATGCCGACAAGATCGCAGGACTGCTGGAGTAGCTTCGCTGCGACTAGCAGGTTGCGGAAAACTCGAAAACACCGCTTCCTTTGGTCGCGGCTCAGAATCGGCGCTACCTGTACACAGTCACTTACAGAGCCGCGACCAGAGGGAGCGGAACCGGCGCAGGCTTGTTTCCGCAACCTGCTTCGTTCAGCCGCGGTTTCCGAACAAGTGTTCGACTAAGAACGAGAGCGACCGCATGTCCGCCAAGTCGGCCGACGCCGCCTCAAAGTGCGATCCGCCCGGCCGCGCGAAGGCGTGCCCCGCTTTCGGATACTCCCAAACGGTCACGCGAGGATCGTGCGCGAAAGCCTCCCGCACATTCTTGGCTACCTCCGGTCCGGCGAATTGATCCAATCCCGCGTAGTGCAGCATCAGCGGGCAGGCCAGGTGCGAAGCGAGATCCAGCCGCTTGTCGATCCCCACTCCGTAATAACCGACGGCGGCATCCGGTTTGTGCTGTACCGCGGTCAGGTAGGAGATCAAACCTCCCCAGCAGTATCCAACCACGCCCACTTTGCCGGTGCAGGCCGGATGATGGCGAAGAAAATCGATAGTGGCGGACACGTCGCCGGAAGCCTTGTTATCGTCGGTCTTCGCGCGAATCGCACGCGCACTTTCATGCTCAGATTCGGCCAGTTCCACGCCCGGATTGGTGCGCCAGAACAGATCCGGAGCCAGCGCCGTGAACTGACGCGACGCGAGATAATCGCACACTTGCCGCATGCTCGCGTTCACGCCGAAAATTTCCTGTAAAACTACGATGCCGGGCCCCTTTCCCTTGCGGGGAAGCGACAGGTACCCGGAAAACTCTCCATCTGATGTAGGAATGCGAACAGTCATAAGGATCTAGACTATCGCAACGGCCTGCCGCGGCGTCGCCTTACCTTGACTCTGCCATTTGGCCGAGCCTGTATAATCGTCATGTGAAACGCATCTCACTCCTGGCCGCCGCCTTGTTCCTGGCAGGCTGCTCCAAGAACATCGACACCACCGACGCCGTGCGGCAAGGCATCATGGACTACATGAGTTCCGTCGCGCCCAAGATCGGGCTGGACATGTCCAGCATGCAGGTGGACGTGACCGCCGTCTCCTTCGAACAGGACCACGCCCGGGCCACGGTAACGGTCACGCCGAAAATTGCCGGCGCAACGGGCATGCAACTGGTCTACAACCTCGACCGCAAGGGCGACAAGTGGGTAGTCAACGGCAACGCGCAGAGCGCCGGCTCGGGCCACGGCACGCAGGGGTCGCCGGGAGGTGCGCAATCCTCCGCCCCGGCCGCGCCGAACGGAACGGCACTGCCGCCGGGCCATCCTGCCGTGGGGTCGGCATCGCCTCAAGGTGGCGCGCCGCAAGGTGGCGGAACCGAGCTCCCGCCCGGGCATCCGCCCGTCTCCTCCACTCCCTCCGGGTCTAACGCACCATCCTCCGGATCTAGCAAACCATGAAGACGGTCGCGGTGTTGGGAGGCGGACCGGCCGGCGCCTTCGCTGCCGAACGATTGTCCGAAGCCGGATTGAAGACCATCTTGTTCGACGAGAAGCTCGCATGGGAGAAGCCGTGCGGCGGCGGGCTCACCTATAAGGCCTATAGCGAATATCCGTTCCTGCTGGAGAATTCGCGCCCCAAGAAAATCGTGCATCAGACCGTGATCGGCGCGCCCAAATCCGGCGAAGCGCGCATGGATCTGGCCCATCCGGTAGTGATTTACTCCCGCCTGGAACTCAACCGCATGCTGCTGGAGCGTGCCGAACGCGCCGGCGCGTCGATCGAGAAGACCCGCGTCATGGGCATCGAGCGCAAGGATCGCGGCTGGCGCCTCAAAACCCGTCATGGCGTGGCCGAAGCAGACTATTGCATCATCGCCACCGGAGCCCGCAACCCGTTGCGCGAGGTCGGCACGGAGTGGAGCGCCGCGGACACCATGAGCGCGCTGGGCTACTACGTTCCCGCTTCCCAGGAGCGCATCGACATTCAGTTTCTGCCGCGCCTGGAAGGCTACATCTGGGTGTTTCCCCGCCTTGGGCACCTCTCGGTTGGCATCTGCGGAAAAGGTGAGCCGGCGCAGAAGCTGCGGGCGCGCCTGGAAGCTTACATGGATCAGCGCGGCATCGATCGCAAGAACGCGACCTTCTACAGCCACATGCTGCCGTCGCTCGAGACTGGCGGCTGGCGCAACAATCGCGTCTCCGGCAACGGCTGGATGGCCATCGGCGATGCAGCGGGCATGGTCGACCCGATTACCGGCGAAGGGATTTATTACGCGATCCGCTCCGGCGACCTCGCCAGCCGCGTGCTGCTGAACGATGCTCACGGGATCCTGGAAAAAGCCTCGGCCTATCGAGCCTTGCTGGCGCGCGAGTTCACGCACGATCTGGAGTTTGCCGCCATGCTCGCCAAGCGCGTCTTCGTGGGCAGCTTCTGCTTTCGCAGCGTGCCGCAGCGCATGGTGACCTTCATGCAGCGCAGCCAGCGCTTCCGCGAACTGATGCAGGACCTGTTCGCCGGCACGCAGTCTTATCTCGACCTGCGCGCGCGCCTGCTGCGGATGCTGGGCGAAGGCGTGCATCGGACGGCGATGCAGTTTTTCCTGGATCGGGTGATTCCCGAAAACTCCCGCGTCATTCTTTAAGAACTTTCGAACCATGAAGACATCCCGTTCTGAAGCGCTTTTTGCGCGTGCCCAGGCCGTGATCCCGGGAGGCGTTAACTCGCCGGTCCGCGCGTTCCGCGGCGTCGGCGGCACGCCTCTCTTCATCGAGTCCGGAACCGGCTCGCGCCTCTTCGACGCCGACGGCAACTCTTACATCGACTACGTCGGCTCCTGGGGTCCGCTGCTGCTAGGCCATCGCCCGCCGCAGGTGATCGACGCCCTGCGCGCGGTGCTCGAGACCGGCACCAGCTTTGGCGCGCCGACGGAACGCGAAGTGGAACTGGCCGAGCTCATCTCTCAAATCGTTCCGTCGATGGAGATGGTGCGCCTGGTCAATTCCGGGACCGAGGCCACCATGAGCGCTCTGCGCCTGGCCCGCGGCTTCACCGAGCGCAACATCACCATCAAGTTCGAAGGCTGTTACCACGGCCACGTCGATTCGCTGCTGGTGAAGGCCGGATCCGGCATGGCGACGCTGGGCATTGCCGACAGCGCCGGCGTCCCCGACGGCTTCGCCGAAACCACCATGTCGCTGCCGTTCAATTCGATCGCGGCCATCGAAGCCGCGTTCCAATCGCGCGGCCCGGAGATCGCGGCTGTGATTGTCGAGCCGGTGGTGGGCAACATGGGTTGCGTTCCGCCGAAGCCGGAATTTCTGCAGACTCTGCGCGCGCTGACCGAGCGCTACGAAGCCCTGTTGATCTTCGACGAAGTCATGACCGGATTCCGCGTGGCACTGGGCGGCGCCCAGGAACTCTACGGGATCAAGCCGGACTTGACCACGCTCGGCAAGATCATCGGAGGAGGCCTACCGATCGGCGCCTACGGCGGACGCGCGGAGGTCATGCGCAAGGTGGCCCCGCTGGGACCGGTGTATCAGGCGGGAACGCTTTCGGGAAATCCCCTGGCCGTCGCCGCGGGCCTGGCGATGCTGCGGCATCTGCAGGCGCATCCGGAGATCTACGCGCAGCTTGAAGCGCGAGCCGCGAAGTTATGTTCGTGGACGCCGCCGGGCGTGACTATCAATCGCGTCGGCTCCATGTTTACATTTTTCTTCACCGAGCATCCGGTTCACGATTGGGAGTCTGCGAAGAAATGCGACACCGCCCGCTTCGCCAAGTTCTTCCACCACCTGCTGGAACGCGGCGTCTACATCGCGCCCTCGCAGTTCGAAGCCGGCTTCGTTTCCGCGGCACATTCCGCGGAGGACATCCGCGCTACTGTGGACGCCGCCCGCGAATTCTTTCGCTAGCGCGATAAGATCGTACTATGCTGCGATATCACGTGGCGTTCTACCTGCCAAAGTCAGCCGGCGAAATGGTAGTTGCCGAGGCGCTCGATTTTCCGGGCGCGGTGACGCAGGGTTTCGATTTGGCGGACGCTCGGGTGATGATCGCGAGCGCTCTGGAGGATTTGGCGCAGTTGCTCCTCGAAGAAGGTAGCCCGCTGCCCGTTCCTGCCGGGGATGCGATCGCTCCCGACGCGGACCTGATCGAGCTGGTGCCTCTTACGGTTCACGCCGGATCGGCATCGCGGTGAAGCGGCACGAGCCTTGACGAGATGGAAGGCCGTCGCATAGCTGTCGGTTCGACGACGTATTTTGTGTCGGGTTGCGAGATCCCCGGCAGCCGGGAGCTTCCTTGGCTGGACGAGGAGTGTGACGCGTTCGTTGCGATCCTTGAGCCGGGTCGGCTTAAAACTGGGCTGGCGGATGATATTGCGGTGAGGCTTGTGCGGCTGCGAACGGACTGGGTTGAGACAATGGGCGGAAGATCGGAATTTCTCCACGACCACATCGATAACTGGAGTGTCGCCATTGGGAGGCAGGTCAAGGTGGGTGACGGGAGCCCAATGACTGCCTGGCACGAGGACATTGCGAGTATGGAGGGAATGACCGATTACATTGGACTCGGAGGGCTGGGCGCCTCAGACAACAAGCTCGTTGTCGTTGTCGGGCCTGATGACAGCGCGTCACTCTTTGCCTCGAGCCTGGCGCGTGCCGTGACTACGCGGTAAGACTCGGGCTGCGGGATGCGCCCGTCCCTTGCAGGAGAGACAAAGAGGGTGAACTTGAAAGTCGTGACAGAAGGCCTCATATCCTATACTTTGGAAAGAGAAGGAAACGCCACCATGTCCGTAACGCTGAATTTAGATCCTGACGTAGAAAAGGGCCTCACGGCCCTGGCGAAGGCGCGCGGGGTTTCCTTGAGCGACTACCTTCAGGAGATCGCAGCAAGGGAGGCCGCGGGCCTCCTGGCGAAAGCTGGCTCGACAGGCGAGGAACGAGCCAAAGCCTTCCTTGAGTGGGCTGAGAGCTTTCCCGACACGCCGCCGCTCTCTGACGAAGCCATCAGCCGAGCCAGCATGTACCCGGACCGCTGGTAGATGCGGGTTCTTGTCGATACGAATGTTCTCATACGCAGCGTACAAAGAAGTCACCCGGCCTGCCGCATAGCCAGGCGGGCCATGGTCTCCATGTATCGGGATGGGCATGAGCTCTTTCTGGCGACGCAAAACGTTGCCGAATTCTGGAACGTCTGCACGCGGCCTGTCGATGTGAACGGCCTTGGTCTCAGCATTGAGGGCGCGGATCGCTTTACCACGCAGCTTGAACGCTTCTTCGGCATGCTGCCGGATTCCATCCCGGCGTTTCGCCTCTGGCGGAAACTGATCGTCGATCATGCCATCATGGGAATTAAGGTTCACGACGCTCGCCTTGTGGCGGTCATGGGAACGTCCGACATTCAGCGGATCGTGACGTTCAACGTCAGCGATTTCAGCCGCTTTTCTGGGATTGAGGTTATCCACCCCAAAGACGTGAAGTGACAAGTCGCGCTGCGGCGCGGCGGCAGTAACGGCTGCGTTAGCTCCTCGCGATTCGAGGTCCCCGCTGGCAATGGGCTCCGAACTGAGCAGGTTTCCTTGGCCTCCAACGGTTCGTCTTGTGCCGGGGGGAACGCGGGTGATAGACTCCGATACCGAATGTCTTCCGCTGCGCACACGCTTCTGATCCTGAGCGGGGTCGATATCGCCATCATCGCGATCTACTTCGTCGCTTGCCTGGGGCTCGGGTTTTATCTCAAGGGGCAGGCCGAGACCGGCGAGGGGTTCTTTCTGGCCGGGCGCGAGATGACGGCGTGGATCGCGGGGCTGAGCTTCGTTTCCGCCAACCTGGGCGCGCTGGAACTGATGGGGTGGGCGGCGGCATCCTATCAATACGGCATTCTGGCGACGCACTGGTATTGGATCGGCGCCATTCCGGCGATGCTGTTTCTGGGCATCGTGATGATGCCGTTTTACTACATCTCGAAAACCCACTCGGTCCCCGGCTATTTGCAATTGCGCTTCGGCGAAGCTAGCCGCGGCCTCTCTGCTATTTCCTTTGGGCTGATGACGCGTCCTGATGAGCGGCATCAACATGTACTCGATGGCGCTGGTGATGAAGGTGGTGCTGGGCTGGGACATCAACTTCAGCATCTGGGTGTCGTCGATTACGGTGGCCGTGTATGTGGCATTAGGAGGGTTGCGTTCGGCGATCTTCAACGAGGTGCTGCAGTTCATGCTGATCTGGCTGGGTGCGCTGGTGATTCCGATTCTGGGGCTGATCGAAACCGGCGGATGGGGACCGCTGAAGGCTCGCATCGCCCAGCAAATGGCGGACGCAGGATTACACGCACCTGTGGAGCACGCTGGGGTCGTTTCAGGACAATCCGATGGGCATTCACTGGACCGGGATCGTGCTGGGGCTGGGGTTCGTGATGTCGTTCGGTTACTGGACCACGGATTTCCTGGTGGTGCAGCGCGATTCTATCCGCGAAGGATTTGCGGTCGGCGGAAATGGCGCCGATTATCGGAGCCGGCTTCAAGATGATGGTACCGTTCATCGTGATTCTGCCCGGGCTGCTGGCGCTGGGCGTGCTGCCGTTCAAGCTGACGGGCGAGGCTCAGGCGATTGCCACCGGCGGGCACAGCTACAACGAAGTCTTGCCGCTGATGCTGGCGCGGTACTGCGGGCCGGGGCTGCTGGGGCTCGGGATCACGGCGCTGATTGCCGGGTTCATGAGCGGGATGGCGGGCAACGTCAGCGCCTTCACCACGGTGTGGACCTACGACATCTACCGCGCGTTCATGCGTCAGAGACGCCCCGGACGCGCACTACGTCGCGATGGGACGCTGGTGCACGGTGGTCGGGGTGCTGGTGAGCATCGGCACGGCGTACCTGGTGATGCAGTTCCAGAGCATCATGGATTACGTCCAGGCGCTTTTCAGCTTCTTCATCGCGCCGCTGTTCGGCACCGTGATCCTCGGAATGTTGTGGAAACGGGCGACTCCGGCGGGAGGGTTCTGGGGATTGCTGGCCGGGACCGTTTCTTCGATCGGGATGTGGGCGTGGGTGAAGGCGGACCCGTCGAAGCTGGCGGTGGTCGCGCTGTCGCCGCATGCCAAGGACATGGCGGAGAACATGTATCGCGGCCTGTGGTCGTGGCTGATCTGCGTCACCGTGACCGTAGTGGTGAGCCTGGTGACCGTGCCGAAAGCGGAATCGGAACTGGTGGGACTGGTCTACGGCTGCACGGAAATCCCCCGTGGGGACGCGGTGCCGTTGGTCAAACGGCCGATGTTCTGGGCGATCGTGATTACGATCGTGTTCTTCGCGCTGAATATTTACTTCTGGTAAGCGCCTGGGATGTTAAAAGTCTAGGAGAGTTGCGAGGTGCAGTTGGGGCAACGCTTGGCCGCGATCGGGATGGAGGTGCAGCAGTAGGCGCATTCCTTGGTGGTGGGCGCTGCGGCGGGAGCAGGCTCCGGCTGGCGGTGCATCTTGGCCACGGCGCGCACCATGATGAACACCACAAAGGCGATGATCAGAAAGTTGATCACCGTGTTGAGAAACGTCCCGTAGGCGATAACGGGGGCGGCGGCGGTTTTGGCTGCGGCCAGGGTCGCGTAGGTTTTGCCGTCCAGCGGGAAGAACAATTCCTTGAAATCAACCTTGCCCAGGATCAGGCCGATGGGCGGCATGACCACATCGTTAACGAGAGAGGTGACGATGGCGCCGAAGGCCCCGCCGATGATGACCGCAACAGCGAGGTCGAGGACGTTTCCGCGGGCAACGAATTTCTTGAAGTCACTCCACATAAGTTCAAATCTCCGAGAATCGAGCTAAGTTGTTTGTGCGCTCACGGTGACAATGGACATCGCCGGGAGAGCAAGAGCAATGCGGCCGGCCTCCACCGTGACCGGGTGAGGCTTGATGGTAACACGGTTGGGCATTTCAAAACTGTTGTAAGCGTTGATGTCGGAATCGTGCAGAATCTGCGCCGAGCCCTGGCGCGCGGTGACGCCACGCAGCGCGCAATCCACTTGCATGTCGACGTCGTGGCGAGGATTCACCAGCGTGACTACCAGGTCATTGCCCATCCGCGAAGCGGTCATCGACAGGTTAGGCGGGGCCTCGGGCGCTTGCTTGCCTCGGCCGCCCGGCGGGGCCAGAGGCGGCGCTGCGGCTGCGTCGGTTTCCACGTGCACGGAAGTCTTCAGGCGATGCGGCTTGAACAGCATGAACGCGTAGTAGCTGGTGGTGCGCACGCAATTGGAGCCCTGGGGTCCGTCAGTAATCAGCATGCATTGCAGCACGTTGACCATCTGCGCGATGTTGCACATGTAGAGTTTGTCGGCGTAGCGGTTGAAGACGTTCAATCCGAGCCCGGCGGCGACGGCGCTGCGCATGCTTTGCTGCTGCCACAGACGGCCGTTGCGGCGCTCCTCTTCCTGCGAGACGCCGTGATCCCACACGCCCCATTCATCCAGGAACAAGCCGATGCGGCGATTGGGATCGTAGCTGTCGAGTAGATTGCGCTGCTGGACGATGGTTTGTTCCACGCGCTGGAAGGTGTTCAACTGCGCGTACATGGCCTCCGGCGTGAAGGCCAGCGGAGCAGCCTGCGAGTCGGAATAATGATGCACGGAATATCCGTCGGGCTGGCGATTGCCCACCAGGGTATCCATGAAACCGCGAGTCCAGGCGAGGTTATTTTGGTTGGGACCGCAGCCGACCAGAAAGGGACGAACGGAGCCGAAGGCGCGTGCAAATGTCGCGAAGTGGCGGAACTCGGCTGCCGCCTGTTCGGCCTTGAAGTTGCCTCCGCAACCCCATAGTTCGTTTCCGATGCCCCAGTAGCGGACGTTGAACGGCTCGGGCGATCCGCCGGCGGCGCGCAGCTCGGAGAGCGTGCTTCCGGAAGGATAGTTGCAGTACTCCATCCAGTTGCGCATTTCTTCGGGCCAGCCAGAGCCGACGTTGACCGCGAGGTAGGGCTGCGCCCCGATGAGCTTGCAGAAACCCATGAATTCGTTGGTGCCGAAACTGTTGTCTTCGGTGTAGCCACCCCAATTGGTGTTGACGGTCTTGGGGCGCTTGTCGGCGGGGCCGACGCCATCGCGCCAGTTATAATCGTCGGCGAAGCAGCCGCCGGGCCAGCGCAGCACGGGGACGCCGAGCTCCTTCAAATAATCGACGGTGGCGCGGCGGTAGCCGGTAATGTTGGGGATCGGCGAATTCTTGCCCACCCAGATGCCGCCGTAGATGCAGGAGCCGAGATGCTCCGCGAAGTGCGAATGGAGCTCGGCGCGAATGGTTCCGATCTCCTGGTCGGCGTGAATCACGGCCTTGTGGGTCGCGGCGCCCTGGCTGAACACGGCTCGCGGCAGGAGCGAGGCCACAGAGGCGGCTCCGGCCGATTGCAAGATGCGGCGTCGGGTGAGCGTAGAAGACATGGTCAGCATTATATACGAGCACAATTTGGAGTATCGTAGCGTCTATGAAGACGCTCGCGTCCCTAAACAGGCGCCGGTTCATGGCAGTTTCCGCGGCCCCTGCTCCGGCGTTGCTGCGCGGGCAAGCGGAGCGGCGCCGCGAGCAGAGGGAGCGGATTATGGAGCAGATTATGAAACTTTCGAGCGTGTGTGTAATGATCGCGGCCGCGATGCCGATGGCTCATGCGGCGGATGCCGGTTGCGATCGGGATTGCTTGCGGGGCTTGCTCACGCAGTATCTGCTGGCGATGGTGGCGCACACTCCGGGCGCGGTGCCGGTAGCGCCGAATATGAGGTTCACCGAAGACACCAAGGAGATGAAGCTCGGCCAGGGGCTATGGATGAACGCATCGGGACTACGGCGCTATCGCCAGGATATTCTCGATGTGCGGCAAGGAGTCGCCGCCACGCAGGTGGTGGTGGAAGAGAACGGCATGCCGGTGATGCTGATGCTGCGGATGAAGGTCGCCGATAAGAAGATCACGGAGATTGAGACGCAGGTGACGCGCAGCCGGGCGGAGGGCGCGATCTTCAATATCGACGCGCTGCAGACCGCAGGCAAAGCGATGAATATGGTGCCCGAGAAAGCCCAGCTCTCGAAGCGCGAAGACGCCATCAAGATCGCCTTGTTCTATCCGGCGGGACTAAAAGTGGGGAGCTTCGTCGAAGTCAATGCGCCCTTCGCGGCGGACGCGTACCGGATCGAGAACGGAACTATAACGGCGGGGCTCGGTTGCTCTCGTGCCGGCTGCGAGAACCTCAAGACCCAGACCATCATGAAACATCCGGCGATTACGACTCGGGTGGTTGCGGTGGATGAGGAACTGGGAATCGTGCTCCTGCGGATGAATTTCGGCGACACCGGGTCGTATGGGGCGGGGAATGCGCTGATCGTGTGGGAGGCGTTCAAGGTCTATGGCGGTCAGATCCACGCAGTGGAGGCATTCATGCGAGTGATGCCGGCGACGGCGGGGTCGGGATGGGATTGAGGCGCTCCGCGCCGTTCCTGCTGATCGCAGGGCTCGCGACGGGGCAGGCGCTCGCGCCCACGGGCGATCTTAAGTTTGAGGTCGCGTCACTCAAGCCCAGCGCGCCCGATTCAAACGAATACCCGGGAGCGCATCCGACCTCCGGTGGAACACGGTATATCGGATCACGCGAACCCCTGCGGGTGTATTTGTCGGCAGCGTATCAGCTCAAGCCGGACCAGATCGCTGGAGGGCCCGGCTGGCTGGATACGGAGCGATACGACTTGAACGCGGAAGCGGCGAAGCCGTCGACTTTGAACGAACTTCACGCGATGCTTGGGAATCTTCTCGGCGAGAGAATGAAGCTTCGATACCACATGGACAAGAGACAAGCGCAGGCTTACGTCCTGACGGCCAAGAAGGATGCGGCGAACAAATTAAAACTGCATCCGGACGCGCGGGGAGCCGATTTTTTGCTGGAGCAGACCCTGGAGCAATCCATCCACGTCAAATGGACGGCGCACTGTGCGTCGATGGACTTGCTGGTTTTTTGGCTCGGTCAGAATGTGGAGCTATCCGTGGTTAACGACACGGGGCTGGACGGTTGTTGGGATTTCGGGATGACGTTTGTACGAGGGGCGCCTCCGGAGCCCGGCAAGGAAATGCGGATGATAAATGGAACGCTGGTAGATACGTCGGGGCCCAGGATTTTCGATGCGCTCGAAGAACAGCTCGGACTGAAGCTGGAGATCAAGCGGGCCATGGTGGATACGATGGTGATCGATTATGCAGAGCGGCCTGACCAAGACTGACATGGAGCGGAGACGCCGCTCCATTGGGACTAGCGTCGGGATGGCGCTGTTGGTGACCGCGGTAGCGGCGGGGCAAGCTTTCGCTCCGACTGGCTCGGCGACGTTCGAAGTAGCTTCGCTCAAGGCCAGCAAGCGGGGCGCGGAAGAGGGCGGAGTGCATCCGGCCCCCGGTGGGAAGAGATACGTCGGCTCGAACTGGGCGCTGAGGAACTACCTGGCTGTGGCTTACCAGATGAAAGCCGAACAAATTACGGGTGGGCCTGGCTGGTTGGACACGGATTTCTACGACCTCAATGCGGAGGCCGCAAAACCTTCGAGCGTGGAAGAGTTGCACATGATGTTGCAGAACCTGCTCACCGATCGCTTCAAGCTGCAAATTCATCGCGAGAAGAAGGAGATGCAGGCTTACACCCTCACGGTGGACAAGGGCGGGACGAAGAACTTGAACCCGCACGCGAATCCTGGAGGAGGCGATCTCAATTTCGAGAAAGATCAGGAGCAATTCCTGCATGCGGTCTGGGCCGCTCACTGCGCGACTATGGATTACTTTGCCTTTGTCCTGGGGCTCAGCCTGGATCGCCCGGTGCTCAACCAAACCGGCGCCGGGGGATGTTTCGATTTCAAGTTCAAGTTCACCTGGAGCCTGCCTCCGGGCATGAAGGAAGGTCAGACGGTGAACGGAGCTCCAATCGATACTTCCGGGCCTACGATTTATCAGGCGCTCCAAAATCAGTTGGGCCTGAAGCTGGAAGCGAAGAAGGCTCCTGTGGAGACGATGGTGATCGATCATGCGGAGCGGCCAAGTGAAGATTAGCGTCGCGATTGCTCTGTTTGCGATGGGAATCGCCCTCGGGCAGGCTTTTGCGCCGCGAGGGGATCTCAAGTTCGAGGTGGGGACGATCAAGCCGAGTCCGCCAGAGGAGCCTGGCGGAGGGGTTCGGCCAGCGCCGGGCGCGAGACGTTACGTTGGCACGGCTCTTGACCTTCGCAGCTATTTGTATGTCGCGTACCAGGTCAAGCCGGAACAGATCATGGGTGGGCCGGCGTGGGTGGATAAGGAGCACTACGATTTGAATGCCGAGACGGACAAGCCGGCCAGGATCGAGGACCTGCACATCATGTTGCAGAATTTCTTATCCGAGAAATTCAAACTGCAGTTTCACTTCGAGAAGAAGGAAATGCAGGCGTATGTGCTGACGCTGGACAAGGGCGGGCCGAAGAATCTGACGGCTCGGGAGCGTACGCCTGGTGCGGACTTTATTGTTGACATGGAGCCGGCGCCAGCGTTCCATCAGAAGTGGAAACTCCACTGCGCGTCGATCGATTTTTTCACCTGGCGGCTTGCCGGGTGGTTCGACCGGCCGATCCTGAATCAGACGGGATTGGATGGGTGCTACGACTTTGAGTTCAGCTTCACGCAGGACCTGCCGCCGGGGATTCAGGATGGGCAGGTGCCGAACGGGGCTACGGTGGACGCCTCGGGTCCGGACGTATACCGAGCACTGCAGAGCGAGCTGGGATTGAAGATCGAAGCCAAGCGCGCGCCGGTAGAGATAATGGTGATCGATCATGCGGAACGTCCGAGTGAGGAGTAGCGCGATCCTGCTGCTTGCGGCGCGGGTGGTTCTGGGGCAGGCTTTCGCACCGACGGGCGATGCAAAGTTCGATGCCGCCGTCATCCGCCCGACCGATCCGGATGCGCCCAGTATCGGAGACGGGTGGGTACATCCCGAGCCCGGCGGGAAACGATACATCGGCTCAGGCCTGTCGCTGCGGGCCTACCTGTGGGTGGCGTATCAAGTGAAGCCGGAACAGATTGAGGGAGGGCCTGCGTGGATGGATCGCGAGCGCTTCGACCTGAATGCGGAAACCGAGCGATCTTCCAGCCTTGAATCGCTGCACATCATGCTGCAGAATCTGCTCGCCGAGCGCTTCCATCTCCAGTTTCATTACGAGAAAAAAGAGATGCGGGCGTATACGCTCAGCATGGCTACAAAGGCGGCCGGCGACAACGGACCGGTGCATCTAAAAGAGCATCCCCAGGCGACCGGGGGCGATGTGTTCCTCGATCAGTATACCGATCGTTTGGTGCATTCCCGCTGGACGGCTCACTGCGCTTCAATGGACGTTCTGGCGTGGAAAATGTCGTTGATTCTGGATCGCCCGGTTGTCAACCAAACCGGCTTCGAGGGTTGCTACAACTTCGTCCTCACGTTTACGCGGGACCTCCCGGACGGAACCCGCGACGGCGACGTCGTCGATGGCGAGCCTGTGGATACTCTTGGACCGAACCTGCGGGAAGCTCTGGAGAAGCAGTTGGGGCTGAAGCTGGAAGCCGGGCACGGTCCGGTGCAGGTTATGGTGGTCGACTCCGCGGAGCAGCCGACCTTAGACTGATTCCACGTTACTTTATCGACAACGGCGCGGGGGCGCTGCACGCGGGTGCTCCTCCCGGAACCGCTCCGCAAACGTAAACCTGCGTGGTTCCCGTTGGAAGGCCGGATGGAATCACCAGGTTGACCTGTTGCACGCCGGGAAGGCCGGGCGCTGGACCCGCGTAGTAGGGAGTGGAGATATTCTGCCCGCCGATATTTGCGGTAATGGTTCCGTTGCCGGAAAGCCCCGTGCCCCACATGGCGATCACCGAACCGGATGCGGCGGGGTTGGTGACGTTGTTGACCGTGCCATCCTGGTTCACGATTCCGCCATTGAAAATGGCGGGTTCAAACGGCGCGACGCTCACGGTCACCGGGGCGCTTGGTGAGCCGTCCACGGTCACGATCAAATTCGCCGCAAGCTGACCGGAGAGCGACGGCGGCACCAGCAGATTGATCTGCGTCGCGTTGCTAAAGATGATGATGGCCGGCAGACCGTTGAAGGCCGCTGAAACAACGGAGCCGGAAAAGTTGGTGCCCATCAGTGTCTCCAGCGATCCCGGAACCACCGGCTGCGGCAGAAAGCTCGCGGCATTCAAGACCGAGTTGATCGTGGGAGCCGGAGGACCGATGACGTTGAGCGTCACGGGAATCGAGATGCTTCCGGCCACCGGTCCGGCATCTACCAGCAGGCTCGCCGTATAAGTGCCAGGGCCGAGATTATGCGGAATCGCGATCACCTGGATGGTCGAGTTGTTGAACCCGATGCTCTGGCTGATGCTGAGCCAACCCGATCCGCTGGTGTAATTGGCCAGGGCTTGCCACACCATGGAGCCTCCTCCAGCGTTACTGATGGTGAGGTTGGCCGACTGCTCGACGACTCCGGACTGAATCGAGAACTGGAGCGAGGAAGCGCCTAGCGAAAGCTGCGGAGGAATCGGGCTGCAGCCGCCGGCGATGATGCAATCCGGCAGCGCCAGCTCGGGATAAAAGCGCGGGAGCGGATCGGATGCGGTGGCCGTCCCGGCGTTGGAGGATGGCGCGAAAAAAACCTCTTCGGAGCTGATCGAGGTCTGCTGGTTCGGGTTGGGGGGGAGGCCCATGAATGTCGGAATCGTGGCCGATTCCACTGCGGAGGGGTTGGCGTCCATCACCTCGTAAATCACGTACGCGGTTCCATCGGAGGCCACAGGAATCTGCGTCACGGTATCAAAGCTGACTGAGCCGGAGCCGATGGAGCCGGGCTGAAACACCGGGGTTCCGCCCGCTCCGTTGGAGGGCGCGCCATTGACGCGCGCGAGCAGCAGCGAGCCGTTGGCCGAGGGTGCGTAGGTTCCGCCTGAAACCGGCAAGCCGAAGTCGCCGTCCGAAGTTGGTTGCAGCGTGTCCGTGCCGGCCACCACGTCGGGAACAAAAATCAGCGAATCCGTGGGAAGGCCGGAGTATTGAACCAGAATGCGCTCGCCCGAATCCGCGTTGAGATTTTCGAAGCCGGATAGCGGCTGGAAGGCGTCCGCGAATCCCTCTGTCACGCGGACCGTTTCGTAGGAAGTGCCGCTGGAGAGCAGAGTGGTGAAGGCGGGATTCGAAGGATAAGGCGACCCGGACTGCGCGCAGATGATCGATCCGGTGTAGCTGGCGAACAGGCCGCGAGCCAGGCTTCCCGTGTTCACCGTTGCCGCGGTCAACGCGAGGTCCGCGTTATTGATGCTGATGGAGGCCAGGATCGGCACTGTAGAAGGAATCGCGTTGGCGTTGGCGCGAATGCCGGAGATCGTCATGTTCACCTGGCCGGTCGCAGAAAAGGCGATGGGCACGCCGTAGTAGGCGATTTCCCTGGGGTTGGCGAGTAACGGAACGGTCAAAACGGGCTGCGGACCGGCGCCGCTATCCACCGTGAAGATGGTCCCGGTGACGCCATCAACCGTGGTGCTCGAAAGACGATTGGTGATCTGCGTATTCAAGGTGACGGCGACGTTGGCGCTGACCATGTCGCCCGGCGCTCCGGTGCAGGTCAGCAGGATGTCGCCGATTCGTTCGCTGAGACCTTCGGCGCGGACCACGGGCGGAGTGGTGCTGGTGGTACAGACGGGTTGTGAGAAAAGACTGCCGGCGGAAAGGACGGGGAGGACCACCAGCATGCAGAAGTTACGATGCATGCACTGTGGAGTATAACATGCGTTCTTTGGATGGTAAAATTTTTTTACGCCTTATCGTCGCCTTACTACTGCGTGGTTCCGGCTCCCTACGCTGGCTTTGGGCGTATCGGCTCTGGTGTGGGGATTCATCGTAGCGCTTGCGGCTGCGGCGCCGGCTTCCGGGCAAGGGAACTCGCGGAACAAGAATACGGCCAACAACGGGAAGCTTGCGCTGGATCCGCCCACCGCGGAGGCGCCTCCGGTGGAGGTGGATCTTCCTGCAGCGGTCGCGGCGGAAACCGCGCGACTCAGCTTTCAGGTGTCGCCGCTGTCGAGCAAGGGATTGCTGCTGCAGCAGACTCGCGATGCGCTCAAGGCCCTGGCGCAGGCCAATCATGGCGGGCGGATCGTGAAGTTGCGGGCGTTCGTCGGGGGCACTGCGGATGGCCGCCGGGTCCGGCAGATCGTGACCGATGCCTTCACCGAAAAGAAACAACCGTTGCCCGCGCTCACCACCGTTCAAGTCGGGGAATTGCCCAAAGACGGCGCACAGATCGTGCTGGAAAGCGTTTCCGAGGACACAGGCAAGCGCCCGCTGAATCCGGGAGGCGTGGTGTTCTTTCCGGCCGGGTTCTTTCCGGCTGCGCTTGCGGCCGATCCGGCGGGCGCGGTCGACAGACTAGCCGCTGCCGCGACCGCGGCCGGCCTGAGCGGCGCGGATATGCTGCGCGTGACGTGTTTTTTGGGCTCGGGCGGGGATGCCGCAGCCGCGCGAGCTGCCGCCGCTCGCGTGTTCCCCATGGGCGCGTTGGATATGATTCCGCGGCTCCGCGCCGCTTCCGGCAGCTCGGCTGCCTGCGAGGGCGTGGCGCGCGGCAAGCGCATGACCGCGGCGAAACTGGTCTTCAGCGGCGCCCAAATGGCGTTCGGTGAAAGGGATGCCGATCTGCACCTCGCCTTCGAGCGCCTGCAAAAATCGCTGGAGCCCCTTGGCGTCACTTATCGGGACATTGTTTTCGCCGGTTTCTATCCGGTAAGCCGGGCGGTGGAACAAAAACTGCCTGCATTGAGCATGGAGTTCTTCCGCAACTCCGCTCTGGCCAGCACCGCCATATTCGAAGGACTGCCTTCCCCCGATGCCAGCATGTCCATGGACGTGGTTGCCGCGGTGCCGGTTGGAAACTAAAAGAGCCGTGCGAAACTAAAAGAAGCGTGAAGCGTCCCATCGCCACCTTTCTGTTTTCGGCCCTCAGCGCCGCCGGACTGGCGCACGCGCAGGACCTGGTCACTGTCACTTCACCCAACGGGCAGATCGAGTTCGACCTGTTCCTTACCCGGCAGCCCGATCCCAGTGAGCCCCTCGTCCGGCTGGCCTACCAGGTCTCCTTCCGCGGCAAGCCGCTGATCGCGACATCCTTCATGGGGCTCAACATTCGGGACCAGCCCATCCTGGGCGTGAACGTGGGGCTTTCGGCGTCAAAAAAGTCGAGTGTCGATGAGACGTATACGGTGCCCGCAGGCAAGACCAAGCGCATTCGCGACCATTACAACGCCGTCACGGCCGAATACATCCAGAACGGATCGCTGGGGCGGCGCATCAATGTCGAGGCGCGCGTCTACGACGATGGCGTGGCGTTCCGCTACCTCATTCCCTGGTCCAACCAGATGCAAGACGCGCAGATCATCGACGAGTTCACCGAGTTCCAATTCGCCAAGGACGCCGAGAGTTATCCGCTAATTGTCAGAGATTATGAGACAAATTACGAAGAGAATTACTCCAAGCTGCCGCTGAGCGCGATCCAGCCGGATTCGCTGGTGGCGTTGCCGTTCCTGGTGGAACAGCCGGGCTTGGGCTGGGTTGCCGTGACTGAGGCCAATATCGACAACTACGCGGGGATGTATTTGAAGCACGAAGAAAATCACACCATGATCTCGACCCTGACTCCGCGCGTCGATGACAATACCATCGCCGTGGTCGAAAAGGCCCCTTCGGTGTGCCCGTGGCGCGTGTTGCTGATCGGCTCCGATCCGGGCAAGCTGATCGAATCGAATATCGTCGCCAGCCTCAACCCTCCTTCGGCCATCGCCGACACGTCCTGGATCAAACCCGGCAAAGCGGCATGGAACTGGTGGTCCGGTACGCAAGACGACGGCGTCGATTTCCAGCCCGGAATGAACACGGCTACCATCAAGCATTACATCGATTTCGCCGCGCAATCCAAGCTGGAGTACATGCTGATTGACGCTGGATGGGCCACTCCGGGCGAAGATAACCTGCCGGCGGATCTCACCAAGCCGATTCCCGCGGTCGACATGCCGGAGATCCTGCGCTACGCGAAATCCAAGAACGTGGGCGTGTGGCTGTGGGCCAACTGGACCTCCGTGCAGCTTCAAATGGAGCAGGCGTTCGCGCTGTTTGAGAAGTGGGGCATCGCCGGAGTGAAGATCGATTACATGAATCGCGACGACCAATGGATGGTCGGCTTCTATCACCAGATGGCCAAGGCCGCGGCCGCGCACCATTTAATGCTGGATTTCCATGGCGCGTATAAGCCGGACGGTTTGAGCCGCACTTGGCCGAACGTGGTTACGCGCGAAGCCGTGCTGGGTCTGGAATATTCGAAATGGAGCGCGCGCGTCACACCGGAGCACGACGTCATGCTGGCGTTCACGCGCATGCTGGCCGGGCCGATGGATTACACTCCGGGCGGATTCGATAACGTCACGCCGGCGGAGTTTGAGCCTCGCAACCTGAAGCCGATGGTGATGGGCACGCGCGCGCACCAGTTGGCGCTGTACGTGGTCTTCGATAGCCCGCTCGCCATGGTCGCCGATTATCCGGAGGCGTATAGGGGGCAGAAGGATTTTCAGTTCATCGAAGACGTGCCGGCCAGTTGGGATGAGACTCGCGTGGTGAACGGGAAGGTCGGCGAGTTCGTGACCCTGGCGCGCAAGCACGGCGACGATTGGTACCTGGGTGGGATCACCAATGGGGACGCGCGCGAGCTGAATCTTTCGCTGGAATTTTTAGGCTCCGGCGAGTATACCGCGGAGATTTATTCCGACGCGGCAGACGCGGATGTGCATTCTAAGAACACCGCGATTGAACAGCGCCGCGTCAACGCATCGACAGTGCTCAAGATGAAGCTTGCTCCGGGCGGCGGCGTGGCGGTGCGCTTCACGCCGAGCCACTAATGGCTTGTATCAGCGAGTCCTTTGGCATGCGCCCAACCGCTTCCTTCGGGCGCGGCTCTGTAGCGAAGGCCTTCCGAGGCGCGGCCGAAGGAAGCGGTACTAATGTTCCGGCTGAGACAGGCCACTGGTTACAATGGAGCCGACACGCCGCTCCATTGCGGCCTTCCCGCAGCGCCGTGTCGCGGACGCTACTTCAAATTACACGCGATCTGGGCCAGCACCGCGGCGGTCCATGACTTCTGGCCGATCACTCCGCTCTTGCTCTTCTTGGTCGAGCCGGTCACCTTGGTGCCGGACTGGCCGTCCTGGTTTACGGCCTCGATGTCGAGCGTTACGCGCTCCCCGCCGGCTCCGATCACCACGCCGATGTGGCGCTTCTTGCTGGCCTCGATCTGGTCGCCGTCCTGCGAGTGCACCGTGAAATCGAGCGTCTCCAAGGCGTCGAGCGCGGCTTTCTTCACCTTATCCACCGGCATCGCGTAGAAACGCGTCTGCGGGCCGGTGTCCTTGCGAGTCCGGGATTCGGCGTCTTCGCAACCCTTGGCCGGGGCCGGCTCCGGCTCGGCCTGGGCTGGTTGGGTCGAACTCGCATCCGGCGTCGAGGCCGAAGAGGCAGAGGCGTCTGGGGCCGGCGCCGCCGTTGCCGGAGCGGCCGTGGCAGCCGTGGCCGCCGGCTGTCCGGTAATCGCGGCCTTCTTGGCGTCGTACTCCTGTTTGGTTACGGCGCCGCCTTGATACGCCTTATCAAGATCCCCGAGCTGCTCGGCTTCGCTCTTCTTGTGGCTGCAACCGGAGAGAACCGCCACGGCGGCGAGGAGCATTCCAATTCGCGTAACTTTTGTCATGGTTTAACGTGCTCCAGTGGCGTCCAGGATTCTCTGGAAACCGTGTTGGGGTTGAAACCCGCCTGGTCGCTTAACAAATAAACTCCGCTGCCGCTCACCCAGGCGTGGCCGTAATTCGAGTCGAGCTCCACGGTTTCTCCGGTGCCCGGATTCCGGTAGGATTCGACGCCGCGAATCACCTGGTCGAACTCTTTGAAGGATTGGTCTTGTGCGCGCTGGCGGTTCTCGAAGCCCTGCTGCTGCATCTGCCGGATATCCTCGCCGTTCTTGGCGATGATGTTGGCGCGATCACGCGCGCCCTTCAGCTCGATCTGCTGGATCGCCTGGGCGTTGGCGGCGATGCGGTTCTGCCACTCCTGATCCAGATGATAGGTGGAGCTCATCAGCGTGAAGAACTTCTCCGAGGCATCCAGCTTGCCTTGCGGCGCCCTCACCGCGACCACGTTAGCGGTGCAGGCGTAGGAGTAGGTCTGGGTCATTTGCATGGTTCGCGGATTGTAGCCGGGTCCCAGAGTGGCCGTGACCACCACAACGGTGTAAATCCATTCCTCTACCGCCTGACCGTTAATGCTGTACTTGAGGCGCGCGCGGATCAGATCCGGGCGAATCTGCTGCCGCAGGCCAAATTGCGCGGCCATCTGTTCGCTCTTGTGAGCCTGATCCTGGAACTTGCTCAACAGGTCTGGAACGGGTTCCAGCGCGGCGATGCTTACGCCTGGCCGGAGCCTCCCGATATTCTGCTTGATGTAATCCGAGGCGCTGAGCGGAGGCTGGACATCGCAGGCGTGGGTGCCGAACTGCTGTGCCTGCAGGAAGCTTTGGCGCAGGAAGGCAGGATCGTCGGCCCACGCCCAGTTGTAGGTGGGCAGGACTTCATAGGCTCGGCCATCCGGACCGCTGGCTTCGAGAGTGATCTGGACGGTGTTGCACCGGTCGCGGATGTTCCAGGTGGTATCGCCGTGCGATTGCCAGTCGACCGGAATGAGCATGGACGCGGCCACGATGGGGCGTTCAAAGCCGTGCTGGTCCATGACCTGCGCCACTTTCATTTTGAAGGTGTGCCCGTCGGGGGAGATCGCCGGCTCCGCCGTTGCTAGATTCTTTGCCGCCGAAGTCTTTGTGGAGGAGCCAGCGTGCTCGCCGGGCGCCGGGGTCGAGGTTTGGCCCGGGGTGGAGCTTTGAGAGGCACTGCTGCTGGAGCAGGCCGAACTGCACACGGCGAGCACAGCAACCAGCGCCATGCCGCCTGTGAAGGAACTCAGCATACCTTTTCTCCGTTCGATCGCCTTTTTTCCTTTCCATCCATGATAAGGGCGGATGTCAAGAGGCACTTCACTTTCTTCTAGACATTTCCTTTTTCTTCGCCTACAATATTGGCATGGCTCTTACCAAACGCCAGAAGGAGTTTTTGGACTTTCTCGCCGGTTTCCTGGATAAGAAGGGTTACAGCCCCAGCTACGAGGAGATTGCGGAAGGTTTGAACCTGGCTTCGCTCGCCACTGTTCACAAGCACATCATGGCTTTGGAAGCGAAGCACTACGTCAAGCGCGGATTCAACCAGAGCCGTTCGCTCGAAATTGCGCCGAAGTATTACGAGGAGCAGAAGCAGCACCGGCAGGGGCGGGCCATTGCTCCGTCCAGTGTGAGCTTGGAGATGCCGCTGCTAGGGCGCATCGCCGCGGGCTCGCCCGTGGAGGCGATCGCGGGACAGGACTCGCTGAGTTTCTCGGATTTCGTCGGCGATCCGGATACGTATGCGCTGCAGGTGCGCGGGGAGTCGATGATCGAGGACCACATCTGCAACGGCGATTACGTGCTGGTAGAAAAAGCTACGGAGGCGCGCGACGGCGACATCGTGGTGGCGCTGGTCGACGGCATGGAGACTACGCTCAAGCGCTTCTATCGCGAGCCGGGTGAGCGGGTGCGGCTGCAACCGGCCAACTCGGAGATGCAGCCGATCTATCTGCCGCAGAACTCGGTGGCGATTCAAGGCAAGGTTTTGGCCGTCCTTCGACGCTATTAATCCGCCGTTAGTTTAATGCCGTGATCCGGGTCTGGGGCAATAAGGGCAAGGGCGACTGGAACGAATACTGGCGGCTGGACCGCCTGTTGCGCGCGAATGACGCCCTGGAGGCGGAGTTCCGTGCGCACGGCGTGGAGCACGTCGACATCTGCCCTAGTTTTTGGGAACCGCCGCGCGATCCCAGGATGCTTTTGGACGTGGAGGTGTTTATTCCTCCCGGAGAGGGTCTCGCCCATGCCGATCCGCTGGTTGCCGAAATTATCAAGCGGGTCGCGAATGTGTGGGCCGGGCCCAGCCCCGCCAATGTCGAAAGCGAGTTGGAAGAGCGGGTCAAGAGCCACCTGCTGTATTTGCGGCAGCGTTTCGAGCTCTGGGACGAGGTGCGCCCGAGGGAGCCGGAGAAATGGCGCTTAGTGGATCACTACTGCGACGGAGCCGCCAACGATCGCATAGTGATGCCCGTTCTGCTGCTCGATCCGACGGAAAAGGGCCGAGCGCTGCTCGATGACCTGGTCAAGACCTTCGACGACTGGCATCCCGGGAGCCACTCCAGCTACCGTATGCCGCTCAACGACGTACTGGATTATCGCAATGTACTGCTTAAATACGGGGTCGATTGCAATGAGGCGTTCCGCGACGGCTTGGTGGAGGGATGGTATCCCATTGACATCGGGCCAATTTGGAACCCGGAGGCGATCCGGTCGCTGATTGCGACGCCGTTGCCGGACCATCTGGCCGATCTGCTCGACGGCGATGTGGACGGCGGCATGGGCCGCAATTTTATCTACTTCCAGTTTGCGGCTTTGACCGACAACTGAGGTAGTCGGCGCGATAGAATAAAGATACATGCGCGCTAAGCGTCAACTCCAACCCCGGGAAATTGAGCGGACCGTCCTGCCAAACGGCGTACGAGTCATTACCGAGCGCATGCGGCAGGTACGCAGCGTCTCGGTCGGCGTCTACATCGGCACCGGCTCCCGCGAGGAGGATCTCGAGGAAACCGGCCTTTCGCACTTCGTGGAGCATATGGTGTTCAAGGGCACCAAGAACCGCACCGCCGAGCAGATCGCGCGCAGCGTCGATTCCATCGGAGGTGGCCTGGATGCATTCACTTCCAAGGAATTGGTCAGCTACAACGTGAAGGTGCTGGATGAGCACCTTCCGGAAGCCTTCGAAATCGTGGCCGACCTGGTCCGCAACCCCCTCTTTGAGAAACATGACATCGAGAAAGAGAAGGGCGTGATTCTGGAAGAGCTCAAAATGGAGGCAGATAACCCGGAATATCTGATCCATGAGATCTTCTCGAGCAACTTCTGGAAGGGGCATGCGCTGGGGCGATCGATCCTGGGGACCAAGCAGACCATCCGCACCTTCGACCGTGAAGCGGTCGAGAAGTATTATCACCAGTTCTACACGCCGGCCAATATCGTCATCACCGCCGCAGGCAATCTGAATCATAAAGCGATGCTTGGGCTGGCGGAGCAGCGGTTTGCGGACCTGACTCCGCGGCGCATGCGTCCGCCCAAGGAAGCGCCCCAACCCCACGCCCCGCTGATTTTCCGGAATAAGAACTCGCTGGAGCAAGTTCACGTATATCTGGGTGTGCCTTCCATTCCGGTGCCGCACGAATCGCGGTTCATCTGCTACGTCCTCAACGCCATTCTGGGCGGCGGGATGAGCTCGCGGCTGTTCCAGAACATCCGCGAAAAACAAGGCTTGGCCTATACGGTCTATTCCGAGCTGGCGATGTATCGCGACGCCGGATGCATGATGGTGTATGCGGGAACTTCGCTCAAGTCAGCCGGCAAGGTGATCGAATCCATCGTGCATGAGCTGCACGAGATCTCTGACCATCTGGTCACTCCCGAGGAGCTGCGCCGCGCCAAGGATCACATAAAGGGCTCCTGGGTACTCAGCCTGGAATCCACTACCAGCCGCATGGGAAATCTGGCGCGTCAGGAGCTGTACTACAAACGCTTCATTTCGCTGGATGAGGCGCTGGAGCGGATTGAGCAGGTGACCGCCGAAGAAGTGCAGGCGCTGGCGCAGGAGTTCTTCCATCCGGAGCAAATGGCTGTGGCGATGCTCGGGCGGCTGGAAGGGTTCCGCGTGAGGCGTCAGGACCTGACTCGCTAGCCTTCCATGAGCTCACGTGCGTCCGCTCCTTACGGTCGCGGCTCTGTTTTTGAATCGCGCACAACGCAAGCTGTGCGCTCAGAGCCTGTTTTACAGAGCCGCGAGGGGCGCCCTCTGGGCCGGAAGCGGTATTTCCAGGGACTGCTTGCGGTCTGCCTGATTTTGCTTGGTCTGATTCCGGCGGCCCGGGCGCTCGATACCTCCAAGCTGCAGCCGCACGGCTACGTCAACGATTTCGCCCACGCTCTGGATTCCAGCAGCGCCTACACGCTGGAACAATACTGCACCAGCCTCGATCAGGCCACCGGCGTGCAAATCGCCATCGTGCTGGTGGACTCGCTCGAAGACGAGCCGATCGAGGACGTCGCCAACCGCCTGTACCGGCAATGGGGCATCGGCAAAAAGGGCAAGGATGAGGGGCTTCTGCTGCTGCTGGCGATTAAGGATCACAAGCAGCGCGCCGAGGTCGGCTACGGCCTGGAAGGGACCATTCCCGACATTTACGCCGGTCAAGTGCTGCGCGGCATCCGGCCCATTCTGCGCCAGGGCAACTACGGCGGGGCGCTGATTGCCGCGGTGCAGCAGTTCGGCTCGCGGATCGCGCAGGAGAAGGGCGTGTCGCTCCAGCCCATGCAGGGCCAGGCGGCGCCAGGCGCGTCAAACCAGGGCTCCGGCGGATTTCTCCCCGTGATCATCGTCATCATCCTGGTGATTCTGGTCATGGGCTGGATGGGCCGCCACGGCGGCGGCGGCGGAGGTTTCCTCGCCGGCATGATTCTGGGCGACATGATGGGCGGACGTGGCGGTGGCGGTTGGGGCGGCGGCGGATTTGGCGGAGGCGGAGGAGGAGGCGGCGGCTTCGGAGGTTTCGGCGGCGGCAGTTCCGGCGGCGGCGGAGCATCCGATGGTTGGTAAGGGCAGCCGTTAAAAAATAAAAAACGTGGATCCACTCAAAGAATTGGTCGCAAAACTCGAACGGGCTTTTCCCGGACGCCTGGTCTCGGTGGTGCTGTACGGCTCCGCCGCGTCCGGCGCGCATCACGACAAGCTGGCCGATCTGAACGTGCTATGCGTTCTGAAGGAGATCACTCCGCTGGAGCTCTCGGAAGCCGAGCCGGTCTTTGCCTGGTGGCGCCAGCACGGCCACCCCGTGCCCGTGCTGATGAGTGAGGAAGAGGCGCACAACTCCGCCGACAGCTTCCCCATCGAGTTCCGCGATATGAAGGATCACCGCAAGCTCCTCTATGGCATCGACCTGATCGCGGACGTGCACGTCGACCCGAAGTACCATCGGGTGCAGGTGGAGCATGAACTTCGCGCCAAATTGTTTCGTCTGAGACAGCAGGGGGCGCAGGTTCTCTCCGATCCGCAGAAACTTCTGACGCTGTGCGTCGGATCGGTGGGAACCTTCTGCGTGCTGGGCCGTCATGCCATGCTCGCGGCCGGCCAGGACGGCAAGCATGACCGCCGCGCGCTGGTGAAGCAGTTGGGCTCGGTGGTGCAGATGGACGTCTCGCCGTTCGAGACGTTGCTCGACATCCGGGAAGACAAGCCCTGCGATCCGGGCGACCCCGGCGAATTGTTCGCGCGTTACCTGGAATGCATTCGCAGATTGGTAGAGTTTGTAGACCGGCTGGAGGCCAAATTATGAAGGGCGCAATGATCGTGTTGGCGGTCATCGTGGTGATCGTCTTGATTCTGGGCGGCAGCCTCATGGGAGACCGCAATGACCTGGTAACGGAGCGCGAGGCCATCAACAGCGCCTATGCGCAGGTGGACAATCAAATGCAGCGCCGCGCGGACCTGATTCCGAACCTGGTTTCGACGGTTAAAGGCATGGCCGCGCATGAGCAGTCCGTGATCGATTCGGTGACCAAGGCTCGCGCGCAGATGGCCGGCGCGCAGACGCCGCAGGAAAAATTCGCCGCCAACGGGCAGTTGGACTCGGCGCTTTCGCGGTTGCTGGTGGTGGTGGAGAACTACCCCGACATCAAGGCCAACACCAGCTTCCAGGATCTGCAAACCCAGCTCGAAGGAACGGAGAACCGCATCTCCATCGCGCGGCGCGACTACAATAACGCCATCCAGAAGTACGACACCGATCTCGCGGTGTTTCCCAAGAATATCGCCGCCAGCATGTTCGGATTCCAGCGCAACGACGCCTACTTCAAGGCTGACGCCGAGGCCAAGCAGGTCCCGAAGGTGCAATTTTAAAGGCTGATATACTCGGGACGATGGATCTGGATCAGAAGACTGAGGCCCGATTTCAAAGGATGGAGGCGTTGCTGAACGCTTCGGTCAAAAACGGCGCCGAAATGGATCGCCGGATGGCCGCTACCGAGAAGCGCATGGACCGCATCGAGAAGCGGAGCATCGCAGCCGAGAAGCGAACGAACGAGCGGATGGACAAGTTCGACAAGCGCTTGGAGCGGACGCGCCAAATGGTAGAGGTCGGTATGAAACTTATGGTCCGGATGGACCGCCGCATCGAAGCGTTGACCCATGCCGTCGATAAGCTTACGCATCGCATGGACGACATGGTCAAAACCCAGCAGCTCATGCTGAAACTGTTGCAAGCGGGCGGCCGCAACGGCCACGGAGTTCATTGAGGGTCCGTCCCCTCAGGCTCGTTGTCTTCGGACCCTTCCAATTGCTCCGCCTCGGCAGCATAGCGCTTGAGCACGCGAATGGAGTTCCCCGTGCCGAAGCCGGCCAAGCGTAGCTTGCGGTAGGCAGAAGCCAGTTGCTTGGGGTCGCGCAGCAGCTCCCCCAGGTTCTTGCCGCGATACTTGCGAGCCAGGAACTGCTCGATCAGCGCGACCTCATCCACGCCCGAGTAAGCCGCATCCACCGCCTGCCGCGCCACTGCCGGAGCGATGCGCCGCGACATCAGGTCGCGCAGCACGCGCGTCTTGCCCAGGCCCTGGCTATCGCGCCGCCAGCCCGCGATGGAATCGGCCAGGCGCCGGTCGTTCAGAATCCCGGCGTCTTTCAACCGCGCGATCACCTGTGCCACATCCTCCTTACGGGAAGCCCGGCGCTCCAGCCGCTGCCGCAGCTCGCCCAGCGACAGCCCACGGGTTGTCAGCGCCCGCGCCGCGTATTCGAGCAACCCCTCGGGGTCGAGCAGTTTCACTGGGCGGACGGCCATGCTCCATGTTCCTCCATTTTGGCTCGCGGTCTTATGCGGACTCGGAGCCGGACCCAGTCCGGAAACACGCCCGGGTTCTCCAGCCAGGTCAGCATCCATAGAATCATTTCTTCTTTGACTACGCGCAGTTCCGGCTTCCGCACGGCAAGCTTGGCGTGATCCTTGGCTTCAATCACGGCTTTGCGCACCTTTAGCCGCCGGGCGGCGGCGCCGTCTTCATGCTCGTCTTCATACTCCTTCAGCAGCCGCAGCAGGCTGGATTCCAGAGCCTCGAACGATTCCTGCCGGACGCCCTCAATCAAAGGCTCCAGGGGAATGTCGGAGTCTCCCGAAAACTCGCGCAACAGCCGCCGGAGGTAGCTTTCCGAGACCGGCGCGAGCAGGCGCCGAAGCTCCTCCCATTCCGGCTCGGCAATGCTGATGGGGTGGGCGCGCTCGGGCCGGACGCGCTCAGCCCAGGCGGCCAGCTCACGCTTTTTTCCCGGCTTTCGCGGCGGTTTTGTGGGCTTGGGTTGCATTCCTGTACTGGCGAACGGCCTTGTCATGCTCGGCCAGAGTGGCGGAAAACTGGTGGCTTCCCCCGGAGGGCTTGGCGACAAAGTAGAGATATTTTGTTTCGGCTGGGTGGAGCGCGGCCTCGATGGCGCTGGCGCCAGGATTGGCGATCGGCCCCGGCGGCAGCCCCGGACTCGTATAGGTGTTGTAGGGGTTATGGCTCTTGAGATCGGACTTATGGATGGTCCCGCGGTAGCGCTCATCGAGCAAAGCCGCGTAGATCGCAGTCGGATCGCACTCCAGCCTCATTTTCAGCTTAAGCCGGTTGGTGAAGACGCCGGCAATCAAAGGACGCTCCGCCGCCAGCGCCGATTCCTTCTCCACCAGCGAGGCCAGCGTCACCACTTGATGGGCGTCCACGGCTTCGGCCGGAAGCACGCCCGGGATTTTCTTCCACTGCTTGCGGAATTGGGCGGTCATCATCTTGCAGAACTCCGCCGCGGTGGTCGAATGCGACACGCGATAAGTGGACGGGAACAGGTAGCCTTCGAGCGTGGGCGCCTGGGGATCGAGGTCGCGGATCAGGTCGTTGATCAACTTCGGGTCTTGCGCGGCCTCGATAAAAGCCTGAGCCGTCATCACTCCGGAAGCCTCGGCCAGGCGGGCGATGTCGAACATGTTGCTGCCTTCCGGCACGGTGACCTCGACGAAATAGATGTCCCCGTGCGCGATGCGCCCGAACACGTCCAGGACGCTCGCCGGGCGGTCGAAGCGGTACTCGCCGGCCTGCAGTTTTTCGGCGGGATGAAGCACCCGCGCCAGCACGAACTGCCAGGCGTAGCGCACCACGCCCGAGTCCTGCAGAGCCCGAGCCATGGCGATACTGTCCGTGCCGCGGTCGAAGCCCACGTAGGTCACTCCGTGGAAGCCGCGATAGGGCGTTACCAGCGACACTCCGAGCCCCGCCACCAGCAGGAACGCCAGCATCAGCAGAATCGCGGCTCGCCGTACGCCCGGCTTCCTCATGCGGGTTCGGAGTCCCCCAGGTTTGGATCAAAGCTCTGTGGCTCCCGATCGAGAAAGCTGGCCAGCAGGATCTGCGCCGACAATTGATCCACCGCGCGGGCGCGCTTGGCGATGCTGATCCCGCTCGACTTCAGCACACGAGTGGCTTCGACGGTGGTCAGGCGCTCATCCCAGTATTGCAGTGGAACGCCGGTGCGAGCCGTCAGCCGCTCCGCGAATTCACGCGTGTACTCGGCCTGGCGGCCCTCCCGTCCGCTCATGTGCAGCGGGTAGCCGATCAACAGCAGCCCGACCTCCCGTTCCTCGATCAGCCGCTCCAGCGCCGCCATGTCCTCCCGAATGGTGGTGCGTTGCAGTGTCGGCAGCCCCTGCGCCGTGATCCCCAAAGGGTCGCTCAGCGCCAGCCCGATGCGGCGTTTGCCCAAATCAAGAGCCAGGATTCGCGGCTTGCTCGAATTCGCTTGGAAATCCACGCCTGTCCAATTATAGTGAAGGCAAGTGCTCGCTTCCGGTACGTCCTCGCAACGATCGCTGCAGGTGGGAGTGGGGATTCTCGCGGCGGCTGCCGCGGTGGCCCTGTTGTACTACGGTCGCGTCTTTTTCATCACCATCGTCATCGCCACCATCATCGCCTTCCTGCTGGAGCCGATGGTCGGATTTTTCATGAAACTACGCTTCCCGCGCGGCTTGGCCAGCTTCGTGGTGTGCAGCCTGTGGCTGGTGGCGCTGTACTTCGTGGGGCTAGGCTTATATACCGAAGGCGTCGCCATGATGGACGACCTGCCGG
Organism: Bryobacterales bacterium; assembly: GCA_963838455.1. Classification (GTDB taxonomy): domain Bacteria; phylum Acidobacteriota; class Terriglobia; order Bryobacterales; family Bryobacteraceae; genus Palsa-187. The sequence continues at coordinate 39,693 of CAWISY010000283.1, forward strand.
CGTATAGCGATCGCATCAACCAACTGGTGGATGGAGCCTCGCTGCGGGTGGAGCATTTTCAGGAAAACGTGTATCGCACCCTGGTTCCGCGGCGTTTCCAGGACGGTGTCGAGCCGCAGCTTCCGGTTGCGCCCCCGGAGCCGGTCCAAGAAGGGCGCGGGCGCGGGCGCGGGGCCAGCACAACCAAGAAGAAGCAGCCCGATCAACCGCAGCCCATCCAGGAAGTGCGGGTGCGTCCCGAGCCCACCCCCGTTTTCAACTACATTTACGACTATTTGCGCTCATTTTACAACGTGCTTTTAATGGCTTCCTTCGTCCCCTTTCTGGTCTACTTCATCCTGAGCTGGCGCGACCATCTGCGCGGACGGCTGCTGGCGATGCTGGAGGGGGACACGCGTTACACGGTGAACAAGGCGCTCGACGGCGTCGCCGAGATGGTGCGCGCTTATGTCATCGGCAATTTCCTGCTGGGCCTGCTGCTCACCATCGCCAGCGCGATGCTGTTCGCCCTGGTCAAGCTGCCGTATTGGATCGTGGTCGCGCCCATGAGCGGATTCCTCAGCCTGGCGCCGTACATCGGCATGCCGCTGGCGCTGGCTCCGCCGCTGGTGGCGGCGCTGCCGCGCGGCGATGCCCCGGCGCTATATCTGTACTTGTGCGCCAGCGTCGCCATGCTGCACCTGCTGGCGCTGAATCTGCTTTACCCCAAATTCGTGGGCTCCCGCGTGCACCTGAATCCGCTGGTGGTTACCATCGCGCTGATGTTTTGGGGCATGCTGTGGGGCGGCATCGGTTTGCTGCTGGCGATTCCCCTCACCGCGGCGATCAAGGCCATCTTCGATAATGTAGGAAGCCTGCAGCACTATGGGCGGCTTCTGGGAGACTGATTTTCGCCATGTCTAAACAGTTCTGGTCCTTTCTGCTGGTCGGCTTGGCCGTGGTCGGGATCGCCGTATCCCTCATCTGGACCGGGACCAAGCCCAACCATCTGGACCTTGACACCAAGTTCCTGGGCGTTCGCGCCGCGTCCATCGGCGAGGGCAGGGAAATCGTCATCGTCAATTTCCGGATGACCAACCCCTCCGGCGTGCCGCTGATCATCCGCGAAATTTCGATGCAGGTCGAGCTCTACGGCCAGCCGCCGCTCAAGGGCCTGGAGGTCTCCCGCAGCGACGTCGACACCATGTTCCAGCTTCATCCTCTGCTGGGCGGGAGAGATTACGACGTTCTGGCCGATGGCGACACCATCGCGCCGGGCCAAACGGTCTACCGCATGGCTGAGGCCAGTTTCGAGGCATCCGAATCCGCCATGGCCTCGCGCAAGGACGTGGTGCTGCACATCGAGGACGTCGATGGCGCCGCCTTCGATATTTCCGAGAAGCCGGACACCAAAAAATAACCGGAGAAAAACTTCCCAGGATGATGATCACCACTCAAGTGCTGGATACAGCACGAGGCGCACCCGCAGCGCGCATCCCCGTTCAACTCGACATCTTCATTACCGGACAAGGCTGGCATGAGGTCGGCCATGGCACCACCGGCAGCGACGGCCGCGTACTGGATTTTGGCGAGACCCCCGTGGCCGGAGTGTATCGCCTGATGTTCGACATCGCCGCCTATATGCCGTACGCCTTCTATCCCACCATCGCCATTACCATCGAGGTCCATAGCGTCAACGAACAGTACCATCTGCCGCTGTTGCTGAGCCCCTACGGCTACTCGACCTTCCGGGCCGCCTAGCGCGGGACGCCGAAGCCGTGACGCTGCGGGTTAAAGTCATTCCGCGCAGCCCCTCGAGCAGGATCGCGGGCGAACTGGCCGACGGCACGCTCAAAGTCAGGATCGCCGCGGCTCCCGAACGCGGCAAAGCCAATGAAGAGTTGTGCCGGGTTTTGGCGGAGCACTATCAGGTGGCGCGCTCCGCCGTCTCGGTGATCAGCGGGCACACCTCTACGCTGAAGCTGGTTCGGATAACCCGGTGATGGTTAGTCAAAGGTCTGGTCGTATACTGTGCGTTCTCCCCGTCGACCCGGTCGATCACGATACAATGGCGCGGTAGTCCAGCGACGGGCCGAGCCTGTCGCACTCATACAAGCGAGGTGCCGCCGGCGATGATGCGAACTTTGGTGACCTTTGTATCGCTGGCGGGCGTTTGCGCTGCGCAGAAAGTTTCCACACAAGAACTGCTCCAGATGGCTCGAACTCGCGCCGCCGGATTAGAGCAGGCGCTGCGCGATACCTTGGGCGCGGACAACATTCAAAAAGGCTCGGCTGCGGCTGGGGAAATGGGCGACTTTGTCTTTGCCGTGGCCGCGGAGAAAGGTCCGGCGCTGCAGATCGACAAAGAGCCGCCCATCGGCGCGTTCAAGGCCGGTTCCGTGTGGGTGGTGCAGACCCGCTTGAACACCGGAACTTCCTACAAGTACACATGGATCGCCGGCGGCAAGCCCATCGGCGGCGCCAACAACCTGCCGGCGTTCTCGGGCGAAAGCTACGCGCAACCCGGCGTGCCGCAGGGAAAGCTGAGCGGACCCATCGAAGTGCCCAGCAAGATTTACCCCGGCGTGAAAGCCAACGTGTGGTTCTACGTGCCGGCGCAATGGGACGGCGTGACGCCTCTGGCCGTGCAAGTGTGGGGTGACGGCCAGCAGTTCACGGGCCCCAGGCCGGGCCCATGGAGGATACTGGAGACGCTGGACAACCTGACTGCGCAGAAGCGGATTCCGCTGATGGTCAGCATTTTCGTGCAGGCCGGCACGGGGCCGGACCGCAATGAGCGATCGATCGAATACGACACGGTCAGCGATGCGTACCTGCACCGGCTGCTCGATGAGATCTTTCCGGTTATAGCGCAAAGCATAAAAATGCGCACGGACGGCTACAGCCGCTCGATTCAGGGTTTAAGCTCGGGCGGGATCATGGCCTTCAATGCGGCATTCGACAAACCGGAGGAGTTTTCGCGGGTTCTGAGCTGGATTGGGAGTTACACGGCACTGAGAAGATCCGAAACCCATCCGGAAGGCGGCGCGGAGTATCCGACCATGGTTCGCCGCGAAGCCAAACGCAATCTGCGCGTGTGGCTGGAGGATGGAGCGGGCGATTTGGACAACCAGGCGGGAAATTGGCCGATGGCGAACATCGGCATGGCGAACGCGCTGAAGTTCAAAGGTTACGACTATCACTTCTCCTTCGGCGTTGGCGAGCACAACGACGCGCAGGGCGCGGCGGAGCTGCCGGAGTCGCTGACCTGGTTGTGGCGCGATTACGATCCGGCCAAGACGTCGCAGGAGTTCGTACAGGACCCGGCGGAAAAAGATCAGCCGGCGTGGCGCGTGGTCGAGTTGAACCGGCGGTAGGATCAGAGACAGGATGCTGTTTCAGAATGCTGTCGCGGATGCGCTCAATCAAGCCGACTGGGTGTTTGCGCTGGCGGAATGTGTCCACATCGGCGGGTTTGCCGTAGGGGTCGGATCGATTGCGGTGGTGGACTTCCGGCTGTTGAATCTGGGATTGCGGCATGAGACGACGGCTCGGATCTTACGCTATTCGGAGCCGTGGACGCTGATCGCGCTGGTGCTGGTGATTTTCTCCGGCATGGCGCTGTTCCTGTCGCAGACCGAAATCTACCTGGTTAACCTGATCTTTCCCTACAAGATGTATGCGCTGGCCGCGGCGCTGATTTTCAACTTCACCATCCACAGAAAAGTGGCGACCATGGAGAATCCTTCGCCGGTCCTCAGCAAATGGGTGGCGAGTATATCCCTGCTGCTGTGGGCCGCGGTGGTGTTTGGCGGGCTTTTTACAGGTTTCCTGGTGTAGAGAGGCTTCCACCGTGGGCATCGCTCATTCCATCCAAAGCATTCCCTTTCTTTCCGACTTCAGCGAATCGGTGCTGGCGTACCCGATCGTGCTGTCGACGCATCTGCTGTGCATCGCGTTCTTCGGCGGCATGATCCTGATCACCAACCTGCGCCTGCTGGGGCTGACCTATAAGAGCCTCTCGATCACGGAAGTGGTGACCAGCTTCCGGCCCTGGAAGCGTATCGGCGGGACGATCATGATCGCCACGGGCTTGCTGCTGGCGACCTGCGAGGCGGAGAAGTACTCGCCCAATCCGTTCTTCTGGACCAAGATGATTGTTTTGGGCTTGATCTTCGTGCACGGCATGATCTTCCGTCCGATTGTTTACTCGAAGACGGAGGAGTTGGATCGGGCCGGGGTGATCCCGGCGAAAGTGAAGCTGGCCGCGATCCTCTCGCTGGTGCTGTGGACGGCGATGTTTACGATGGGAAGATTGATCGCGTACTGGGACACGGATTAGCCCTGGCGAGCGCGGCAGGCTTCGAAGAGGCGTGCTACGATTGCCCTGAATGGGGTCATATGCCGTTCCCTACGCGCTTAAAATGCAGGATTTCCAGCAAAATGTCCTATCCGGCGGGAGCGGAATTGATCTCGCGCGAACTGGCAGATGTGCCGCAGGCCGCAGCGCTTGAGATCAGGTTCCACTCGAAGTATGAGCGAATGGAGACCGGAGGGGAGCCTTACGAAATCTTTCAGGTTTCCTACAGCCCGGATGAATCCTACGACCCGTGTTGGCGGATCGAGGTTAGACCCGTTCCCCGCGAGTTGAGGCACCAAGTGAAAGAGGCTCTTGTGGCCGATTGTTTTCCTCGCATACGACAGCGGCTGCTTGCGCGCGCTGGCCCGAATAACAGGTGCAGCGCCGACGGGTGTGGCGTGGTATTCGACGAGACACATGAGCCAATACTGAAGTGGAGGCAGAGGATTTAGTGCGAAGCACAACAACGAGGGTGCGTCGACGGTCCCCGTTGCCAGATACGGGTATACTGTGGCTATGGCGACCTCTTCGGCAGAGCGCATCACCAAGACCCCGGGCGTCTGCGGAGGCCTCGCTTGCATCGCAGGCCACCGGGTGCGTGTGCTCGACATCGTCATTTGGCATGAGCAGCAAGGCCTGACGCCTGATGAGATCGTTTCCCAAATACCGTCCCTCACTCTCGCCGAGGTCCACGTCGCCCTGGCCTATTATTACGATCATCGCCGGGAGATCCAAGAGGAGATCCAGGCCGAGCGGGAACAGGCCGATGAATTCCGCCGGAACAACGACTCGCTCCTTGACAACAGGCTAAGGACAGGGACGCGCAGAGCCTGCTGAGAAGTGCGCGTTCGCTTTCACCTGGACGAGCACATCGCGTCGGGTGTGGCCGACGGGCTCCGCCGCCGGAGCATTGATGTAACCTGCGCAGTCGAGGCCGGTTTGGGCGGCGCAACCGACGAAGAGCAGCTCTTTTTCGCAGCCAAGACCAGCCGTGTTCTCGTGACCCAGGACGCCGACTTTCTGCGACTGCACCAAGCCGGCGCCCCTCATGCGGGGATCGCCTATTCCCGCCAAGGCTCTCTCAAGATCGGCGAGATAATTCGCCGGCTCGTTCTCATCCATGACCTCCTGACGGCTGAGGAGATGCGGGGGCGGGTTGAGTGCCTATGAGCGGCGCCGCGGGCCGCTGCGCCTTACAGGTACGCGAGCAACCGACCCGACGTGATCGCTCCCAGCCAGCAGT
>CAWISY010000284.1:0-64021 GCA_963838455.1 Bryobacterales bacterium
CTCCGCCTTCGCGACGGCGTGGTTCCAGAACGGATTGGCGAAGATCAGGATCACCGCAATGACGAAGCAATAGATGGCTATGGATTCGATCATGGCCAGGCCGATAAACAGCGTGCGGCTGATGGTGCCCGACTCATCGGGCTGCTGCGCGATGGAGCCGAGCGCCTGCGCGATGGCTTTCCCTTCGCCCAGCGCGGGGCCGATGGAGCCTATCGCCATGCATAAAGCCGCCGCGGCGATGGAGACAATGCCTAAAAGTGTGGCTGCGTCCATTAGGATTGGGATCCTTTCTGTTCCTGCTCGCGCTGCACTGCCGCCGCAATGTAGACCGTGGCAAGAATCGCAAAAATGTAAGCTTGAATCAGGCCGATCAGCAGGCCCAGCGCCTGCATCGCCACCGGCACGAATAGCGGTGCGATGGCCAGCAGGACGGCGGCGATCATGGCTCCGCTCATCATGTTGCCGAACAATCGAATGGCCAGCGCCAGGTTGCGCGAGGTCTCGCTCATCAGATGGAACGGCAGCATGATCCAGGTGGGCCGCAGATAATGACGGAAGTATCCGGCCCAGCCGCGACGGCGGATTCCGAACACCGGCACGGCCACGCCGACCGCGATCGCCAGACCGGCGGTGGTCGAAAGCGAGCCGGTGGGCGCGTGCCAGCCCGGAACGATGTCCAGGACGTTCGAGACCGCGATCAACAGAAATAGCGTGCCCACGAACGGGAGATACGTGTCGCCGCCCTCCGGACACACTTCGCGGATCTGGCGGCGGATGAGTTCGACGATCACCTCCATGGCGTTCTGCCAGCGCGAGCGCGGTACGCCTGGCGGCAAACCCTCCGGACCGGGAAGGCGGCGGGTGACCAGCCAAGCCGCCACGGTCAGCAGCAGCATCACGATCCAGGTGCAAACGATGGTGGCGTTCAGCACCACGAAGCGCCAGCGGAAGAACTCGATCTGGTCGGGCGTTACGTGCATTTGGCCAGCGGCCTCCGCTCCCGCAGCAACACCGAGACCAGGATCCGCGCGAGGACGAAACCGGCCAGAACTCCGGCGCAGGCTCGCCAGCCGTAGGGCGCCAAGAACACCACCCCGGCGATGACGCTGAGGGCGCGAATCCAGAAACTCGCCAGAGCCAGCAGAGCCGGGTGACGGGAGGTCGTCAGACCTCGGACCGTCAGCCATAATCCGCCGTAAAACAACAGACCCAGCGCGAGGCCTGCGGCAAGTCCGGCGACGACCAAAAGATTGCTCATGACCGGTCTCCCTTAGCTTTCGGCTCTCTTACCTTCAACCAGGCCTGAATGCACCCGAACATCAACCCGCCCAGCAGCAGCATGAGGGCCCAGGAGAACCGGCTGGGGAAGTGACGGTCGATCCACAGGCCCAGGGCGACGCCGATCAACGTCGGAATGGTCACGGACCATCCGACGAGGCCGAGCACCTCGATGGAATTCCATGCCCACTTGCCGTTGCCACGCTCCAGCCGCTGCTGCTTGGAGGCCACTTCGCGGAGCATGCGCTGGTCGGCGCTCTCGGGTGTGTTTCTTTTGGTCATCTCTTTTCGTGTTCCAATAGCCGCCGCACCAGGTCGGTTTCGAGCTTCGCCTCCAGGGTGCGGGCCTTCTTTTCCAGCTCCTCGCGCTCGTGAAACTGTTTTTCGACCTCCAGCTTCAGTTGCTCCAGGCTGGTTCCGCGCACGGCGTTGCGCGTGGACAAGCGCACCTGCGGGCCGCACTTGACCAGGATCCCGTGGTCGATGGCCAGGTATTCTTCCGCTTGGCCGGGGCGCTGGAAAATGAGCACGGAGGGAACCAGAGCGGTTACGAAATCGACGTGACGCGGCAGCATTCCGAAGCTGCCGTTTTCGGCCTGCGCCTTGATGCGCACCACTTCTTCTTCGAACATTTGCTCGGAGGGCAGCCATACGCCCAACTTCATGGAGGTTGACCTCATGATTTGACCCTCATGATTTGGCTGCCTCCTCGATCCGGCCGATCATGTACAGCGCGCGCTCCGGCGCGTTTGAGAATTCGTCGTTCAGGATGCGCTCGCATCCGTTCAAGGCGTCTTCAAGGGTGACCAGCGCCCCGGTATGACCGGTGAACTGTTCGGTGACAAAGAAGGGCTGCGTGAGGAAGCGCTCCAGGCGGCGGGCGCGCTGAACGGTTCTGCGGTCTTCCTGCGAAAGCTCTTCCAGGCCCAGCATGGCGATGATGTCTTTCAGCTCCTCGTAAGCGGCGAGGGTTTTGCGGATCTCCTGCGCGATGCGGTAGTGACGCTCGCCGGCGATTCGCGGAGTCAGCATCTTGGAACCGGATTTCAGCGGATCGATGGCGGGGTATAAACCCTCGCTGGCCCGCTTGCGCGACAGCACGATGGAGGCGGAAAGATGCCCGAAGGTGTGGACGGCGGAGGGATCGCTGAAATCGTCGGCGGGCACGTAGACGGCCTGTACGGAGGTGATGGCTCCGCTGGCGGTGTTGCAGATGCGCTCTTCCAGATCGGCCAGTTCCGTGCCGAGCGTGGGCTGATAGCCGAGCCGCGAAGGAAGCTGGCCCATCAAGCCCGGAGACCTCGGAGCCGGCCTGAATGAAGCGGAAGATGTTGTCGATCAGCAGCAGGACATCCTGGCGGCAGTCGTCGCGGAAATATTCGGCCATGGTGAGGGCGGCGTGCCCCACGCGGAAACGCGCGCCCGGCGGTTCGTTCATCTGGCCGAAGACCAGGACCGTTTTGTCCAGCACGCCGGCGGCCTGGATTTCGCGATACAGTTCCTCGCCCTCGCGGCAGCGCTCGCCGATTCCGCAGAAGACGCTGATGCCGCGATGATGGCCGATGGTGTTGTGGATCAACTCCGTGATCAGCACCGTTTTGCCGACGCCGGCTCCGCCGAACAGGCCGCTCTTGCCTCCGCGCTCGAGTGGAGCCAGAACGTCGATGGCCTTGATTCCGGTCGCGAAGATTTCGGAGGTGGTGGCGCGCTCCATTAGGGGAACGGGCGGCTGGTGAATGGAGCGCCATTCGCCGCCGGTGATGGGTTCCTTGCGGTCGATGGTCTCTCCAAAAACGTTGAAGACCCGGCCGAGGGTACGTTCCCCTACCGGGACTCGGAGAGTTCGCTGTATATCAAGGATCGCCGCTCCGCGGGCCAGCCCGCGCGTAGGCGTCAGAGCCACGCCGCGTATGGTGGCTGCGTCCAGATGGGACTCGACTTCGAAGACGATCTCGCCTTGAGGGCCGGCCGTGAGGACGTGGTGAATGGCGGGAATACGCGAGGAGAAGGCCGCGTCCACGACACTGCCGCGGACAGCCACCACGGTTCCCGTGTTCGGCATAGGACCTGACATTGGCCAGGATTACAGTCGCCTTGGACTGAGCCCTCCGTGGGGGAGGAGTGCAATTCATGCACCGTTCCTCAGAGAGCCGCGCGGGAGCAAAGGCGAGGGGTGAGTGCGCAAGATGGCGCATCGCTGGGTGTTTTCGCCGGGCCGGCGCCCTAGAAAGGGCCCCCAACTTCTGAGCAACAGCCCGCAAAACGGAGCCTGGGTCGCGCCCAGACGGGGGTTACTCCGCTGCATCGAAGGCCACGACCGGCCCTTTGCGGGCTTCTTCTGAGCAACAGCCCGCAAAACGGAGCCTGGGTCGCGCCCAGACGGGGTGTTACTCCGCTGCATCGAAGGCCGCGACCGGCCCTTTGCGGGCTTCTTCTGAGCAACAGCCCGCAAAACGGAGCCTGGGTCGCGGCCAGACGGGCTGTTACCCCCCTGCATCGAAGGCCGCGACCGGCCCTTTGCGGGCTTCTTCTGAGCAACACCCGCAAAACGGAGCCTGGGTCGCGCCCAGACGGGCTGCTACTCCCCTGCATCGAAGGCCGCGACCGGCCCTTTGCGGGCTTCTTCTGAGCAACAGCCCGCAAAACGGAGCCTGGGTCGCGGCCAGACGGGCTGTTACTCCCCTGCATCGAAGGCCGCGACCGGCCCTTTGCGGGCTAAGGACGATCGTCCGGTTGGTTAACCAGATTCCTCGCCAGGCGGATGGCGAGCAAGGAAACGCCCGCCAGAGCCGCGGACAGCATCCAGCGGCCGGCGCCCTGGTTGAGCCGCAGCAACTCGACCGCCAGAATCGAGCCGGACAGGACCACCAGCACCAGCGAGATTCCGCGATGGAAACGGCCGGTGGCCGACGCGAGCCAGGGGTCCAGCGAGACTTCAATTTCGCGGCCGGTGTCGGAGTCGGTACAGCGGGATTTGACCGCGCAGGAGTTACAGGTGTGCGCGGGGGCCCGATAGCGGATCACGCGCAGAGCGTTGTCGATTTCGGCGCGCTGCAAGCGCATGCCTTCGGGACATTCCCAGTGATCGGCGTCCCGGTCGAAGCGGAATCCGCGGGCGTGGAATTGTCCGGCGCGGCGGTGCGAATGACGGCCCATCCATTCCAGGCCGGCGGCGGCCAGCAGCAGCAGGAACGCATAAGCTGCCGCCAATAGAGCCTCCGGAGGAAGGAGCGACGGAGACATCAGGGCTCCGTCAATTCGGCGAAAAGTTCCGTCTCCGGCGTCTCGCGGCTGGTTTCTCGAGGGGCGTAGCGGACTCCCAGCCAGCAGATGTAGAGCACCGGGAGCACGCCTCCGGCGATGAAGAGGACGTCGCCCGGCAGGCGCAGCCATTCGAGGTATGAGTTGATGCTGCCGGTGACGAACTTGAGGCTGCGGGCTTCGAAGTAGCCGTGGTTCACCGATTCATAAAGCTGCAGCAGACCCAGCGGGAACAGGGTAGCGAAGACCATCCACGCCAGTCCGATATTCAGCGACCAGAAACTGATTTTGGCGGCGCGCTCCGGCCAGCGCTCCTCCGGAATCAGGTAGCGCAGACAGAACAGCGCCAATCCGACTGCCAGCATTCCGTAGACCCCCATCATGGCGGCGTGGCCGTGATTGGCGGTCAGCGCGGTCCCGATCTCGTAGTAGGAGACCACGGGAAGATTGATCAGGAATCCGAATACGCCGGCGCCGAGGAAGTTCCAGAACCCGACTGCAACCAGAAACATGACCGCCCAATAGTGAGGAAAGGGCGTGCGGGATTTGGCGTGCTGCTGCGCTCCGAGTTGCAGGAAGCTCCAGGCTTCGACCGTAAGGAAGGTGAGCGGAATGACTTCCGCCGCGGAGAAGAACGCGCCCAGCGCCAGATGCTCCGCTGGAGTTCCCGAAAAGTAGAGGTGATGCATGCTGCCGATCACGCCGCCCACCGAGTAAAGCACGATGTCCAGATAGATGACGGTCAGCGCGACGCGTTCCGCCACCACGCCCAGCAGCACGAAAATGCAAGCGACCATGATGGTGGTGAACAGTTCCAGGAAATCTTCCACCCACAAGTGCACCACCCAGAACCGCCAGAAGTCGGTGGTGGTGAAGTTGCTGTCGGTCTGGGCCAGCAATCCCACGGCGTAGAAGGCGGGAATCGCCAGTGCGGAAAACAGGAACAGCCACGGCATGTTGCCCTTGTGCTCCTGTTGAAGCCGGGTGCGCAGAGGCAGATACAGCATCACCACCCAGAAGCACAGCCCGATGGTCAACAAGATCTGCCAGAAGCGTCCCAGGTCCAGGTATTCGAAGCCCTGGTCGCCGAACCAGCTCCAGCCCCGGCCAATCATGCCGTGGATCCCGGCGAATTCGCCACCCAGGCTGCCGAAGACCACCACGGCCAGCGCGCTCAGCAGGCCGATACCGAGCCACTTTTGAATTTTCGGCTCGCGGCCGCCGATCATCGGCGCGAGGAAAATTCCCGCGGCGAGGAAGGAAGTCGCGACCCAGAAGATGGCCAGTTGCACATGCCAGGTCCGAGCCAGATTGAAGGGCAGAATGCGCGCCAGATCGAAACCGAAGAAGTCGGTCAATTCCGCGCGATAATGCTGCGAGGCAGCGCCCACCAGCGCCTGCAGCAGGAACAAGGCCGCCATGACCAGGAAGAACCATCCGCAGACGCGCTGCCCGGGAGTGAGTTGGACGGATGACGGAGCGCGGAAGCTGAGAGTGCGCAGTTCGCGTCCGTGCCAGCCCAGGAAATTCCACCGCCCGAAGACGCCGAACATCAGTCCGATGCCGCCCAGAAGCGTGATCAAAGAGAGCACGCTCCACAGCACGGCGTTGGCGGTGACGCGGTTGCCCACCAGCGGTTCCGGCGGCCAGTTGTTGGTGTAGGAGTAATCGGTGCCGGGGCGGGTGGCGGAGGCGGCCCAGGCGGACCACGCGAAAAACGCGGTCAGTTGATCGGTATCGTGACGATCCGAGATCGCGCCGGGACGGAGCCCGCTGCGCGTAGACGAGTCGCTGAAAACCGAGTAGTAGTAATCCTGCATGCGGCGAAACGCCGCCGACTGCGCGGGCGTGAAGGTAAGCGTGCCGCTGGCGGGGTCGTAGCGGTTGGTCTTGAACTCGGCGATGGTTTCATTGCCCGCGCTTTGGGATTTGTCGCCGCCAACACCGTTGTAGACGTCCAGGGCAGCACGGCGCAGGTAGTCGGCAGTGTAGTCGGGGCCGAGATAGGCTCCGTGTCCGAAGATCGATCCGTACTCCATCAGGCCGTTGCGCAGAAATACCTCTTGCCCGCCGATGGTGTCGTCGTGAGTGAAGAGGGTGTTTCCGGCCGTGTCCAGGACCCGCGCGGGAATGGGAGCTTCTGCGGTGTAGGTACGGTACGCCAACAGGCCAAGAACAAAAAATCCGAAGAGGAAGACGATGATGACGGCCTGAATCCAGGCTTTGGGGATCAGCAAGTCGCGCCGCTGGGGGTTCTGCAAGGCTGTGCACTCCTTAACTTGAGGAAAGATGCCTGGCTACCACCCGCAGAGCGAAGCGCGTCCGCCGGCGACATAGCCGCAAGATCGGCACTTGCGTCTGTAACTATAGCGGATTTCGGCGGAGGAGCGCTGAGACGCGTCGCATATGCTTTTGCGCGAAATGACGCAGCGTCTGAAAGGCTACGAACTTGCACTAAATTCTATTCCGTGCGCTGGCTCATCCCGAGTTGCGTCCTGTTACTGGCGGCCTCTAGCCGGCCCCTCGAAGCGGACGACCCCGGCGTGCCCGCAGCGCCGCAGGAGGAGACCGTGAAGAACGCCTCGGGCGGCTGTCTCGAGCCGCCACCGACAATGCTGCGCTGGGAGGATTATCACGGCCCGTATCAGAAGCTGATGGGAACGTTTGCCCGCGGCCTGGAGCGAAAATCGGTCCGGACGGCGCATTATAAACCCGGAACGGTGCTGTGCTCGCTCGAAGTGAAAGACAAATTCCTGCTCTTCGTCCATGACACGTTCAATCCGCTTTCCTTCTTTTCCGCCGGATTCAATGCCGGGGTGGACCAGGCGTCGAACCGGGACGGGACGTTCGGGCAAGGGATGGAGGGATACTCCAAACGCTACGCCGCCGACTTCGTCAACCAAACCGACTGGCGATTCTTCACTGACTTCGCCTACCCGACCCTGTTCTCGGAGGATCCGCGCTACTATCCGCTGGGCCAGGGAAGCACGGGAGCGCGCCTGCTGCACGCCGCCAGGCATGCCTTCGTGGCGCATCGCGACGACGGCACGCGTATGTTCAATTTCTCTCTGTGGCTCGGAACCGGGACGGCGATCGCGCTCAGCGATTTGATTCATCCCGGCAACCAGCGCGGGTTCGGTGCGGGAGCACGGTCCGCCGGTTACTCCGTCGGCATCGGCATGGGTATGGACGCGCTCCGCGAGTTTGCCCCAGAGATTTCCAGGAAACTCCATCTGCCTTTCCGCGACAGCCGGGGTGAGGTGAGCGGAAATCAGGTTTCGTCGAAGCCGCAGCCCTGAGGAAGGGAGCAGCCGCAGCACCCTGCCGTCGGGATGAGATTGTTGGACAATAGTTCGCTGGAGAAAGAAACGCCCGCTGGAGAAAGAAAACACTTATGCGCTTGCCTCATATATTCGCCGCCGCCTTCGCAATCGTGCTGCCCGCGCTCGCGGCCCCCTGCGATCGAGCCTGCCTGAAGACTTCGCTCGATCAATATCTGCAAGCCGTCCTCAAGCACGACCCCAAGGCAGCGCCGCTGGTTCTGGGCTATCGCCAGACCGAGAACGCGATGCTGGTGAAGCTGGGCCAAGGCGCCTGGAAATCGATGACCTCGATCGGCAAGGTGGACCGGCGCTACTACGATCCGGTGAGCGGGCAGGCGGCGTTCTTCGGAGTGCTGAACGAGGGCTCCGAACCGACAGTGACTACAGTGCGCATCCGCGTGGAGGATCGCAAGATCACGGAGGGGGAGTGGATCATTGCGCGGCGCGTGGCGCCGGGCATCAACGGCTTCGATGCGCAGGGCCGGCCGCAGGCCTACGCGTTTTCGCCGGACAACCTGGCCATGTATCCGATCGAGCAGCGCGTGGTCCCCGCGGCGCAGCGCCTGACCCGCGATGAGTTGATCGCGATCACCAACAGCTATTTCGACGGCATCACCGCGCATGATGGGTCGATGATCATGGCCTATGACGATTGTTCGCGGCTGGAGAACGGGCAGACGGTGAGCGGGAACCCGAATAATGGACCGGCTCCGGCGGGAGTGCGGCCGGGAAGCTCCTGCGCTTCGGGGCTGCAGAACTTCAATCTGTCGAACGTCGCGGCGCGGCGGTTCCCGGTGGTGGATACGGAGGCGCAGATCGTGCTGGCCTACGCGGTGTTCATCCGCAAGCCGGGGTCGGGCTCGCGGCGCAACGCGTTTGCCGAGTGGTTCGTGATCGACAACCAGAAGATCCACCACGTTTATTCGGCGATGTTCTATCCGGCCAACGATCAACCGGTGCCGAACTGGCCGCCTTATGACGGCAACTTCCCGCTGCCCGCGGAGCTGGCTTCGCCAGCGGCGGCTCCGGCTGCACGAGGAGGTGGTCCGGGGCGGTAGGGGATCTCAGCGCGCGGGAGCGATGGCGCTGCGGGCCGCTTTCTCATCCGTAGGGTTGGCGAGCAGCAGGATGGTGAATTTGTGGGTTGAAGAGTTGGGTTCGATGATGATCGACTTGAAGCTGCCCTGCTTGATGCCCGTGGCGGTCAGGATGGCCCTGACGCTGGCCTCGGTCGGAGGCTGGCTGCCTTTGTCGACCTCGGCCAGGATCTTGGCAGCCTGAGCCTCGCTCACCGAGGTTGGGTGCACGCAAATGTTGCCGGTGTTGCTCTTGCTGGCGTTGTAGTTGAGCCCGAAGGCGAATAGCGATAGCGGAATCGCGGCCAAGGCACCGATTCTGAGGATCGAGAGCCGGTGAGTCATGGGACCTCCTGGGTATTTTCAGTGACGCTGGATACTTCTGTGAGGCAGTATGACCGATTTAGCTCACGAATGGATCGACGATCCGCACGCCCGCGTGCACGAAGTCGCTGCGATTTCGAGTAGCAATGGCCAGATCATGAACCAGAGCGGTTGCGGCGATGAGGCTGTCCTTGACCGGCAGGGCCTTCCATTGGCGCGAAGCCGGGCCAGCAGCGCAGCCCATCTGAGCCCGGTCTCCGCGTCCCAGGGAAGGCAATGGAGGCAGCCCGCTCCCGAATCAAACCAGCGTTCGAGAGCCGTGCGCTTGCGCCCTTTCGGAAGGATGAGAATGCCGAATCGCAGCTCCCCCAGAATCACGGGGTCGACGGCGATGTCGCGTTCATTGGCTCGCAGCCAGGCGATGACGCGCGGATCCGGCGCCGGCTTGGCGGGCTCGCTCAAGATGTTCGCGTCGACAAGGTATGTCACGCGGGCCGTGCCTTACAGCGTGTCGGTCGACTTGGAATCGATGGCGACAAAGAAGTCCTTGTGCGGGCAAGAGAACAGCCAGTCTACGGCGCCCTAATTGGGCGGAGGCGCTCTCCGGGCCAGGCGGTATTCGCCTTGATCCAGACGCTCGATATCGAACTCCTGTCCGGGTTCGATGTGATCGATGCGGCGGATTTCGGCGGGCAGGACGATTCGGCCTTTCGAGGAAACCCTGGTTTTCATAAGAGAGAGCCCAGCCAGGTCGAGAGCTCTGCCCCCGGGCCAAGCTGCACCAGCCGGTCTTCGAGCGCGGCGTGATTGCCCCAGACGACGTCCGGAGACTGGCGGGAGAGAAGCTCGATACGGTGGCAGCCCAGCACTTCTTCGCGCTCGGCGTAAAAACCGTAAGCTCGGCAGGCGATGGGACGGGCTTCGTAGATCAGGCAGGTTCCGCAATCGGAATCGAGCAAGGGGCAGACCACCGGGCGCGATGCGTGGGCGGAATTGCGAATGCGCTGGCGAACCGCGACCGCGACCTCAGCAGGAAGTGCGTCGATCGCGGCCGAGATGCGCGCCCATTCCAAGCGCGAGACTCGCGGGGGATTGGCCAGGCTGCGGCAACACTCGTCGCAGCCTTTGCGGCAGGGCCAGGCTGGGTGCGCCGACTCGATGGCACCCACTTCAATTGCCTGGACGCGCGCGTGTACTTCTTGCTGGATCTGGTAGAGGAGCGTGGCTCCGCTACTCAACCCCTTATTCAACCCTGGTGAAAGTCTCCGGGCCACCACCACCGCCGCGGCCTCCACGGCCACCACCGCCCCCCTGACCACCGCCGCCGCCGGGCGCCCCACCACCCCCGCCGGGTGCTCCTCCACCCGGAGCTCCGCCACCGCGGGCACCGCGGGCGGGGCCGCCTCCCATATTCTGCCTGAGGGCCGAGTAGGATTTGCCGTCATCGGAGAGGGTCCATTCATCGTGCCACTTGGTGCCGTTGCCCTGGACTGTATCGACCACCAGTTTATTGCCCTCCATGTGGCCCACGGCCTTGGCGTCTTTCCAGACGCCTTCGGTCATCGTGACTTCCTGGCCTTGCGTGGGGTATTGGCGCAGGATCACCATACCGCTGGGCTGCGTCTCTTCCATGAAGATGACGCCGTCTTTCAGAGTGAGTTTGCGTGTCTGCCCGCCCTTATCACCCTTCCAGGTGCCGACGAATTTTGAGGCGTCTTGCGCCATCAGCAGGGATGCGGCCGCGCCCAGAGCAAGCGCTGCCGCGCACATCGCTTTTTTCAAAGTAGTTGTCTCCTTCCTAGACTTCGATAACTTACAACACGTTTTGGAGCCGCGCAAGCTTTAGTAATTCCAGCCGAACTCCGTGCCCAGCGGAGCGGTATGCATGAAGGCTTCGACGGCGTGAATCTGGCCCGAGTAAATCTTGAACATCTCCCACACCATCAGCGTGCCTTCCTGGCCGATCAGGGATCCGGGACCGAAGCTCATGCGCAGCCACACGATGCCTTGCTCCTCGTCCACCGCCGCGACCTTCGCGACGATGCCGGAAAGAGTCGGCAGGCGCTGCTCCTTGATGTTGGTGCAACCCGGCATGAAGGTGCACTTGGGGCCGGCCATCACCTGGCCGTTTTCGAAGCGATAGGCATCGGGGGCGAATTGCGCGTCAACTTTGACGAAGCTGCCCACCTTGAGACCAGCCGGATACAGCAGCGCGAGCCGGATCATCTCCTCGCGGGTGTTGCGCTGGGAAGGTTCCGGAGTCAGGTTCATGGCAGGACTGGCTTCCTTCAGCGCATCGGGGCGGAAGATCATGCCTTCCTTCTGGTTGCGCACCACGGTCGAGTCGATCTCCGAGATTTTCCCGGAGCTGATCTTCAGCCGCACCTGGTAAAGCACCGGCGCACCGTTCTCCATCATCACCACGTGCGTTCCGGCTATGCCCTGGCGCACGTCCAAAATGTCCTGGCGGAATGTGCCCAAACTGCCCGCGGTCTTCCACAAGCCTTCGCCCAGCGGCTTCTCGACGGTGTTCTCGGTAAAGCGCACCCCGGCGGCCAGCGGAAGCTGCTTAGGATCATGCGCGAGGACGGCGTTCAGGTAGCGCGTGAGCATGCCGCGGAGACATTGACGATCGCAGGCTGGGGCAGGCGTTTGAGACGCCGCGGTTTGCGCAAAGGCCAGGTTCAGCGCGCTGAGACTGAGTAAAAGGGCGCATCGCATGGCAAACAATGTATCATGGTGTGCCATCAAGCCTATAAGGGCTTCCCGCCCAGTGACATTTGTGATAAAACAAGAGGCCATGAGAAGTGCACTCCGCTGCAAAGTGTTGGTCGCGCGATAGGTTGATATTCATGAAGCGTTTTCTTGATAAAGCTCTCATCCCCGTTGCTCTCGCTTCCCTGGTCCTTTTCAAGATTCCCGTTCCGGCCCAGACTCCAGCGAAGACTCCAGCCCAGCCTCAAGCGAAGCCCGCGCCCGCCTCGACGGAGCAATATCAGGCGATGCTCGATACCTACTGCGTCGACTGCCACAATGCGCAGTTGAAAACGGGCGGGGTGGCCTTTGACACGATGGATCTGGCGAATGCGCCCAATGATGCCAAGACCTGGGAGAAGGTGTTGCGCAAGTTGCGCGGGCGCCTGATGCCTCCGCCAGGCAATCAGCAGCCGCCGCAAAAAGATATCGATGCGTTTACGGCGTGGATGGAGACCACGCTCGACGCTCATCCCAAGGGTCCGACCGCGGGCTATGTGCCGGTGGAGCGGTTGAATCGCACCGAGTACGCGGCATCGGTCAAGGACCTCCTGGGCGTCGAAGTGAACGAGAAGGATATCCTGCCGCAGGATGTTCAAGTGGAGGGTTTCGACAACATCGCCGCTGTTCTGACCACGTCGCCCGCGTTCCTGGATCAATATCTCGACGCCGCGCGCCGCGTCGCGAAGATGGCCGTCGGCGACATGGCTCCGCCGACCTCGGACTGGCCCATCAAGTCGGAGGGGAATCAGGATCCGGCAATGCCGTTCCCGCCGGGCCTCCGCCAACGCGACGCCATGGAGATCACGCAGAACTTGCCGGCCGACGGCGAGTACCGCTTCACCTTTAACTTTGACGAGCAGTCGATCGGTTTGTACAACCGCGGACTGCAGAACCGGACCACGCTGGTGATGATGATCGACGGTAAGGTGCAGTTCAAGGGTGACATCGGCGGCGCTGAAGATCTGAGGCTCGCGAACGTGGAGGGCAACGTGGGCTGGCAGAAGATCCTGGAACGGTTCGCGAAGTTTCCCGTTAAGCTGACTGCCGGCCCGCACACGATTATTGTTGGTTTCATGGACCGTTCCCATGTGGAATCGGACGACAATGTGGGAGGGGGCGGTGGTCGCGGCGGTTTCGGCGGCGGAGGCGGCGCGCCGATGGCGCGTCTGCCGAATGCCCAGAACGTCGCTTTGGAGATCAAGGGCCCGTATAACCCGACTGGTATCTCATACAGCACTAGCCGGCCGCTGATTTTCATCTGCGATCCCAAGAAGGCCGGTGAAACTCCGTGCGCCAGACAGATCGCCGAGAACCTGGCGCATCGCGCCTATCGCCGGCCCGTGACGCAGGCCGATATCACCACCCTGCTCAGCTTCTATAACGAAGGGCGTCTGGACAATGGCAGCTTCGATCAGGGCATTACCGAGGTGGTCGCGGCGGTTCTGGCGAGTCCCGATTTTCTGTTTCGCTCAATAGAAGCCCCCAAGGGCATGCCGAAAAACAGCGAATTTTCGCTCAACGATTTGGACTTGGCTTCGCGCCTCTCGTTCTTCCTGTGGAACACAGGTCCCGACGCAGAGTTGCTGAAGCTGGCCGAGACCAAACAATTGAGCAAGCCCGGCGTGCTGGACGCGCAAGTCAAACGGATGTTGGACAATCCGAAGGCCGAGAGCCTGGTGACCAGCTTCGCCATGAAATGGCTGAACCTCACTAGCCTTGATCTGGTGAAGCCAGATCCCAAGATCTTCAATACCTTCAACCCCACCCTCCGCGAAGATTTTATCGTGGAAGCCGAGAAGTTCCTGGGCAGCATTCTGCTGGAAAACCGCAGCGTGACGGAGCTGTTGACCTCCAACCAGACGTTCGTCAATAACACTCTGGCGCGTTATTACGGTATTCAAGGACCGCCCACGTCCGCGTTCACGGAGGTTACCCTCACGGATCCGAACCGCTTCGGACTGCTGGGCAAGGCAGCGGTGTTGATGCGGACCTCTTATGCAGACCGCACTTCTCCGGTGCTGCGCGGGGCGTGGGTGCTGGACAAGATCATCGGCACGCCGCCGACGGAGCCCCCGCCGAATGTCGGCAGCAACCTGGCTGAGCCCAATGCTGAAGCGCCCAAGACCGTTCGGGCACGGCTGGAGGCGCATCGCAATAATCCATCCTGCAAGCAATGCCATGGCGTGATCGATCCGGCCGGGCTCGCGCTGGAGAATTTTGACGCGATCGGCGAGTTCCGGACCACGGACCGCCAGGCCGGCAACCAGAAAATCGACGCCACCACGGTTCTGTCGAGCGGTGTGGCGATCGATGGTCCGGTGCAACTTCGCCAGGAGCTGGTTAAGACCCCGGAGAAGTTCGTTACGGCGATGACCGAGAGGCTCATGATGTACGCCGTCAACCGCGAACTGGAGTATTTCGATATGCCCCAGGTGCGCAGGGTGGTGCGCGATGCCAAGAAAGAGAATTACACTCTGGCCTCGCTGGTGATGGGAATCGTCAATACGGATGCGTTCCGGAAGCAAGGTCCGGAAGCCGTGTCCGCTCCGGCTCCCAAGCCAAACGCCGTCGCCGCCCTGAAGAAGTAGAGGATTGGATCGAGGAGACGAACATGTTCATTACCAAGAAGCACCTTTCCCGTAGAACCGTCCTAAAGGGCGCGGGTGTCAATCTGGCGCTTCCGTTCCTGAGCGCGATGGTGCCCGCATCTACCGCGCTGGCGCAGACGGCGGCAAATCCCAAGTTGCGGGCGGGCTTCTTCTACATTCCTCACGGCGCCATCATGTTCAACACCAAGTACGGCCCGGCATGGGATCGCTGGACTCCTTCGGGCTCTGGCGCCGACTACAAGCTGAACGAGATCACCTCCCCGATGGAGCCGTTCAAGAAGCAGATGACCAGCTTCGGGAATCTGGATAACGCCGCCGCTGCCGGCTCGGTACACGTTCGCAATCCAGCCACGTGGCTGAGCGCCACGCTTCCGCAGGGCAACAACATGTCCACGACGCTGGACCAGGTGATGACCAAGTTCATCAGCCAGGACACGCAGTATCCTTCACTGGAACTCGCGTCGGAAAGCACGGTGCAGGTGGCGGCGGGGAACGGCGGCCCCTTCACGACGCTGTCCTTCCGTGACGAGCATACGCCGCTGCCGATGGAGTACAACCCGCGCAAGATCTTCCTGATGCTGTTCGGCGAAGGCGACACTCCGCAGGAGCGCGTCGCCATGGCTCGCCAGAAGAACAGCATCCTGGACCTGATCATGGACCGTACCACCAAACTGAAGAGCGATCTGGGCAGCGAGGACAAGGCCATTCTGGATGGGTACCTGGAGAACGTGCGCGAGGTGGAACGGCGTGCCAAGATGGGCGGCAACACCAATCTTTCAAAGATCCAGATCCCCAATGCGCCGATCGGCGAGCTGGAAGATTTCGCCGCGCAGGAGAAGGTCATGTACGATCTGCTGGCGCTGGCCTATCAGGCCGATCTGACCCGCGTCGCGACCTACATTACTGTGGCGGAAGGCACCAACCGAAGCTACCCGTTCCTCAACATCTCCGGCGGTTTCCACCCGATCTCGCACCACGCCGACGACCTGGAACGCATCAAAATGCTGGTGCAGATCCAGAAATGGCACATGCAAACGTTCGCCGAGTTCATCAAGAAGATGGCGGACACTCCGGACGGGCAGGGTTCGCTGCTGGATCACTCGATCTTCATGTACGGATCGAATATGAGCAACAGCAACCAGCACAGCAGCTACCCGATCCCGAACCTGATTGTCGGCGGCGGAAACGGCAAGCTCAAGCAGGGCGGCCAGCACCTGATGCTGCCGGAGAGAACGCCGATCGCGAACCTGCATCTGACGCTGCTGCAGAAGATGGGTCACGATCAGGATCACTTCGGCGACAGCACCGGCCACATTTCAGAAGTCTAGGAGTTCGCACGTGAATCGCAGAGAAATATTGAAAGGGGCGGTGGCGGGTGCGTTCGCCGCTTGCGCCCCGCGATTGTTGAAAGCCCAGCCGTCCGCCACCAGGCTGACCGATACTCTGGCCGTGATCGATGCAGGCGGCTCCAATGTCACCGCCTGCTCCACCGGAGACGGCTTGGTGCTGGTTGACAGCGGCGCTCCTGGTTCCGGCGATGCAGTCATGGCCGCGCTGAAGGGCTTGTCGCCTAACGCAACTGCCAACGCCAAGGTGCAGACCTTGTTCAACACGCACTATCATCTGGACCAGACCGCTAACAACGAGCAGTTCGCGGCGCAGGGCGCTAAGATCGTCTCGCAGGCGCGTACCCGGGAATGGATGAGGGTCGATTACTGGGTTCCGGAAGAGCAGCACTACGTGAAGGCTCGCCCCAAGGCCGCCCTCCCCACCGAGACGTTTCGCGAGCATGGGTCGATGAAAGCTGGGAACGAGGAAGTCGAGTACGGCTACCTGCTGATGGCGCACACCTCCGGCGACCTTTACGTTCATTTCAAGGGCGCGAACGTAATCGCCGTGGGCGATGTTGCTTCGCCGGTGCGCGATCCCGAGCTCGACTGGTTCACGGGAGCGTGGGTCGGCGGCCGCGTGGATTCCATGGATCTGGTGCTGAGGATCAGCAACGATCAAACCCGATTCGTGCCGGCCTACGGTCCTGTCATGACCAAGGCGCAATTCAAGGCCGAGCGCGACCTGATGGAGGAAGTCCGGCAGCGGATCTTCGACCACGTCCGGGCTGGTGAAGGCCCTGAGGACATGTTGAAGGCCGGCGCGCTGGACGGTCTTCCACGCAAGTGGAAAGACCCGCTGAAGTTTTTATATGCCGCGGGAAGGGGCGCCTGGGGCGACTATGACAAGTTGGGCGAGAATGTGGTTTAGGAGGGATCAGTGAAGCGCTTTAATCTAGCCGTCTTGTGCGCCACCGGCGTGGGAGTTCTAGCTTTGGCGCATATGCTCCTGGCGCAAGCGCCAGCGAAAGCGCCGCAGGCCCAGAAAGCGCCGCAGGCCCAGAAAGCGCCGCCAGCCCGGAAAGCCCCGCCGGCCCAGAAGAGCGCGAAGGATCTCGCGACAGTGGTTCAAACCGGCGATACCAAGCTCGCGCTCCAACTGATTCAAACCGGCGCGGACGTCAATCGCGCCCAGCCGGATGGCACCACCCCTCTGATGTGGGCGATCTATCGCACGGATTATGAAGTCGCTCAGGCGCTGATCGCCAAGAAGGCGGACGTGAACGCCGGCAACGAGCTTGGCGCTTCGCCTCTCACCGAGGCCGGCCGCCAGGGCGATGCGCGTTTGGTCAAGATGCTGCTTGATGCCGGCGCGAAGGTCGACACCGCGAACCCGGACGGGGAGACGGCGCTGATGACGGCGATCAGCAGCGGCGATGTGTCCCTGGTCCAGATGCTGGTCGACGCCCGAGCTAACGTAAATACGATCGAGAAGTTTCATAACCAGACGCCGCTGATGTATGCCGTTTCCGCCAACCGGAACGCGGCGCAGATGACCAAGATTCTGCTTTCGAAAGGCGCGGACGTGAAGCCGCGCGCGCTCTTCTCCGATTGGCCCAGCCAGATCACCAGTGAACCCCGGGCGCAATATCGCTCCGTGGGCGGTCTCACCGCGCTGTTGTACGCGACGCGCAGCGGATGCTATGAGTGTGTCGAAGACTTGCTCGCAGCCGGAGCCGACATAAATGAGCCCACGCCGGAAGGCATTACGCCGCTGATGAATGCCCTGGACAACGAGCACAATGATATCGCCAAGCTCCTGATGGACAAAGGAGCCAATCTCGATCTTTGGGATTGGTGGGGACGCACGGCTCTGTGGGTCGCGGTGGATCGCAAAGGCGGCGCCGGTGCCGGAGCCGGAGGCGGTTTCGGCGGCGCGGCTCGTGGAGCCGGTGGCGGTGGCCGCGGCGGCAACCGCGGTGGTCCGGCCCCGGGCCAGGGACCTTTGCCCGGCGGTGGTGCGGGCCGTGCTCCCGCGCGGCCTACAGTTCCCAGCATGGTGATCATCAACGCGCTGCTGAACGCGGGCGTCGATGTCAATCCTGTAATGAACTTCCATCGTCCCAACGCGCCGGGCAGGGGACGTTTTGCAGACAACGAGATCAGTACCGGAACGACGGCGTTGTTTCGCGCCGTACAGAACAACGATGTCGAGTCGGTCGAGGCTCTGCTGCTGAAAGGAGCAGATCCCAACATCAACACCATGGGATACAGCCCGCTCCTGCTGGCCGCCGGGGCCGGCCCCGGTGGACGCGGCGGCGCTGCTCAACCCAATACCCAGATCCTGGACCTGCTGGTCCAGCATTCTGCCGACGTGAATGCCAAAGTCAGCGGCGTATGTTGTGATGCCAACAAGCTCTACTCGTTCGAGGTTTCCCGCGAGAATATGGGGAACAAAGAGGCGGCGAGCAAAGAGGGTACCTCGGCGCTCCACGAGGCGGCACGCGCGGCCCGGCCCGATCTGGTGAAGTTTCTGCTGGACCATGGGGCCAATCCCAACCTCCTCGATGTGAATGGCAAGAAGCCGATCGATGTCGTCGGCGAACAGCGCGCGGCGCGTGGCGGCGGCGCACCCGCTGCGGCGGCTGCTGGCCGAGGTCAAGCCCAGGGCCAAGCTCAGGGTGTTGCTATCCCGGGGGCTGCCCCTGGTGGTGGCGCAGGACGCGGCGGTGCACGTGGTGGCGCCGGGCGCGGCGGCCCCACCCCGGCAGCCGTGGCCGAGGTTCGCGCCATGCTCGAGGCGGCCGCCGCTGCCAAAAACTAACCCCGCATCTCGCATGTTTTCCCGCAGGAGTTTTTTGACCATCGCGGGGGCCGCAACGCTCTCGTTGCGCGCGCAGCAAACCGGCGTGCGGAAATTGACGGACAGGGTCGCCTTGATCGCCGGAGGCGATGCCAATGTGGGCGGTGGCGGGGCAAACGTCCTGGCGTTCGCGGCCGATGGCGGTCTGATCCTGGTCGACAGCGGCGCGCCTAAATCGGGCGATCAGGTGAAGGCGGCGCTGAACGGCTTCGCTGCCGGCGCGAAAGTCCAAACGCTGTTCAACACGCACTACCACCTGGACCAGACCGCGAACAACGAAATGTTCGCCGCCGCGGGGGCTAAGATCATCGCGCATGAGCGCACGCGCGCGTGGATGTCGACCGATTACTGGGTCCCGGCCGAGGACCGCTACGAAAAAGCCAGGCCCAAGGCTGCCCGGCCCACCGAAACTTTCTTAACCACGGGCTCCCTAACCGCCGGCGCGGAGCAGATCGATTACGGCTATCTGACGCTGGCGCACACCAGCGGCGATATCTACGTATTCTTCAAGAACGCGAACGTGATGGCGGTGGGCGACGTGGCTTCGCCGGTGCGCGACCCCGCGCTCGATTGGTTTACAGGGGGTTGGATCGGCGGGCGCGTGGACGCCATGGACACGGTGCTCAAGCTGGCCAACGACAAAACACAGATCGTGCCGGCGTATGGTCCGGTGATGACGCGCGGCCAGTTTCAGGCGGAGCGCGACGTGATGGAAGAGGTTCGCCAGCGCCTGTTCAAGCAGGTCCGGGAAGGCGACGGCCCCAAGGACATGCTGGAAGAAGGCGTTTTGAAGGGCCTCCCGATAACCTGGAAAGATCCCTACAAATTTCTGTACGACGCGTGCAGGGGGCTGTGGGGTCACAACGACAAAATCGGCCCCAATGTTGTTTAACCTGCGGTTGGTGGTTCCCATGTGGAGGAATTCGTGAAACGTCTCCTTCTGGCCGTTTGTTGTGTGGCGGCTGCCGCCTTGTCTCTTCTGGCGCAGGCGCAGCCGGTTCTGGCGCAGGCGCAGAACGATTCGCTGGCCGGCCTGATCGAGTCCGGCAACCGCAAGGCGGCGCTCGATAAAATCCGCTCCGGCGCGGACGTGAATCAGGCGCAGCCGGACGGAACCACGCCGGTGCACTGGGCGGTCTACAAAGTCGATTACGAGTTGCTGCAGGCGCTGCTCGATAAGAAAGCCAAAGTGAATGTGGCCAACCAGTTCGGAGCGACGCCCCTGGCCGAAGCCGCGCAACTGGCCGACGCCCGTCTGGTAAAGATGCTGCTGGATGCCGGCGCCGAGCCGGAGGCAGCCAACCAGGATGGCGAGACCGCGCTGATGCTGGCGCTCAAGACTGGCGAGCTGCCGATTGTCGAGATGCTGATCAACAAAGGCGCCAAGGTTAACGCGGTCGAGAAGTTTCACAACCAGACCCCGCTGATGTGGGCGGCCGCGGCGAACAAGAACGCGGCGGAGATGGTGAAGCTGCTGCTGGCTACGGGAGCCGACGTGAAGCCCCGCTCGCTGTACACGGATTGGCCCAGCCAGATCTCCTCCGAGCCTCGCGCGCAGTACCGTCCGGTGGGCGGATTGACCGCGCTGCTGTATGCGGCTCGCGACGGGTGTTACGGGTGCGTAGAAGAGCTGATCGCGGCGGGCTCGGATCCGAACGTTCCCACGCCGGAGGGAGTGACGCCGCTGATGCTGGCGATCGACAACGACCATAACGACGTCGCGAAATTGCTGCTCGATAAAGGCGCGAATCCCAGCGTCTGGGATTGGTGGGGACGCACCGCGCTGTACATCGCGGTAGATCGTAAAGAGGCCGCCGGAGGTGGCGGGCGAGGTGGGCGCGGTGGCGGAGCTCCCGTTGCGGTTCGCTCGGCTGGTCCGCGAGTCTCCAGCATGGAGATCATCAACACGCTGCTGGCCGCGAATGTCGACGTCAACGCCCAGATCAATATTCATCGCCCCAGCCGGGGAGGCAACAGCGGGCGCTTCGGGGAAGAGCAGTTGAACACAGGGTGCACGCCACTGTTCCGCGCGGCGCAGTCGAACGACCTGGAGGTGATGCAAGCGCTCTTGGCGAAGGGCGCCAACCCGAACATCAATGCGATGGGTTTCACCCCGTTCCTGCTGGCCGCGGGGGTCAACCCTGGGGGCGGCCGAGGCGGCGGTGGAGGCGCCCCGAATCTCGCAGTTCTGGACCTGATGATCCAGCACGGCGCCGATGTGAATGCCCAGGTCACCGGCACCAGGACATACTCCATGCGGATCTCCTACCATCCCCCTGCTGACAAAGAAGGTACGTCCGCTCTCCACGAAGCGGCGCAGGCGGGCCGGACGGAAATGGTCAAGTACCTGCTCTCCAAGGGCGCGAGCCCGGATATTCTCGACGCCAACGGCAAGAAGCCAATTGATCTGGTGGGCGCCGGCGGAGGTCGTGGTGCAGCCGGTGCGCCGCCCGCAGGCGCTGCGGGTGCCAGAGGCGGAGGCGGCGGAGGCCGCGGCGGACCAGCGCCGGTCAGCGCGGCGACGCTCGCCGAGATTCGGACACTGCTCGAGAACGCGGAGCCGAAGAAATAGGCCGTTTTTCAGGGGAGTGGACGTCTAAAACGGGTAGTGCGCTTCGCCGCGCTGGATCGTCACCCACTTCAATTGGGTGAGGTCATCCATGGACCACTGGCCACCCTCGCGGCCCATCCCGGAATCCTTCACTCCGCTGAAAGGACCGTGCGGCTCGTCGTGAATGGTGGAGCCGTTGATGTGCACGGAGCCGGATTCGAGCTCCAGAGCGCAGCGCATGGCCAGTTGCAGGTCATTGGTGATCACAGCCGAGGTCAGCCCGTAACGCGTGTTGTTGGCCAGTTGAATCGCGTCGCTGGCATCCTTGGCCTTGATGACGCTGGCGACCGGACCGAACAGCTCCTCCTGGAAAACCGGCATGGCGGGGGTCACGTCGGCGATGACGGTGGGCTCGAAGTAGTGCCCGTCGTAGTTTCCGCCGCAGAGGACGCGAGCCCCCAGCGCCTTCGACGACTCGATCCGGCCGGCGATGAAGGGGCATTGCGAGGCGCGAATCAGCGGTCCGATGACGGTGTGCGGGTCGCGCGGATCGCCCATTTTGAGCGATTTCACCTTGGCGACGAACAGGTCGAGAAACTGTTCGTAGACCGGCTCTTCGACGATGAGGCGCGATCCGGCCATGCAGATCTGCCCCTGGTGGATGAACAGGCCGAAGCAGGCGGTGTCGACGGCGTACTTGAGATTGGCGTCCTTCAGCACCAGCAGCGGACTCTTGCCGCCCATTTCGAGGTCGCACTTCTTTCCGTGCTTGGCGCATTCGACGCTAATCTGGCGGCCGACAGTGGTCGAGCCGGTGAACAGCACCGCCTTCACGCGCGGATCGCTGCACAGGACCGCGCCCAGCGTGGGGCCGTCGCCCGGAACCACGTTGAGCACACCCGGAGGCAAGCCGGCCTTGTCGAAAATCTCGGCGATTTTGAGTCCCACCAGCGAGGTTTCCTCCGACGGTTTGAGCACGAAGGTGTTGCCCGCGGCCAGGGCGAAGGCGACCTTCTTGGTGGCCAGGATCAGCGGGAAGTTGAACGGCGCGATGCCTCCGACCACGCCCAGCGGACGGCGGATGGCCATCGAGATGCGGCCGGGAATATCGCAGGGAAGCGTCTGTCCGAAGATGCGGCGGCATTCCCCGGCGGCCGAACGCAGCACGCCCACCACGAAGGAGACTTCGAACTGCGATTTGCCGAAGGTGGCTCCGCCTTCTTCGATCAGCAGATCCACTACTTCGCTGCGCATGGACTCCAGCACGTCGGCGGCGCGGATCAGGATCAACTCGCGCTCGGAGGGTAGCGTATTGCCCCACAGGTCCTTGACGGCGTGCGCGGCATCGATGGCCCGGGTCATGTGCTCCGGACGCGCCATGAAGACCTTCGCGAAGGTCTTGCCGTTGGCGGGATTCACCACCGGCGCCATGGCCGAGGGTTCAACTTCGATGGTCTGCCCATTGATGTAAGGTGCGGTCATAATCGTTCTCCTGGTGCTTGCGGCCGGCGTCCAGCGAGCTCAGGCGCGGCTTGCACAGATTCTATACCAGAGCCAATTGTACACAGCTTGCGCGTGGAGCAGGGCCTGCTGGGAATTTCCCGAGTAGTCTATTTTTGGAAGTCTCTATAGGGTTAAGGCTAGCGAAGTACCAAGGGGGATTGGTTGAAGTACAAGGTTCTTCGGGAATTAATGGTTCTGGCTGCCAGGGACAATCATCTGGCCGCGGTGAGCCTTCCTGCCGGTGCGGTGATTCATGTCGCCGGGGCCGCCCAAGACGACCGTTTCCTCCGAATCCATGTAGACGGGCAGGCTGGCGATGAGTTTGAGGTCTTCCGGAGCGATGTAGAGGGTCGTTGCCAGTTGATCAAGCCGCACGTCACCGAGGGCCGGCGGCTGACGGCTGGGCCTCTGACTATGAAGCCATAGCTTGAGGATCGGAGCTTGCGCCATAGAAGAGGCTGCACTCCTCCTCGCGCCCGCGCACGATTCTCTTGCCTTGCAGCGCTCCGAGGCGCGAGGTGACGATGGTCGCCTGGCGCTCCTCGCGTCCGTGGTCGCAAAACAAAGCGTCATAATACAAAATCACCCAGTCATGTTTCCGGTCGAATTCGTGAGCGCGGGCGGTGTTGGAGTAGAGCGCCGTGTAATGACGGTCGCCGCGCTGGGTGTGCAGGATAGGAAGCCATGCCTCGCCGCCCGGATTAAAGCGGCGGGGAGCGATTTTCGGTAACTCACCCGCGGCAGCCTTGGCGCGATATTCCCGGTCGACGTCGAGTAGCTCCGCGACCGGGGCCTCGTCCGCGGCTCGTTCTGCGGCTGGTTCCGCAGTGCCACCGCGTCCGGACCGGCGCACCCGGCCCAGGCGCGTGGCCAAGGCGTCGCTGATCCCAGCCAGCCGCTTGTGACCGAACCCTGCCAGGTCGGCGAGCCGGCCGTCGTGCGCGGCGGCCTCCATATCCTCCAGCGAATCGATACCGAGGTCCATATACAGCCGCTCCGCCAGCACTCGGCCGACGCCCGGAACCGACTCCAGCAGAGCCACCGGATCCACGGCGCCGCGCAGCCGGTCGAGCATGGGCAGGCGTCCGGTCGTAACCAGAGTGCGCAGCATCGTAGCCAGACGCTCACCCACGCCGGTTACGGCACGCAAGCCCTCCTCGCCCTGCTGGCTCCAGATCTCATGCAGTGGTTTCGGAAGACGGCTCACTGCGGCTGCGGCGCGGCGATAGGCTTGAACGCGGAAGGAGACCGCGCCTTGCGCTTCGAGTAAATCCGCGACCTCCTCCAAACGGCGGGCGATCTCTACGTTTTCCATAAGCACTGGCGCTACGCCTCGGGCGCGAGATGTTTGCGAAACCAGTCCCGCGCCAGCGCGGCGACCTGATCCAGCGCGCCGGGTTCCTCGAACAGGTGCGTGGCGTCGGGGATGATCTCGAGGCTGTGCTCGGTCTGGCGTGGAAGCCGCAGCATGGCGTTGCGGTTGAGCGCCACGACGTCGGTGTCCTCTCCGCCGACGATGAACAGCGTCGGCGCGCGGACCCCTGCCAGCGACGCACCGGCCAAGTCCGGTCTTCCGCCGCGCGAGACCACGGCGCGAACGGTTTTGGGACGCTCCGCAGCCGCGACCAGAGCCGCGGCAGCACCGGTGCTGGCCCCGAAATAACCCAGAGCCAGGTCTTTCAACCCAGGCTGCCGGCCGATCCAGTCCGTGATGGCGACGACGCGCTCCCCCAGCAGAGGAATGTCGAAACGCAGCTCCGCGGTTTCGATGTCCACGGTTTCTTCCTGTTCGGTCAACAAATCGATCAGGACCGTCCCCAGGCCTCCGCGATTCAGAGTTTCCGCAACGTGGCGGTTTCTGGGACTGTGGCGGCTGCTGCCGCTGCCGTGAGCGAACAACACCAGGCCATGCGCGTGAGCCGGCAGAAAAACATCCGCGGCCAGTTCGATGTGGCCCAGCGGAACCCTGGTAGCGACCATTTCCATACGCACCCCCGCTGGGGAGTTGTGCAGTTCGGCTGCCGTTTGGCTGCCGAGTCGCCGATGCGTCAAAGTCCGCAAAATCCTGGGTCAGGCTGCGCAATTCTATCGCGCGGCTGCAAGCCTGCGGTACCAGCGCCCTCACAACAATGGATTTGGCTTGTGGACGGCCGCGTGCACATTCTAGCGGTGAAAGGGGGGTTTCCCTATGGTTAAACCGCGTTGGTTTGTGTCTGTGTTCCTGCTGGGAGCGGCAGCGTTTGTGCTCCTTCCCGCAGCCAATGCTGACCCCGTTAAGAAAGCGACCGAGGTGACCTTCACCCAACCGGTCGAGATTCCCGGCATGGTTCTGACTCCGGGAACGTACGTGATCAAAGTGCCGGATCCGGTCACCCATAACGATATGGTGGGATTCTACAACAGGGATGAATCATACCTGTACAAGCTGGTGCGCACGATTCCGTCCTATCGGTTGGATACAGCCGAAAATACCATCATCACCTTCGAAGAACGTGCCGGCAATTTGCCGCAGGCGGTCAAAACCTGGTTTTATCCGGGCGACAACTGGGGTAAAGAGTTTGTGTACGGAAATGTGAAGTTGGCGACGGTTGCGGAGGAAGCGACGATTGCACCTACGCCTGAGCCTGTGGCTGAGGCGGCTGCACCGGCTGCCGAGGTTGAAGCCGCAGCGGAACCTGTGGCCGAAGCTGCTCCGGCGCCGGTTGAAATTGCCGAAGCTGCGCCAGCGCCTGCTGCTGAGCCGAGTCCGGTTGCTCCCATAGAGGAGTTGCCGAGGACCGCGAGTTCGCTGCCCATGATCGCTCTGATCGGGGCGACTTTGTTTGGTGCGGGTGTGCTGCTGAGACTACGGAACGCCGGCCGGATTGGTTGATCCGCAGGCGGGCGAGGGATCGGGCCGGGGCTGCGCCGGGCAGACCGGCCCTTGCGTCGAGTCCGGTACGATGGTTGCAAACAAATCCGCAAGGAGGCCATTTGGCAAACGCCGGACTAAGCTTGGGTGTCGCGATGTGGCTCGGTGCTATTTGGCTGAACGTGTCCCTCCCGGCGCTGGCCCAGATCGACTTGTCGGGATCCTGGGCGGCGATTAACGATGAAGATGCGATGGAGCGCGGGGCCGGTCCATATCCGGATGATTGGGCCGGGCTCCCGCTCAACGCGGCCGGAAAGGCGCGGGCCCTGAGCTTCGAGACGTCGATGATCTCGATGCCGGAGCGCATCTGTTGGCTGCAAACCGAGTGGTACATCTCCGGAGGGCCGTTCGGCCTGCGGATCTGGGCGCAGCCCGACCCCCTGACTGGGAGAGTACAGGCGTGGATGATCGGCGCCTGGGAGGACCGTGCGCCCATGACCATCTGGATGGACGGACGGGCGCATCCTTCGAAGGACGCTCCGCACGATCAGACCGGCTTTACGACGGGCGTGTGGAATAGAAACGAGCTGATTACCACCACCACGCACATGAAGACCGGCTACGTCCGGCGTAACGGCGCACCCAGCAGCGACGAGGCCACGGTTACGATCCACTTTCGCCGTCACGGGAATCTTTTAACACTGGCGCTGTTCATCGAGGATCCGGTGTACCTGACCGAACCGTACGTGGTGACGCGATCCTACAACCTGTCGACGAATCCGGTCGCCTTCGTCGGCCCTCCCTGCATCATCGGCGATGAGGGCGTGGAAGCGGGCCGGGTTCCGCATTATCTGCCCGGAGAGAACCCCATGGTGGATGAGATGACCAAACTTTATGGCATTCCCCAGGAAGCTGCCATGGGCGGGGCCGAAACCATGTATCCGGAGTATCGTGACCGGATCAAGGACAAATTTGTGCTTCCGGCCAAATGCCCGGGCAATTGCGGCAACCCGGATAGGAATTGAATGCCTGAGCTGAAGAAACAAGAGGTGGAGCGCTATCTGGTGTCCGTGCTCGGGCCAGCCGTGAAGGTGCTGAAGCTCACGACGCTGGGCGGCAACCACGGAAGCAGAGACGTCAAGGCGTACGGATACGGCGTTCCGGTGAAAGTCGACTTTGTCCTGGGCCGCGAGGCTCGCACCGCGGTACTGCACACCATGACGCCGGGCCCCTTCGGCCACGAGCACATGGCGGATCGCGCCGGAGAATTGCTGTGGGAGCATCAGGCCTTCAACCGCCTTCCGCGGCACGTTCGTTCACTCGATGTATGCGGATTCGAGCCGGATGGCGGCTTGATTTCCGTTGGCAAAGTGGAGGAGTTCTGCCTTCTCACCGATTACGTGGAAGGTCAGAGTTACTCGAAAGACCTGGAGCGCATTCGCGACACGGGCGTGCTCACGGAACTGGACCTGGCACGTGCCGATGCGCTGTGCGACTACTTGGTGGAGATTCACAAGGTGCGCGGGACGGAGGTGCACGGGACGGGGATGCGCGGGACCGAGGCCGGGCTGTACGTGCGCCGCATCCGGGAACTGGTGGGCGACGGGGAATGCATCATGGGAATCACGGATTCTTATCCTGCCCATCCGCTGGCGCCGGCCGCGTTGCTGGAAAAAATCGAGCATTTGTGCGTGAACTGGCGATGGCGCTTGAAGGGGCGGGTCCATCGGCTGCGGCAAGTCCATGGAGATTTTCATCCGTGGAATATTCTGTTCCGCTCCGGTGTCGATTTTTCGGTGCTGGATCGGTCGCGGGGCGAGTATGGAGATCCGGCTGACGATGTCACTTCGCTCACTCTCAACTACCTGTTCTTTTCTCTGCAGCGCAGCGCGAAGCTGGAGGGCGCCTTCGAAACGCTGTTCCTGCGGTTCTGGCAGCGCTATCTTGAAAACAGCGGCGACCGGGAAATGCTGACGGTGGCCGCGCCGTTCTTCGCATTCCGCGGATTGGTCATGGCCAGTCCGCTGTGGTATCCCGCGCTGGCTGATGTGGTTCGCGAACGAATGCTCGCCTTCGTCGTTCGCGTACTGGAGAGCGACCGCTTCGATCCGCAGCAAGCGAATTCGTATTGTGGGGCTTAACAAAAGAGACGCATTCGCCATCTGGATCACCGGCCTTCCGGCGTCGGGGAAGAGCACGTTAACCGCAGCCGTCAAGGCTCAATTGGCCGGCCGCGGGGTCGACGTTGCCGTGCTTGAATCCGATACGCTACGCCAGGTTCTCACGCCGCATCCGCATTACGACGAACAGGAGCGGGAGACGTTCTATCGCCAGATGGTGTTCATCGGGGCGCTGCTCACCAAACACGGAGTTCCGGTAATTTTCGACGCAACCGCCAACCGCCGCGAGTATCGAGATAAGGCACGGCGGCAGATTCCGCGGTTCCTGGAAGTGTACGTGGATGCTCCGCTCGAAACCTGCATGGCGAGGGACCCAAAGGGAATCTACCGGGCCGGCGGCAAAGGAATGAGCAGCACGGTACCGGGGTTGCAATCACCGTACGAGCCGCCGGAGAAGCCCGACGTGGTGTTACATGGTGATCACGAGGCGCCGGAGGACGCAGCCAAGCGAGTGGTTGCTTACCTGGTCGAAACGGGTTATCTGCAGGTCTAGGAACCGGAGAACCCGACGCGCAACTGATTCAGTTGGATATCCTCCTGCGTAGTCTGGCCGGCTTCGACGGCGACTCGGGGAATCCAGACGGAGTCATGCCCGGGGGCTTCGACCCACAGAGAATACGCTCCAGGGCGCAGATTCTCGATCAAGTAACGGCCGCCGGCATCCGATTGCGTGGTCACCACCGCACCGCTGAACAGGCTTCTGGCTTCGACGGAGGCGTTGACCACGGGCCCGCGCGCATCCATGACGCTGCCTTGAATCGAACCAGTGGCAAACTGTCGAGCCAGCGGAATTGAGGCAGCCAGCAAGAACGCCATCGCCAGCAGGACCCACTTCAACCATCGAGGCTTCAACCATCGAGGCATAATCCCTCCCGCCGGCGAACCTTCGGCTCGCCCGGACTTGCTACACAGCGACGAAGTGCAAGCGGGGGACCGAAGCATAAAGCGAGTGTTACCGCGTGCTGCGGCGGACTTCGGATGCCGCTGTGCGCGGTTTCACACAACCCGGACGTTGGTTCTTGTGTCATAGCGCCCGTCCGGCGCGCCGCTGTTCAGCTTCTACGCTCCTCGGCCGGGGCGGTGTCGAACTCGGCTTGCTCGAATTCGGCCACCGTCATTTCGATGCGGCCGCAGTTCGGACAAACCACTTCGACCGCCTGTTTGGCTTCATCGAGGAAGTTCCATCGTGCCTCCGCGCCGCATTTGGCGCAGAGGGTGTCGGGTGAATTCAGTTGTTCGTTTGTCATGGCGCACCTGGGCATGGTGCGAGCAAGCTGGGGGCCGCGCTTGCCGGTCAAGTGTTCGCAAGCGCAAATAGTTCCGGCCGAAGCACGGGAACCACGGAGAGCCATACGATGTCCGCGGACCCGGCGCCCGAAGGAGGCGGTACGGCATCCGTGCAGAAAATCCGCTTCACGCCGAATTGCGGAAGCATTTTCCACCGCTCGCCGCTGAACAGGCCATGCGTGACCATGATGCTGATGTCCTCGACGCCGGCCTCGGTGAGCTTTTCGCATGCCGAGAGCAGAGTTCCGCCGGTATCGAGAATGTCGTCGACGATCACCACCCGGCGCCCCGTTTTGCCGACGAGTCGGGAGTGCTTGATTCCGCCGGCCGTGCGTTGCTTTTCGAAATAGGGAACCTCGCCGGGCGGCATACCCGCTGCGTTGCGAACGGCCTGGCAACGGGCGATGGCGCCGTTGTCGGGGGCGACAATCGTGGCGTCCTGCAAGCCACAGCGGCGGATCGCGTCGGCGCAAATGCTCGCGGGCGATAGGGACACGACGGGAATCTTGAACAGCTTCTGCGCTCGTTCGCTGTGCACATCGACGGCGAAGATCTGATCGATACCCGAGGCCTCCAGCAGCGCCGCGACCCATGCCGTCGCCAGGCTTTGGCCGGCTTTGTCCTTGTCGTCTCGCGCATAGGCGAGGTAGGGGAAGATCGCGGTAACGCGGCGGGCGCGCTCCTTCTTGAGGGTGTGCGCCAGCAGCAGCATCGCGAGCATCTGCTGGTCCGGGGGCGCAATGGAGCCCAGGATGACGCAGTGCCGGCCGGCGACCGTCGTTTCGATCGTCATGTGCAACTCCCCGTTCTCGAACCGCACTGCGTGAAACTGCCCGGATTGCACACCGCTGTTTTCCTGGAGAGCCGCGGCCATAGGCCGGTACGGCTCACCGGCGAATAGAATCAATTGCGCCATCACCCGCTTGCGAGCATGTGCGCTGCCAACGCGACCGGCTCGAAATGTTTCGCCTATGGCCCGTGACCTGCACTGGATCCCAGTGGCATGGACCGTCGACAGAAGCACCGTTGGATCTTCACGGCTATCAATCTCGTTGCGATCGCGCTGGTGCTGTATCTGGGCAGCCGGATGGGCACCATGAGTGCACCGAAAGAGGTCTCCTACAGCGACTTTTTGAACGAGCTTCGCGCCGGCCACCTGAGCGAGGTGCAAATCAGCGAACGCGAGTTGACCGGCGTGGTGAAGAGCGAGACTTCCGGAAAAAATGCGCCTGCGGAGACCCGCATAAAAGCCACGCGGCTCCCGGGCGTGGACGAATCGATGCTGCTCAAGGAGATGGAGGATCAGCACGTCAAGTTCGAGGGCCAGATTGAGCAGTCATCCTGGATCTGGAACGTCCTGGGATGGGTGTTTCCGCTACTGTTCATCATGTCGATCTACGGGTTCGGCATGCGCCGGATGGCGCAAGGCGGCGGCGCCATGACATTCGGCAAAAACCGGGCGAAGATCCACGACGAATCCACGCGGCTGCAGGTCACCTTCGCGGACGTGGCCGGAGTGGATGAAGCCAAGCTGGAGCTGGAGGAGGTGGTCGACTTCCTGCGCCAACCCGCGAAGTACCAGAAATTGGGCGGCCGGATTCCCAAAGGCGTGCTGCTAGTGGGCCCTCCCGGCACCGGCAAAACGCTGCTGGCCAAAGCGGTCGCGGGTGAGGCTAAGGTCGCGTTCTTTTCGATCTCCGGATCGGAGTTCGTCGAGATGTTCGTCGGAGTAGGCGCCGCGCGCGTCCGCGACCTGTTCGAGCAAGCCAAGCTCAAGGCCCCGTGCATCGTGTTCATCGACGAGCTGGACGCCATCGGCAAATCCCGCAGCTCGGGCCGCGCCATCGGTTTCAGCAACGATGAGCGCGAGCAGACGTTGAACCAATTGCTGGCGGAGATCGACGGCTTCGACTCCTCCGAAGGCGTGATCATCATGGCTGCGACCAATACGCCTGAGGTGCTGGACCCTGCGCTTCTGCGCGCCGGCCGCTTCGACCGCCAGGTGCTGGTGGACCGTCCCGACTTGAAAGACCGCATTGAGATCCTGAAGGTGCATGCGCGAAAAATTCGCATGGCCAACAATCCGGACCTGGAGACCATCGCGGCCCGCACGCCCGGGATGGTGGGAGCCGATCTGGCCAACATCATCAATGAGGCCGCTCTGCTCGCCGTACGCCGGGGCGGGGAACAGGTGGAGATGCGGGACCTGGAGCAGGCCGTCGATCGGGTGATGCTCGGCCTGGAAAAGAAGAGCCGGGTGATGAGCCAGGAAGAGAAGGAGCGGGTCGCGGTTCACGAGGCCGGCCACGCGCTAGCGGCTCTTTCGGTGAAGCATGCCGATCCGCTGCATCGGGTCTCCATCATTCCGCGGTCGATCGGCGCCCTGGGCTACACGCTACAGCTTCCGACGCAGGAGCGGTTCCTGATGACCAAGCCGCAGTTGGAAGATCAGATCGCCGTGCTGCTGGGCGGGCGGACCGCCGAGGAGATCCACTACCGCGGCGTTGTTTCCACGGGCGCGTCGGACGACCTGGAGCGAGCCACGGCCCTGGTGCGCCAAATGGTGACGCGATTCGGCATGAGCGATCCGCTGGGGCCGCTGACCTACGGCCGTTCGATGGCCGGGGAGTTCATCAAGTCGCCGTTCGATATGGAACAGCGCAACTATAGCGAGCGCACCGCGGAGATCATCGATGCGGAGTCGCGCCGGATCGTGGACGAGATGCACAGGCGCGTCACCGAAATCCTGTTGAAACGCCGCGACGCGATGGAGCGCATCTCGCAGGAACTGATTCGAAAAGAGACGCTGGAGCGGGCCGAACTGGATGCACTGGTGGCTGCCGCGGAAGGGCAGCGTCAGATCGAAGCCGTCCCAGCCTGATCAGGAATTGTCAGGAAGCCACAGCAGTTGACCGGCGGAAATCTTGATGCGACGATGGCTGTTCTGGTGCGAGCGACAGCGAGAATGGCCGCGGCGGCGTTGGGGATGACTCTCGCCGGGAGCCCATGGGCGGCCGGGGACGGTGCTGCGCCGCCTCCCATTGCCACTGACAGGCCCGCGGTTACCGATTCGAGCGTGGTGGTGCCGGAGGGGACGCTGCAGGCCGAGAACGGATTCGCGGACACCGTGAATCAGGGGAAGCAATCGCTCGACGGTCCGGAAACCTGGCTCCGGTACGGAGCGGCTCCCAAAACAGAATTGAGGCTGATTGTACCGGACTACTTCGGCGGAATCACGCCAGGAACGAACTCCGGCTTTGGCGATCTTGCCGTGGGCGTGAAACAGCAACTGGGCCCGGCGCCGGGCGGTTTCGATGTTTCGCTGGTGGTCTCCCTGAGCCTGCCGTCGGGCGCCCGAGCAATCTCCAGCCGCGGCTACGATCCTTTCGTGCAACTGCCCTGGTCGCGGGCGTTGTCCGCAAACTGGACCGCAGCGGGAATGCTCTCGGTATACTGGCCGAGCGTTTACGGGTCGAGCGAGGCGGGGCATCGTAATGTGACCGGCGAAACCACCTTCCTGATCGACCGGCAGTTGACCAAAGCCTGGGACGCGTTCGTGGAGTACGCAGGCGACTTTCCTCAAGATGGAGGGCCGCGGCACTTGCTGCACTTCGGCAGCGCCTACAAGTTGAGTGCTGTCCAGCAGGTGGATGTGCACGCCGGGTTCGGCTTGTCTCGCGGGGCGCCCGATCATTCCGTGGGCGCAGGCTACTCTTTTCGCCTGCAACTGTTGCGGCATTAGCGTCTTAAAACAATGTTCGCTCCGGCGGCTGCGTAGTAAAATTGCGAATTGAGGATTGCGCACATGAAGCGAGCCACGAGTTCCTACCGTCGGCGGATCATCCTCGGCACAGTGTTGTTGGGCGCGCTGGTTGCGATCGTGCTCCGCCTGTATCCGGGCAAATCCGTCTCGGCTGCATCCGGCGGCGTTTCCTACGTGGAGTTTGAAAGCGGACCGGTACGCCCCATCGCCATGTCGCCGGACGGGAGCACGTTGTTCGTGGCGAACACTCCGAACGGCACGCTGGAGGTGTACGGGCTTGGCTCGGGAACGCCGGTGCTGGAGGCTCGGGTGCCGGTGGGGTTGGAGCCGGTGGCCGTTGCGGCCCGGACCAATACCGAGGCGTGGGTCACCAATCTGCTTTCCGACAGTGTGAGCGTCGTGTCCCTCACCGGCACGCCGCACGTGGTCCGCACGCTGCTGGTGGGCGATGAACCGCGCGACATCGTCTTCGCCGGCAACCCGCAGCGGGCGTTCATTACCACCGCGCACCGCGGGCAGCAGCGGACCGATCCTTCGATCGCGAACGTTCCGGGAGCGGGCGATCCGCAACTGACTACGCCGGGCGTGCCGCGCGCCGACGTATGGGTTTTCGACCCCGCCAATCCGGGGACGACGATGGGCGGAACGCCGCTGCAGATCCTGAGCTTCTTCACCGACACGCCGCGAGCCTTGGCCGTGAGCCCGGACGGCAACACCGTGTACGTAGCCGGTTTCAAGACCGGCAATCAGACCACCACCATTCCGCAGGGACGGATCTGCATCGACTTCCTGCCCACCACACCCTGCACCCTCACCGACGGCACCACCAGCCCGGGCGGCAATCCCGGCCCCGCCACGGACTCGATCGGGCAGCCTGCGCCGGAGGTCGGGCTGATCGTGAAATACAACAGCAGCACAGGCCACTGGCAGGATGAATTGTCACGCGTCTGGGATAACTCAGTGCGCTTCACGTTGCCGGATACGGATGTGTTCGCCGTCGACGCCAACAAGCTGGTGCAGATCGCAGCTTATGCGCACGTCGGCACCACGCTGTTCAACATGGTGGCCAATCCGGTGAGCGGACATTTGTATGTCTCGAATACGGATGCGGTGAACAACGTCCGCTTCGAGGGGCCTGGAATTTATGGCGGCCACACCGTGCAGGGGCATCTGGCGGAAGCCCGCATCACGGTGATCTCCGGTTCCACCGTCACGCCGCTCCATCTGAACAAGCACATCAACTACAGCGCTCTGGCCGGCTCACCCAACTTCGATCCCACCGCGAAATCGCACAGCCTGGCGACGCCGGTTCAAGTGGCAGTTTCCAGTAACGGGCAGACGTTGTATGTGGCGGCGTTCGGCTCCAGCAAGATCGGCGTGTTCAACACCGGGGAGCTCGAAAATAACACGTTCAATCCGGTGACCGAGAGCCAGAACTACATCAGCGTGAGCGGCGGAGGCGTGAGCGGCGTGGCGCTGGATGAAGCTCGCGGCCTGCTGTATGCGACCACGCGCTTTGACGATGCGGTGAAGGTCATCAATCTGGCGTCGCATGCGGAAATCGCGCAGTTGCCGATGCTCAATCCGGAACCCGCT
This sequence comes from Bryobacterales bacterium, assembly GCA_963838455.1. Classification (GTDB taxonomy): domain Bacteria; phylum Acidobacteriota; class Terriglobia; order Bryobacterales; family Bryobacteraceae; genus Palsa-187. The sequence continues at coordinate 34,551 of CAWISY010000284.1, forward strand.
TCGGTGGTGCAGGGCCGGCCGATGCTGTATGACGCGACGACGTTTTCCGGCAACGGCGAGGCCGCCTGCGCCAGTTGCCACATCTTCGGTGACATGGATGACCTGGCCTGGGATCTGGGCGATCCGGACACTCCGGTCACCACCAGTCCGATGACAGTGGTGAATCTGCCGAATGAGCCCGCCGGTTTGTTGCCGCTGCTGGAGGTCGGCACGGGTCTGCTGACGCCGCTCAACGGCAGCAACAATCCCGCCGATTTCCATCCCATGAAGGGACCCTTCACCACCCAGACCCTGCGCGGTCTGGCGGATTCGGGCCCGATGCATTGGCGCGGAGACCGATCGAATGGTCTCTTCGGCGTCAGTGCCACCAGCCCGGTGCTGTCGTTCAACAATTTCATCCAGGCGTTCCAGACCCTGGTAGGCAGCCCGACGATGCCTTCGGCCGCGCAGATGCAGCAGTTCACTAACTTCGCTCTGCAGGTGTTGCCGCCGCCGAATCCGATCCGGAACCTGGACAATTCTTTGACCGCCGCTCAGCAGGCCGGCAGCGACTTCTTCAGCGGCACGCGGAACGCCGACGGGATTCCGGCAGTGAACGCATTCACTTGTTCGGGGTGCCACAATCTCGCTTCCAGCGCTGGCCTGTTCGGCACCAACCGCCAGCAGAGCTTCGAAGGGTTCCCGCAGACGGTGAAGGTTCCGCACTTGAGGAACCTGTACGCCAAGATCGGGATGTTCGGCTCGCCGCAGGTGAATTTTTTCCAGGAGGCCGATAGCGGTCCCACAGGTCCGCAGGTTCGCGGCTTCGGGTTCACCGGCGACGGCTCCGTCGATACGATTTTTCGCTTCCTGACGGCCGCGGTGTTCCAGCCGACCGCGAACGTAGGTTTTCCGCAGACCGATCCGGATACGACGCGCCGAGACGTAGAACAGTATCTGCTGGCGTTCGATACCGACCTGGCGCCGATTGTCGGCCAGCAGGTCACCTTGAGCAGCCAGAACTCTGCGGCGGTCAGCGCGCGGATCAGTCTGCTGCTGCATCGCGCCACGGCTCCGTTTTCGTCGCTGCAGTTGGGTGGCGACGTGACCGAATGCGATGTCGTCGCGCAGGTGGTTCAGAACGGCCGTGTCACCGGATTTTTGTACGATCCGCAGAACGGGAACTTTTATTCGTTCTCGGATCGCGGCAAAATTATTCTTTCCGATGCGCAGTTGCGCGCCCTGGCCGTGACTCCCGGCCAGGAGGTCACATACACGGCAGTGCCGCCGGGATCGGGCGCGCGGGTCGCCTTCACCGGCAATAACGTCCGCGTGGAGAAGACGCTGGGCTCGGCGGGTTCGATGCCGAAGCGCTGAGCGCCGGGGATCTCCGTTTCCCGCTGCGAAAGCACCCAATAGAATTTGCGGGAGAGGCTTGACGCGAGACGGTCTTGCGCTAAAACGCTCAAGCCACGAAAAGTCGCGCGCGGCGCGGCTGCCCAGAGCCGATTTCGCATCTGCCTGAAATTGAATCTGTTGTGAAATAAGCCTCAGCGCAGCGCTAGAGTGCCCGCGCGGTTCCAGCCGGGGATGGCAGTACGCGTGCACCATTAGTAGCGGGGGTACATCCATGAGCGCAATGAATCTGACCGTGAGAGACGTAGTGCGCCTGCCGGCGCTACGCGAAATTCTCGCATCTCCCGGCCCGTGTGTAACTATCCTGCTGCCGGCCTACAGGCCCGGCGAGGCGGCCGGAACACCGGCGGCGTTTTTGAGTTCCCTCTTGCAGGAAGCGGAGCAGAAGGTGGGCTCCTTCATGACGACCGGATCGGTAGCGAGGCTGCTCGATCCGCTGAAGGCAGCGGCGCAAGACCCCGAGCTGGCTGCCGGTGCGCATTGGGGCCGTGCGATCTTCCGCTCGCCCACTGTCTTCGAGCAATTTCAGTTGACCCAGCCGGGAAAGGCCGGACTGACCGTGTCCGGATCCTTCTTGATCCGGCCCTTGATGGAGGAGTTGGCGCGGCCGGAGTTGTTCTACGTGCTGAACCTTTCGAAGACCAAAGTCGGCTTGCTGCGATGCGCCGGCGTCACGGCGGAGCCGGCGAAGCTTCCGCACGGTGTGCCGGAGACCCTGGCGGAGGCGCTGGAACTGGAGCCTCCCGATCACGATCTGGAGAATCGCTCCTCGATCGGACGATCCACCGGGAACATGACACGGGTCCGCTTCGGCACAGGGTCGGAGCGTGAGGCCGCGCACGCTCATTTAGCGGACTACTACAAACTGATAGACCGCGGAATCAAGGAACTGGCCGGAGAGCAGGAGATCCCGCTGATCCTGGCCGGTGTAGCGGAAGAGACGGCGCTCTATCGCGAGGTGAGCGGTTACCGCGGGCTGGTGGAGGGAGACATCTCCAAGCCGGGCGCGGGCCAGCCCCACGATGAAGTGCTCAAGAAAGCGTACGCGATTCTTCGCGCCGATGCAGCGGAGCGCCGGGCAGCGGCGTTGCTGGTTGCTAAGGAGCGCGCTGCGGCCCATTTCTCAACCGATCCGGACTTCCTGTTGCACGCTGCCTTTCAGGGACGCGTCGGAAGACTGTACCTGAACCGGGATGCGGAGAAGCTCGACGTGTGTGAGCGCCGCACCCACCATAGCTGGGGGCGTGAGGATCTGCTGAATCTGGCGGCCATCCAAACGCTGCTCCACAGCGGCGAAGCCTGGGAGCTGGAAGCCGCGAAAATGCCGGATCGTGCGCCCATCGCGGGAATCCTGCGGTATTAAGGCGAAGCGACGGCGGGAGGGGAGAAATGGCGCCATTGGATCGAATTCTGGTTCCTACTGACTTTTCCGGCAACAGCGTGATTGCAGCGGCTCAGGCTGGCATGCTGGCGCGGCATTTTCACGCGCAGATCACGCTGTTGCACGTCGACGAATTCCCGGTAATCCATCCGTTCACGACCGAAGCGCATCGCGCTGAGCACATGATGGCCCGGCGCAAGGAGCTGATGGACTTCGCAGCCACGGAGCTGGCTGGCGTCGCGGTCAAACGGATGGTGTGCTGCGGCGATCCAGCCAGGGTGATCTGCGGGCGGGCCTATGAAGAGCAGCCCGACCTGATTCTGATGCCGGCCCGTGGAAGCGGGGTTTTCCGGCGGTTTCTCTTGGGCTCGGTGACCGCGAAAGTTCTGCACGATGCGGAGTGTCCGGTTTGGACCGGAGCGCATCTGGCGGAGCCGGCCTGGCACGATTCTGCTGGGATCCACAAAGTAATGTGCGCCGTGGATTTCGGTCCGCAAACCGGCAAGACCATCCACTGGGCCGCGGAATTCGCGCGCGCGCTGGGCGCTAAACTGACCGTGGTTCACGCGGTACTGGAGATGCCGCCGAATCTTCCCGACCGCTTCGCCTTCCAATGGCACGAGGAATCGCGCTCCGGCGCCAGCCAGCGGCTGCATGAGCTGCTGATTGACTGCCAGACCACGGCGGACGTGCAAGTCGTTAGCGACGGCGATGTGCCGAAGTCGCTGGCCGCGGCCGCGAGGAAAAACGGTGCGGACCTGCTGGTGGTCGGGCGAACCGTCGGGGAGCGCACAGATGGGCGGCTGGGCAGTCAAATCTATCCGATCGTCTGTAGTGCGCCGTGCCCGGTGGTGAGCGTCTAGGCGTTAGTGCTGAGGTGCAAGGCGTGCGTGAACGACCATGCGGCGCGGCGCCGGCCCGATGTAAGTGAACGGGAAGCAGGTGATCAAGGTTGCCGAAGGCTCCGGACCCTGCTCTAAGCGGATGGAATCGGGCTCGGTCACCTGGACGGAATCGACAATGTAGGTGAACTGGCCCGTGCGCGTGCGGACCTTTAGGGATGCGCCGCGCGTGATTCCGCGGAGGGCGCGGAAGAACGTGTCGCGATGCGCCAGCACTACGAAGTTGCCGGCCTGCCCGGGCAGAGCGCTGGAGGGAAGATGTCCGGCGGCCCGGAGCAGGGTGTCGTCGTCGACGCCTTCGCGGACCATCACCGAGAGGTTGATTTCCGGCGATTCCAGGCGGCCGATCAGTTGCGGGTCTGGGCGCAGGAAATCGAACAGTGCGCGAGGGTGCGCGGCAGGAGTTGGCGAGCGAGGCAGAGTAATGTTCGGCAGAATGGGACCATCGTCTGCTTGAGGCGTTTGGGCCCGCGGCCGTTCCACCCTGTCCGGCGCAGGTCCGCCGGGCGACAGTGCTTTGGCGAACTCAGCTTCTTGGACGTGCTGGTACAGCGCGCCTTTCCCCATCTGCCACGCCCACACCAGCAGGCACGCTAACCCGGCCAGCAGGAGGAGGTTTCCGGTCCACGCCAGCCACCTCCGGCGGGTGCAGTGGAATTGAAGTCGAACCATCATCGCCGCTCGGCTTTCTTGGGTTGCAGCCTCTTTGATTCCAAGTGCACGGCGAGGGCCATTTCGACGACGTCAACCGCGCTGCTTATGAGCGCGACAATCTAAAGCGACTGCAGCACCGCCGCCGAGAAACCAGCTTCGCGGATCTGCCGGATTAATTCTTCCTGCGTGGCCGGCAAAGGCTGCGCGGCGAGCTCCGGGCTGGCTTCGCGCAGTGCCAAGCCGACTTCGATGATCCAGGGCACCTTGAGATGAGCCTGCTCGAGCGCGGCGCGATCCTGCATGACGTGGCCGACAGGTCCTTGCGCGGCCACGCGGCCATAACCCAGCACCCAGGCTTGGTTGGCCCACTGGTAGGCCAGGTCGGTGTCGTGCGTGCTGATCAGGAGCGTGGTGCCGGCCCGATGCAGCTCATCCAATAAACGCAGCATGGCGGTCACACCCGCGAAATCGAGGCCGGCGGTGGGCTCATCGAGCAGGATGATTTCCGGGCGCAGAACCAGAACGCCGGCCAGCGCAACGCGCTTCTTCTCACCCAGGCTGAGCTCATGAATCGGGCGCTCCGCCAGAGGCCCGATGCCCAGACGGTTCAGCGTATCCTCCACCAATTCGCGCGCCAGGGTCGAAGACACCCCGTTATTCAGTGGGCCAAAGGCGACGTCCTGTTCGACGGTGGCGCCGAAGAGCTGATCGTCGGGGTCTTGCAACACCATCCCGACGCGCCGCCGCAGCTCATGCAGGCCGCTGCGCGAGTAATCGATGGGTTGGCCCAGCACCAGCAGTTCGCCTTGCTGCGGGCGCAGCGTTCCGTTCAACAGCAGCATCAAGGTGGACTTGCCGACGCCATTGGCCCCCAGCAGGCATACTCGGTCGGGATTGGTCAAAACCACGTTGAGATCGTGGATGGCCCAAGTCTCAGGCGAGTAGGCGAAAGAAACGTCGCGGGATTCGAGGATGGAGTTCATAATAGTTCGCTCCATGGGAACAGGGCTGCAACAGCCAACCCGGCTTGCATCGCGATGGTTGCGCCCAGGAATACCGCGGACGGGCTCTGCGCGGGCTTGAGCACCCACAGCCGGCCGTCGTAGCCGCGCGCTTCCATGCCGTTTTCCAGGCGGCGGAAGCGTTCGATGCAGCGGACGAACAATCCTCCCGCCAGCATCGATAGCGCACGCAGGCGGCTCTTATAATCGGCCCGGCCCAGCCGCCAGGATTGGGCTCGCCGCATTTCGCGCAGAGTGGTGGCCGTCACGAACAGGAAGTGGTAGATCATCAGTGCGAGATCGATCAGCACCGCGGGAACGCCGGCGCGCCCGAATGCGGGAATCAGTTCCATCAACGGAGTGGTCCAGCCGATGAAGGCGAGGCAGGAGATGGCCGCGGTCGATCGGAGAAGCAGACCCACGGCCAACGGCACGCTGTTCCAGTCGATGCTCACCGCAGTTCGTCCTCCGATTTGTACCAGGATTCCTAGCGCGGTCAGCATCGCGAAGGATACAGGAATGGAGAGTACGGCCAGCCAGCTCCCCAGCGGAATCCGCGCGCCGGCGACCGCGGCGAGAGAGACGATGAGTGCGATGACGATGGCCCCGGGAAAAGGCGGAAGCAGCAGCGCGAGCAGCAGGAAGCCTCCGCCGAACAGGACCTTTTCCCACGGGTTGCGATGCCGCCAATGATTGGTGAAAGCGATGTCGCTCAGGTGCGGATGGAAGTGCCGGTTTGGATTCAAGGGGAAGCCGGGGCGGGCGCCTTTCGTGCGCGAGCGCCGCAACCAGTGGATGGCCCACCATAGAATCGCCACGCCTGCCGCGCCCTGCAGCGTGAACAGCAGCCCTTCGGCGAGCGGCCCGGGCGTGTACAGCGAATGGGCGATGGGACGGTAGCCGGGCCGCAGAGCCTGAATCGCGCCCTGGGCCTGATCGTCGCTGCCGGTGCGGTTGTTGTTGCGATTGGCCAAGAACATGCCCACCACCAGCGCCGCTAGCATGACCAACGCACCTAGAGCGCGCCAGCCGGTTTTGCGGTTGCGCCGGGCAGATTCGGCCGAGCTTTCCAGAGACTCAATTCGGCTCGCCTGCAGCGCGCCAATCAAGGCGACCGTCAGCATGCCTTCGGCGATCGAGATGGGGATTTGGGTGATGAGAAAAACCCCCGTGAATTTGAGGAAGGACGCCAGGAATCCGCCCTGAGTCGAAGGATAGGCCCAAGCCAGTTGGACCGCGGTGGTCATGTAAGTGGCCAGGTCGCCGGCGACGGTTGCGGTGAAGATGGTCCGGTTGTTTTTGCCGCGCTCCTGCGATCCGAACCGCAGAAACCCCCAGGTGACCCATGGTCCCACGATGCCCAGCGAAAACAGATTCGCGCCCAGTGTGGTCAATCCGCCGTGAGCCAGCAGCAGGGCTTGGAAAACCAGCGTGATCAAGGCCAGCGCGGGCATGGTCTCCGGGCCGAACAGGTACACGCCGAGCGCGGTTCCGGTGGGATGGGAGGAGCTTCCGGTGAGCGAGGGCATCCGCAGCGAGCTAAGCGTGAACAGGAACGCCGCGGATGCTGCCAGCAGTACGCGGTTCTCGCGCCTAGCTTCCATCTGCCGGGTGATGGTGCGCACGCTCAACACCGCGGGCACCAGCGACGCGGCGCCCCAGCCGATGCAGTGCGAAATGGGAAGGAAGCCTTCGGAGATATGCATCAAACAACTCTGCTCTGCCAACTCTCCTCTTCGGGCGTGCCGGGAAGCAGGCGCGCGGAGTTGCCGATGAAGATCAGCTCCGAAGTGACGTGGATCAGTGCGGCCACAACCGGATTCAGCAGGCCCATAGCAGCCAGCAGCACGCCCACTCCGTCCACGATCAGAGTTCCCGCGAAGTTGGCGTAAATGATGTTGCGGCAGCGGCGCGCGATCTTGAGCACGTCCACGAAGCGCAACAGGTCGTTGCCCAGCAGCACTGCCGCAGCGGTCTCCCGCGCGACGTCGGTGCCGGATCCCATGGCCACCCCCACGTCGGCTTCCAGCAGTGCCGGAGCGTCATTGATGCCGTCGCCGAGCATGACTACATAGTTGCCCTTCAGGCGAAGATCCCGCACCCACTCGACTTTCTCCTCGGGCAGAAGCTGGGAACGGACTTCGCCCACGCCCAGTTGCGCCGCGACAGCGGTGGCGATCTCCTCGCGGTCGCCGGTCAGCAGGATGGTCCGGCATCCCATCGTCTTCAAGGCGGCCATCGCGGCGGCGGCTTCCTTGCGTACCACGTCGACGATTTCGATCGAGCCCAAGAAATTGCCGTTTGCCGCGACCATCACTTGCGAGAAAGGCGACGGGCCGTTCTGCACGGGAAGTGAAATCCCTTCGCTCGTGAGAAATTCCCGGGCGCCAACCATGGTCCGTACGCCATCGACTTCGCACACCACGCCCTTGCCGGGCAGGTACTGGAAATCCCGCGGCTCCGCCACCGGCAGATGCCACTCCCGGGCTTTGCGCACGATGGCCTTGGCCAGCGGATGCTCGGAGAAGCATTCCGCGGCAGCCGCGATGCGGACGACTTCGCTTCGCACGACGCTAGCCGTGACGCCGGGCGTGACTCCCTCGGCGGGGTGGACGGAGACCACCTCCGGCGCGCCGAGTGTCAATGTGCCGGTTTTATCCAGAACCACGACGTTGACGTTGCTCAGTCCTTCCAGATAGCGGCCGCCCTTGATGATGACGCCCTTCTGCGCCGCGCGCCCGATGGCTCCCAGAATCGCCAGCGGAGTTCCCGCCGCGATGCCGCAGGCGCCCGCCACCACGATCACGGAGATGGTCGAGCGGGCGTCGCGCGTCATCCAGAAGGTCAGCGCGGCGCAGGCCAGGGCGAAGTAGACCAGGTAGCCGGCCAGCCGGTCGGCGATCTTCTCGATCGGCGCGCGGGAACGCTCGGCACGCTCCACCAGCTCGATGATGCGGCCAAACGCGGTGTCGTGCCCGACTTTTTCGGTGCGGATTTCGAGCACGCCGGATTGGTTCATGGTCCCGGCGAAGACGCGCGCGCCGGGCAGCTTTTCCGAAGGAGTCGACTCTCCGGTGATGGCCGCTTCGTCAATGAAGGAGTGGCCGCTCAAGACCACTCCGTCCACCGGCACGTGACCTCCCGGACGCACCAGGACGGGGTCGCCCACATGGACCGCGGAGATGGCGCGCGGGGCGACTTCTCCATCCGTACGAACCTCCGCGGTCTGCGGCAGCAGGTCCAGCAGGTGCCGGATGGCGCCGCGCCCGCGGCCCACCGTCATGCCCTCGATGATCTCGGCGATCAGCACGAAGAGCGTGATCAGCAGCGCGGTGAAGAACTCGCCGATGGCGGAGGCGGCCGCGAGCGCGATGGTCATGGAGAGCTCCATGGTCATGCGGCCTTTCATCAGATCCTCCAGCGCTTCCTTGAAGATGGGGAATCCGCCGATCAGAATGCCGCCCAGAGCCAGGAAGTCGATGCCGCGCCAGCGCGGCACGATGCCCCACCACACCAGGGCGATCACTACGGCGACAAAGGCGGCGCGTGCCCATTCTCTGCTGTGGTCCTCGCGCTCCTGCTGCTGGTGGCCGTCTTCAGTGTGGGCAGCCGCGGCCTCCGCAGGCGCGTCCGCCGTCTTAGCGATCATTTCCGGATACACGTTGGGCATGGAATAGAGCCTCGTCCCCGCTGCGGTCCGCTCCGCTGTCTACGCCTGATGCGCGTGTTGATGATGTTTGGCGAGCTCCTGGTGAATCCCCGCCAGGTTCCGCATGGCTTCGGCGGCTTCGCGCGAATGCGCCGCATAATGGCGCGCTTCGCCGGCCAGTTGTGGATGCGTCTTCTCGTACGGCGCAGCGAGTTGCTCATGGAACTTGGCGTCATTCTCATGCTCGATGGCATGTGTCAGGAAATGGTCCGCAAGTTTTAGATGGTCGGCCGCGGACTTGTGGTTCAGGGCCAGTTCGGTGAACTCAGCAGTGGTCAATTTCATGGGATGGTCCTTTCCTGGTAGGTGGTGCGCAATCGCGCTACCACCGCGAGATGAGTCTTAAGTACTGTATTTAGAAGGCGCCGGGAGGCGGCGCGGGCGGACTGGTTCCGCGGCTGGGTGATTTCACCCACGGACGGCGCGTGTGGGGGCATGGTATATTTTCCCGAGAAGCAATTCGCCGCTTACAAAAAGGAGTAAACCCATGGAGCCCACCAAATCCAAACTTCCAGCCGAAGCCGTCGAGCTGTACAATCTGTTCATCCACGGCGTCATCAGCCGGCGAGCCTTCCTGGACGGAATCCAGCGCTTCGCCGTCGGCGGCGTTACGGCGGCGGCGCTGATCGCCGCGCTGATGCCGGATTACGCCAAAGGCCAGCAGGTGGCCAAGAACGACGACCGCATCAAGTCGAGCTACGAGACCGTCGCTTCCCCGCAAGGCAACGGCAGCATCAAGGGCTACCTCGTGCGGCCGGTCTCCGCGGACACTCGCAGCGCGATGCCGTCAAAGCTGCCGGCCATTCTGGTGGTGCATGAAAACCGCGGCTTGAATCCGCATATCGAGGACATTGCGCGCAGGCTGGCGCTGGCCAACTTTATGGCGTTTGCTCCAGACGGGCTGACGTCGAAGGGCGGCTATCCCGGCGACGACTACCATGGCGGGCAGTTGTTCAACATGATCGACCGCGGCAAGATGGGGCAGGATTTCCTGGCGGCGGCGAAGTGGCTGAAAGCGCGCTCCGATTGCACGGGCAAGGTCGGCGTGACCGGCTTCTGCTACGGCGGCGGAGTGTCGAACACGCTGGCCACGCAGATGGGCGCCGATTTGAGCGCTGCCGTCCCGTATTACGGCGCGGTGCCTATGGCCGGACTCGCCGAGATCAAGGCGGCGGTTCTGGTGCATCACGGAGCGCTCGACACCACCACCGCGGCAAGCTGGCCGGCCTACGACAAGGCTCTGACGGCCGCCAACGTTCCGCACGAGGGCTACATTTATCCCAACGCGGTCCACGGCTTCAACTGCGACGCCACGCCGGAGCGCTACAACAAGGCCGCCGCGGATCTTTCCTGGCAGCGGACCATCGACTGGTTCAACAAGTACGTGCGGGGGTGAAAATCTCTGCTCCCGGCCCAGAGGGCGCCCCCGCGGCTCTGTTTCGGTTCTGAGCCGCGGCCGGAGCGGAGCGAAACTGAGCCGCGACCGTAGGGAGCGGAGCCTTCTAGTGGCTGTCGCCCGCGAGCTTGCGGTAGTATTCGGCGACTGAATCCTGATACCCGTTGGGGACTTTGGCCGGATCGGTGTTGCGGATGGTGCCGCGGTTCTGCTCCAGTTCCTTGCGTAGCTGCAGCTCCAGAGTGTCCACGCTGCTGACCAACTGCTGGCGCATCTGCTCGACCAGACCTTGATTGCCGGGGAAGCGCTTGGGATCCAGATTGCGCATCTCATCAATGAGTTGCTGCAACTGTTCGCGCGCTTCGGGGCCGGCGTCCTGTACGGCTGCTCGGACCTGATTGAGCAAGCCCAGGCCCTGGTCGATTTCACGCTGCGTGTCCGCCGGGTTGGGACCGTTATCCCGCACCGCGGCCGACTGGCCCGGCATGCTGTTGTTGCCAGTATCGAAGTTGTTGTAGATCTGGCCCTGGCGGCCGCCGGCGCCGTTCGCCTGGCCGGCATTTGCTTGTCCAGCGCGGTCACCTTGCACGCCACCTTGTCCCTGTCCACCTTGCCCTTGCCCGAGCTGCCCCTGCTGGTAACCTCGCCCTTGTCCTTGACCCTGCCCTTGCCCTTGACCCTGCCCTTGCCCCTGCCCTTGCCCCTGACCTCGGCCTTGCCCTTGTCCCTGGCCTTGCGCCTGCTGCTTTCCGCCGCGACCCTGACCCTGGCCTTGGCCTTGACCCTGCTGCTGGCCGCGGCCTTGTCCGTTTTGCGGATTGCCGAGATCGCCCAGTTGATCGCGCAGCCGCGAGAGATTATCCATGGCGCGATTCAGCTCCGCGTCTTTGGAGGTGGGCTGGCCGTTGCCCAGCGCGCGCGCCGCATCTGAGATCTGATCGCCAAGCTGGCGGAGATCACTGGTAAGCGCGGTTTCCGAAGGATCCGAGAGCCGGCCCTCACGCAACAAATCCGCGCTCTTCTGCAGCCGCGTGGGGAGCCGGTTTTCATCCAGCCCGTCGAGGGCTCCGCGCAATTTGTTGGATGCCGCCGGCTGCGCGGAGTGCAACTCGCGAGCCTGGTCGCGCAACTGTTGGGTGAGGTGGTCCAGATCGTCGCTCACCTGCTGCCGGTCATTGATCAACTTGTCGACGTCGGCCGGGCTCGGTCCCTTGGCCTGTTGTTTGTTGGCCTGGGCGGCGTTCTGCTGCGCGATCCAGCCGCGCACCAGGTCGGCTTGTTCTTTCTGGCGGTCCGCCAGTTGTCCCGCTTCCTGCGCCATGCGCTTCACCTGATCGGCGGCGCTGCTCGATTCCGCGGCGCCCAGCTTGTCGGTGGCGTCGCGCAGCCGGTCCGCGGCGCGGCGCGAATCGGCGGAGCTGCCGTTGCGTGCGGCGGACTGCATGTCGCGCTCAGCTTGCTTTAAGCGGTCCAGCGCCTGTTGCGCGGCCTGCTGCCGGCCCTGCGGAGAATTCGGATCGGCGCTCGACTGGCTCGTCTGTTGGCCTCCGCCTTGTCCACCCGACTGTCCCTGGCTATTGGACTTTGAACTATTGCTGGCCGAGCTCGACGAAGAGGAGCTGGATTGCGAGCTGCTGCTCGATTGGGAACCCGATTGGCCCTGCTGGCCGAGCTGCTGCTGCAATTGCTGCTCCAGTTGCTTGGCCTCGCGCTGCAGCATCTCCTGTTGATATTTCTGCTCCGCAGTCTGCTGCTGGCCGTTGCGCTGCTGCTGCGCGAGCGCTTCTTCGCGCTTCGCCAGCTCATCCAGTTTCTTCAGCGCCTCGTCGATGGCTTCCTGCTGCTGTTCCTCGGTAGAAGCCGAGCTGCGCTGCGTCTCGTACTGATTCTTGGTGGTATCCAGCTCGAGGTCGAACAGAGCCGCCAAGTCTCGCGCCGCGCCGCCGCCCGCACCGCCTCCTCCACCGCCGCCGCGGGCTCCGAACGCAACTTGAATGTCGCGATAAGTGGCTTCCGCGCGCTGCAAGTATTGCAGAGCCTTCTGCTCATTGGGAACGGCGTCCTTCCACTTCTGCTGCTGCAACTGTTGTGATGCGGGACCCATGAGTTGCGCAGCCGCCGTCATGTCTTTCTGGAAATCGTTGATAGCCTCGACTTCGTCGGTCAATTCGCGTCTTTCCAAGCGGCCGGAAAGAGTCTGCGCCTGGGCAGCCAGCTTGGCTTGCGCCTCGGCCAAGAGCTTGGACGTCTCCGCGGCCTGCTGCGCCGTGGAGTTTTTGTCGTTCAGTTGTTTGAACGTGCTCGAAATGATTTCTTTTTCACGCTGCGTGATCTGCTGCGGCTGCGCTCCTCCGCCTCCCCCGCCGCCGCCGCCACCGCCGCCGCCCTGCTGGGATTGCGTGAAGTTGCGCTCATAGGGGTCGGCCTGGATGAACTCGATGTCGGTGTGCGCATCGGAATTGGCGTCCGTCGCGGTCGCGTAGATGCTCACCAGGTCGCCCGGAACCAGGTTGAATTGTTCCAGCGACAGCGTGGTCGAGCCGTCAGCTTCGCGCTGGCCCTTGGCCTTGAGAAGATCGATGGTGGATTCCGCGCCGCCGTTGACCGAATAGTGCAGCGACACATCCTTCAAGCCGTACTCGTCGGTGGCCTTGACCGCCAGCGTCACTTCTTCGATGGGCAGCGCGTGATAATCGCCGCGCGGGCGCACCAGCGCGATCTGCGGCGGGCTGGCCTTGCGAGCCTCAATGAAAAAGTCCTCGCTCACGCGCGCGGGTTGGCCCTGATCCACGCCGGCCACGTGATAGACCCCGTCCTGATCCATCTTCACGCGGGCCCGGTAAGTATTGTTCTGACCCGCAGTGAGCGCGATCTTTTCGCCGCTGTCGAGCTGGATCTGGCCGCTGTCAAGCGGCTTGTCGGTGGAGATTTCCAGATCCGCTTCGGTTCCCGCCACGGCGCGCAGATCGCCACCGCGCTCCTCGGTTTCGCTGGGCATGCCGGTCCAGGCCGGGTAATGATAGGTGACCCGAATCTGCTTCACCGAGGGAAGATCGCTGACGCGAATGTTGTAGTGCTTGGAGGTCATCGCTCCGGCGGTGACGTAATATTCCACGTTCTCCGGGAGCGCCGCGAAGAGGAATTCGTACCCTTTGGCGAAGCTGCCGGTGGCCTGGTGCGCCATGGCAATCTCCTCCCATTTGGAGGAACTCGCGAAGCGGGCATGCAGTTTCACTGTGGGCGAATCCATGCCGACGGGCAGCGCTGACACCAACTCATCGGAGTGGCGGCGCACCACCGCGTCGCCCGGACTGACGCGCAGATCATACAGCGCGGACTCACCCGTGTGCGTGCCGGTCCACAGCAGCGAGGCTCCGTAGCCCAGGAAGCCGGGGCCGGCCGCGATCATCCACAGCAGGACCGCGAGCGAGCCCACGCCCACGGCCAGCGACGCCCACAAGCGGCCGTCGGTGACCATTTGTTTCGGCTCGGCCGATTGCGCAATGCCGAGCGTTTCTCCGGCCAGCAGCTCGATGAAGGGCTCTTGCTCCTCGCGTTCGGTGAAGGTCACCAGGCGCTGCTCGAACTGCGGGAATTTGGTCTCGGCCATTCCGACCGCCCGGCGCCGAGTCAGGCGGCGCAAAGGCAGCGCCAGGCCGGCCACGGCGGCAAGGGCGAGCACGACGATGAGCGCGAACCGCGCCGCGGTCACGCTTCCTTCGGAGAAGGCTCGCGCATTGGCGATCACGACCAGCACCAGGGTCGCCGCCAGGGCGCTGGCGGTGAAGATCGCCGCGCCGCGCAGCCACGCGCTCCACCGCAGACGCTTTTCCAGCTCAGAAATGTACGCGTGAAGTTGAGCGCGGAGACTCATCCAACCTCCTCGGCTTGCGCGGGGCTCCAAAATGCCGCCGCTCTGATGCCTAAAGCATAGCGCATCGGGCGATCGAGCGGGCCCCGCAGCGCTGGACGTAAGTCCCTATTTTTATTTGACGTGGCAGCGGCACAAAAGTGTGACAAGCGGGAGGAAAATCCTCTTGGAGACCGGACGTAGTACTCTCACTGAATGGACTTCCCGTGGACGCAAGTCATTGTTGCAATTCTGTTCCTGGTTTTCCTCACCGGACTTAGGATCGCCCGCGAATACCAGCGCGCGGTGGTGTTCCGGCTGGGACGCTACAAGGGCCTGCGCGGGCCGGGGCTGTATTGGCTGATCCCGCTGGGCATCGAGACCATGACGCGGATCGAACTGCGCGTGGTGACCAGTCCCATTGAGCAGCAGGAGACCATTACTCGCGACAGCGTGACGGTGAAGGTCAACGCGGTGCTGTGGTTTCGCGTGAGCGAGCCGCAGAAGGCGGTGCTGACGGTCGAAAATTACCGCTCCGCCGTGCAGCAGGTGGCGCTGACCACTCTGCGCAACGTCATCGGCCAGCATGATCTGGACGAAGTGCTCAAGGAACGCGACAAGATCAACGCACTGCTGAAGCGCAATGTCCTGGAGAGCACCGGAGCCTGGGGCGTTACCGTGGATCTGCTGGAGATGAAGGATGTGGAGATCCCGCAGGATATGCAGCGCGTGATGGCCATGGAAGCCGAAGCGATCCGCGAGAAACGCGCCCGCATCATTAAGGCTGAGGCGGAACTGGAAGCGTCGCAGAAGCTGGCCGATGCGGCTCAACTGATGGTAGGCAACCCGGCGGCCCTGGAGCTGCGCCGCATGCAAATGGTCTCGGAAGTGGGTGCGGAGAACAACAGCACGACGGTGATCCTATTCCCGGCCGATTTCGTGCAGCTCGCCGGAAATCTGTCGAAGTACCTGGAGGGGAAGAAGCAAGGGTAGCGGGCGTTGTGGCCATAGGGCGCTATGCTTAGAGCATGATCCGCCGCGAAATTGAGGTCGACGAAAATACGGACCGCATCCTTGCGGAACTCGCCTCGGATTACGGAGGCGATCTGGGGAAGGCTCTGAGGGATCTTGTGCTCGCCCGCGAAGGAATGGAAGAGTTTGCGGATCGCAGCGAAGGCCGCACGGTGAGTTGGGAAGACCTGAAGGCTCGTAACCGCCCGTGAGGGTCCTGTTCGCTGCTACGGCCTCTTACCGAGCCGCGACCAGAGGGAGCGGTTTCCCGGGCGTCATGCGCCAAGCGTGATGTTAGAGACCGCTACGACTCCTCGCGCTGCGTCCCCAGGTAGCGGCTGGCGAGCCCGGATTCGGCCAGTACGACGATCAGCGCCAGCAGCATCACATACCACCACAGCGATTGCGGGATCGTGCGCTTTTCAGCAGCGGCTACTCCGGCGGCGGAGGCGGCTTGCGCGTTCTGGTTCCCGTTGCCCTGCCACAACGCCACCACGTCGTCCGGAATCACGTCCAGATTCGACTCCTTGGGATCGGCGTTGACGCCGATTTCATCCTGCCGCCCGTTGGCGAAGCGGATCTGGTAGTAGCCAGCTTCGGTGAGCTGGAAGGACTGCGCCGAAGCGGCCTGGCCCAGCGTGAGCGGGCGCTTGCCCTCCGGATCGGTGACCTCCACGCCTTGCGACTTGTCCTTGCCGCTACGCAGCTCCAGATACGCATCCACGGCTTGTGCTCCGCCCTGGCGCTCGCTGCCGGCCAGGTAGCGGGCGGTCTGCTCGATGAACGGAACGAAGGCCGGCTGCAGCGGAAAATCGTTGGTGAGATTGTCGAGCCCGGAAGTGAACAGCACCACGCGGCCTTCCCCAATTTTCTTTTCGAGCAACAGCGGAGTCTGGTCGCCCAGGCGAACGATGACACGCGCGTCGCCGGGGTCCACATCAAGCGCGTAGAAAAACTTCACGCCGGGCCAGCCTCCGGCCTTCTCGACCGATGGGTAGGAGGAATCACTGGTGCCGACTTCGAGGTAATGCTCCGGCAGGCGGGTGTAGTCGTGCGTCGCGTTGATGCGCGCGCCGAAAATCGGAATCTGCGTGTGTCCGCCCGCGTTGGTGCCGGCGGCGATGAACACGCTTCCGCCGGAGCGCACGTAGCCGGTGAGCGAATTTTCGAGAAGCTGCGGAACCGTGTTGAGGTCCGACAGCGCTACGAAGGCGTAGTTGGACGCATTGCGGTCCGCGGCTTCGTTCGCGTTGATGGGTTCAATGGTGAAGGCGGATTGCGCCGCCGCAGCCAGGGCGGCTCCGAAATAGAGCTGCGACTTGGTGTCGCCGTAGTTGTGCACCAGCAGAACCTTCTGTGGATCGGAGCGCTCCACCGCAAAGCGCCGCAGATCGTCGGCGGGGAAGCCGTCGGCCGAATCGATCTTGACCTCGCACTGACTGAAGCCGTAGGGGACGTCCAGGGCAGGGAATTCGACCGTGGCCTTGCCGTCCGCGGGGACTTCCACGGTTTTGACGGCGGTGGTCTTGCCGTTGACCACCAGCGACGCCGTGCGTTGGGCCGCCGCTGTTCCGTAGCCGCGAATCACGGCCGAGACGTGAATCGGCTTCAGATCCTTGCCCCAAACCTGCCCGGGAGCGTCCACGGTTTCGACGGTCCAGTTGGGTTGCGCTTTGGTGACCACCGCGTGGGTCACCAGTTTCACGTTGGCCGGCAGAGTCATGTCCGCGAAGGTGCCCGGCAAATCGGTGCGCTGCATGTCGCTGAACAGTTGCACCTCAACCGGCGTGCGAGCCGATTCGGCAATCCCGCGGATGGCGCGAGCCAGCTCACCGAAGGTGCCGTGGCCGTCGCCGGGTTCGATGGATTGGACCGCGGCGCGCAAAGCTCCTTGATCCTCGATCGCCTGGGTCAGGATGTGCAACTGGGAGCCGAAAGAAGCCACCTGCGCGCGCACACCGCCGATGCCGGAGAGCACATTCATCGCCGAGGTCTTCGCATCGGCCAGGCGAGTCCCGGCGCGCATGCTGAAGGAATTGTCCACCACAATCAGCACCAGCCGGTTGCTGGCCAGCGCCGCTGCGCTGCGGTTGATGAAGGGGTTGGCGAAGGCGAAAATCAGCAGGAATAACAGCGCTAATCTCAGCGACAGCAGCAAAAGATAGTTCAGACGGCGATGCCGCGTGGATGCCTGCGTGCGAGATTCCCAGAACATCAGCGAGGGCACCGGCCGCGGCGGATTCTTCTGCCGCTTCAGCAGGTGCAGGTACACGGGCAAGCCGAGGCCAACCAGGCCGGCGAGGAACCAGGGCGCAAACAAGCCCATTTAAACAATCCCCCACTTCCGGCGCAGCCACCATTCCGAGAAGCGCAGCGCAATCAGCACCAGGAACACGATGGGGAGGTCCCACAGATCCTTGGTGTCGCGCATGGTCACGCCCGCGGCTGAATAAGGAATGCTCTTGGGGAGACCGCCCAGATCGGCCGGCTTCCAATACTTGCCGCCGGTTTGATCGGCGATCTGTTCCAGCAGTGCACGATTCTGCTCCGTATGGAAATTCTCCGCAACCCCGTCCATGCGCTGGAACGTCAGCGTATCGCGTCCCAGATCCTGCGTCTTTCCGGTGCTCGAATCCGTGCGCGAAGCCGTTACCTCGGTCAGGTAGGAGCCTTCCTTCGGAGCCGCCCACGTCGCCTGGAACTGCCCCGGATTGTCCGCGACCGGCGTCAGCTCGATCTGCGCGCTGATTCCACTGGGCCCCAAAATACTGGCCTGAACCTTGGCGTCGGGAGCGGGATTGTACTGTGGATCGCGAACCTCCGCCCGTATGGTGATCGAGCCGTTATCGAGCAAAATCTGTGTGGGCACGGAAGCGGCCACGTGACCCGGTGTGTCCGAAATCAGCCAGCGCAGGAGCTGCTGCCAGAACAGATCGTAAGCGGTATCGCCCAGCGGCGAGCTCATCTGCCAGCGCCAGCTTCCGCCCGTCGCCATGATCGCGGTGCGGCCATGGCCGAACTTCTGGGTGATCAGCAGCGGGATCGGCCGGGTGGTGCCGGCCGGAATCATGTTGACCAGAACCTGCGCGCCCGGCTTGGGCGTGCCTGGATCTTCGTAATCCATCAGGTACGGAAGCTGCTTCCACTTCGCTACGTTGGCCGCAGGATCGTCTAGTAAACGGGTGACAATGCTGTCGACGCCGTCGGGCGCCAGCTCCACGGTGGTGTGCTGCGTGCCGCGTGCCGGATCCTCTTCGCGATGGAACGTGCCAGGCCGATCCGGCAGAATCGTCGGCAGTAGATCGGTCAAAGTCGAGGAGTTCCATCCACCGTCAGCCAGCGCGAACTGCCCGCCCAGCAGCAGCAGCCCTCCGCCTCTCCGATCCACGAATTCGCGAATCAAGTCCTGTTGGGGCTTGCTGAAATAGCCGGATTCGAGCGAGCCGAGAATCAAGCCTTGATAGCCGAACAGATCCTCCGCTTTCGTGGGAAAGCCGTCCGCCAGTTCTTTGGAATCGGTGATGCCCTGGCGGTAGATTTTGTTTTCCGTAGTGCGGACCATGGAGGCGATCTTGACCATGCGGTCGTCCTCTTCCGCCTGGCGAATGAATTTGTACTCCCAGCGCGGCTCGCCTTCGACGTAGAGAACGCGGCGCGCGTCGGCGGCGACGTTCACCTCGCGCGACATCCTGTTGTTGGCGGTATTCTCTTCGCCCGCGAGCGGCGCCGCGGCGATTTCGAGCATCTTCGCGCCCGCGCCGCCCACGTCGAACATCAGGGTCTCGGTTTGTAGATTGCCTTCCGGGCCGAGCGTGACCGTGCGCGCCGCCAGCACCTTGGGCTGTCCGGAGGTGACATCGGTTACCTGGAGACTTATTTTCGAACCGGTGTAGCCGTATTGGTGGAAGGTGATCTTCGCGGCCAGACGCGATTCGGCCAGCGCGCGCGGCGCAACCGCGACGTCTTCCAGCTCCACGTCGTGCTCCGCGTGCTCGCGTCCGAAGCCCACCGTGTGAACCGGAATGTGACGCCCGCGCAGGGCGCTGATCGCGTCGGAGCTGATGCCGCCGGTGTTGTCGCCGCCGTCGCTCAACAGCACCACGGCGCCGATCGGCAGGTCGGAGGTTTCGTCGCTGAAACCTTTGAGGCTGTCGCCCAGGCGAGTGGTGGGCTCGGTGGGCTTCAGCTCCTTCAGATCTTCAATACGCGCGGCGCGATCGTCCACCCGGTACAGCCGCGTCTGAAACATTTTGTTGAGGTTGGCCAGGACCCCGTCCTGCAGGGCTTTGACGGCTTGCGCCTGGCGCGTGGAGCCGTCTTCGCTGATGCCCATGCTATGCGAGTCGTCCACCAGCACAGCAATAATGTTCTGCTGCTTTCTCAGCTCGGATACGGTGAGCGCGGGCTGCCACAGCAGCGTCAGAACGATGGCGGCCATCAGCGATTCGAGGCCCCAGATGGTCCAGGCTCGCCAGCCGCGCATGTTCGGCGCCGCTTCTTTGAATTGAGAACGGATCAGCCAGGCCAGCGCCGCGGACGCGGCCACGATCAGCACGATCAGGATCCACGCGGGCCACGCGCCGAGCAGAGCAATCTTGCCGAGTGAATATGCGGAGCGGGGGTACTTAAAAAAGAACTCGAACATTGTGATTAGAACCCGCTTCCTCGTGAGTTAAAACCCGCTTCCTTCGGTCGCGGCTCTGTAACGGCATGCTAGTGGGTCATCGCGTAGGTAATGTAATTCAGCACGATGCGAAACGCAAGGCCGGAAAATTTCTCTGGATACTGCGCCTCATCGGAATGCTCCCAGGCGTCGCCCAGATGCATGTTGGCGCAGATGGCCACCATGATGCGGCCATGATCGTTGCGAATGGCTCGCCATATGGGCACATAGCCGTCTTTTTGATAGGTGATGCCGCTGTAGACGTATTGCTCGCCCGGGATCTGGAACTTTTCGTTGATGTCGTAAAGGACGTGATAAATCTCGTCTTGATCGGCGAGATTCTCCACCTGCGCATCGGGCAGCACCTGGCGCATGCCGGCCATGAAGTGCTCCCAATCATCGGTGCCGTGGAAGTCGTCGACCATCAGGAAGCCGCCCTTTAGAAGATAGTCATGCAGGCGCTTAGCCTCGGCATCCGTAAACTGCCAGGTGTTCACGTCGACCGCGTAGATCCACGGGTAATCGAAGAGATGGTCGCTGTCGAGATCGGCCACGTTCAAGGGCGACGGCGAGTTGATGTGCGTCAGACGGCGCAACGCGATCAAACAGTCGTTGTCGGCCTTGGGATAATCGCGCGACCAGGTTTCCCCACCCTGAAAGCGGTCGAAACCACCGCCCACGGAATTGTATTGAAGACGGGTCCAATAGAACTCGGACGGCGTCCACGGGCCGGAGTTGTAGTTATAGTTTTGGAACCTGCGCCCGCCCCGCTGAAACGCCAGCAACCCGACACTCAAAATGAACAGGAGTCGAATGGCATGCAGGATCGGCCGCCTCATAGCAATAGGATGATAACAGAAGCGTGTCAGGGACTCCAGGAGGGGTGAAGCAATGAGCAGGGGCCGTTTCGGCGGCCCCTGCCAATTCCAGCGCAGTTACACGCCTTTCGCAGAATGAGCGCCGCGTCCGCGCAGACCCATCATCCGGTCAAAGTGCTGGTCAAACTTGGCCTGCTGGTCCGGCGTCAGGATCGCGTAGATCTTCGCCACGGTTTTCAAATGATTGGCCTCCATTTTCGAGTTCAGATTCACGTTCTGCTGTGTGATCTGATCGATCTGGCTGAGCGAATCGGATTTGACCGCGGCATCCAGCGCCATACGCTCCTCACGGAACTTCGGCGCCAGCGTGCGGTTCTCCTCTCGCGCCTGCTTCAGAATCCCTTTCACCTGCGTCTGCTGATCCGCAGTGAGATTCAACCGCGTGGTCATCCGGGCCAGCATACGATCCTGCCAGTTGCGCGCGGATTGCCGCGGCTGGCTGTGCGCCGGCGTCTGTTGCTGGCCTGCCGCTTGCTGTGAGGACGCGGCCGGCTCCGGAGGCAGCGTCTTCTGCGCTAGCATCGCTCCGCTGGTGAGGATCCCAAGGGCGATGATTGGAAATTTCTTATTCATGAATTTCTCCCTTCCACCTATTTGGACGATTTCCGGGTGGGGCTGGATACCACATAGCCTAAGTCCGGCGCCACGCCTACCATCTCGACGGGAGCAGTTGGCCGGGAGCAACGCGTGCGGTACGATTGGGGCGTTAGCAATCTTCATCAATCTTGTTATCAATATGGATCGACGTGACTTTTTGAAAATCGCGGGCGCGGCGGCGGCATCCGCTGGCCATTTGGGAGCCCAGCAGACTCAATCTTTTCTTGCTCCAACGGCCGCGGCGCCGGACGTGGCCAAGGACGCCTTCGACCTCACCATCGGAACGGTAACCGTGGAACTTTCCCCGAGCCGCATCCTGAGCACTCTCGGTTATAACGGCACCGCTCCGGGGCCGCTGCTGCGGATGAAGGAGGGCGTGCCGGTGACGGTGAACGTCACCAACAACACGGACTCGGCGGAGTATGTGCACTTCCACGGCTTGTTCATCCCCTCCGACGTAGATGGGTCGGAGGAAGAGGGCACGCCGCCGATCCTGCCGCACTCCAGCCGCAGTTACAAATTCACCCCCACCCCCGCCGGTACGCGCTGGTATCACACGCATACGATGTCTATGGACGATCTGCACCGCGGCACCTTCACCGGCATGTTCGGATTCCTGATTGTCGAGGGTGGGAACAATCCCGGCAATTATGATTCGGAGCATAACATGGCCTTGCGCGATTGGGAGCCGTACTTCTCCCACATGGCGATGGACAACGACGACATCGACGCTGCCGCTCCGCAGCCGGAACGGCCGGCCGTGCTGGACTCGCGGCCGCCGGGCCTGGAGGTGCAGGCCGATATCTACTCGATCAACGATAAGTCGCTGGGCGCGGGCGAACCGATTCGCGTCAAGCAAGGCGACCGCGTCCTGTTTCACTTCCTGAACGCCAGCGCGATCGAGAACCGGCATCTCTACTTGCCGCAGCACAAGTTCAACGTCATCGCGCTGGATGGCAATCCGGTGGCGACGCCGGCCGCGGTGGATGTGCTGATGCTGGGCCCGGGCGAGCGGATCGATTGCTGGGTGGAAATGAATCAGCCGGGAGTTTGGGTGATGGGAGCTCCGGAGGATCCGGTCCGGGAGGGCGGCCTAGGCGTGGTGATCGAGTATGCCAATCAGCACCGCACGCCGCAATGGATCGCGCCGCCGAAACCGAACTGGGATTACACGATTTTCGGGAAAGCTCCCACGCAGCCGGCGCCTACCGAAAAGATCGAGATGCTGTTTGAGAAAATCCCCAGCGGGGCGGGGAAGTTCAACAGCTTTACCGTGAACGGCAAGCCGTACCCGCACGATCAGGAGTTCGTGCTGAAACAAGGCACCCGCTACCGGCTGACGTTCCGCAACCGCACCGACGACGCCCATCCGCTCCATCTGCACCGTCACAACTTCGAGATCGCCGAGATCTACGGCAAAGCGACCTCAGGCGTGCTCAAGGACACGGTGGTGGTGCCCACCTTCGGGCGCGCCATCGTGGATTTCACCGCGGACCAGCCCGGTCTGACGCTGTTCCACTGCCACATCCAGCAGCACATGGACTACGGGTTCAAGGCGCTCTTGCGCTGTTCGTAGAGACGCGCCCGTAAAAGTCAGCGAACCGGCGCCACTCGCGCCGTGCGCTGCACCGGCTTGACGAAGTGCGAGTTGTCGACCTGCGCGTTCACCTGGACATCGTCCAGCTCATACTGCTCCTGTCCGCTGATCCAGGCGAAGGTCCATTTATACGGGAACATCACGCCATTCACCGCGCGGTAGTCGGAATAGTCGACCTGCGTGGGCACGCGCCCCATCGAAGAGTTGGCGTAGCGGATCATACGCGTGAGCAGGCCGGTCTGCTTGTCGAAGTAGAAAGTGGCGAGAAGACCGGTAGGCAGGCTGCCCTGAACCACGTAGACCGGCTTGCCCTGAACCACGCTCGGATAGGTCACGCGCCAGTTGGTGAAGAACTGCTTCAGGCCGCCCGGGAACGCCATCTGCGCATCCAGTCTTGCGCCGTCGATGGCGCTGCCGGTTAAGGGATACTGCCCGACCACGGTCAGAGGCAGCATCACCCACGCTTGTTTGCCGTCGTAGGTCCGCGCGACATCGCCCTCTTCCTGATGAACGTAGGTGGCCAGCAGATTCGGCGCCTTGGCCCAGATCTCGGTGGTGTCTTTGTGGGTTTCGCCGAACAGGTGGCTAATGCCCTTGGCGCTAAAGCTGGTGACCTTGGCGAGCGCATCGGCGCCGCCCAGCGCCTGGATGTACTTGTCGAGAATCTGAGCGGCCGGAGGAGTGCCGGCGTTGGCCGGGTTCGCGATCGGCAGCACATCGGTGGGAATGAAGGCCGAGTCGCCGTAGACGGTATCCATCGGAGGAGTGATGGCCGGGTTGGGGCTGCCGCGGTGGCAGGTCCAGCAGGTGACCACTTGGCGGCCGTTGAAATTTTCCTTGTTGATGGTAGCCACCATCTGGATCATGCGGCGTGCGGTGACCTTGCGGGGCGGGTCATCTTCCCATTTCGGATTGGCTGTGCCTGCGCCGGTGTGGCAATCCTTGCAGCAGAAACTCAGGGCGGCCGCGAACAGGCCCATAGTGCCCATAAACTCATCCACCGGGATGCCCTTGAGAACGGTGACGTTCTTGAAGTGCTGTTCCGAGGTCTCGCCTATTGCAGCGGTCTTGGGTGGGGCCACTTTCGGAGGCGCTTGGGCGTAGGCCGCATCCGGACTATCGAAGCCGTTGAAGGAGGCGAAGAAGGATCCCGCCGTAAAGACAACTAAGAGTTTCTTTTTCAAGGTGTTTCCCGCTGGAATGGATTTTCAGGTCTCAATAAACACACCAGCGGCAGCCCAAGGAAATATGTGCTGACACTTCAACCCGGGGGGCCGGGCTTCCCTGAGCTGCCGCCAAAAAGCGCTGCCGCCAAAAACGAACTTATAATCTGCTCAAGCGGATGTGCCGGCGTTTAGTCGAACGTTCCGCCCCAAGACCAGCCGTCGGACGGCCGCTTGATGCTGAGCATGCGCATGCGGTGATCTTCGGGATCGCGAGCCGGCTCGCCGATCACGATCACGTGATCGCCGGGACGCAGCGTTTCGCGCTGCACGCCCTGGCTGCCCAACTGCCCGCCGCCGCCCCACTCCACCGCCCAGACCACTTCCTTGCCGGTCTTGGCGTCCTTGGCGGACAACTGGAGGAACGAGTGCGGATTGCGATAGAGGAACTGGACCACGTCCGCCTCCACCGTCATCTTCTCGCCTTCATTGTAGGTCGCCGCGAAGGAATGATGAGCGTACGCGCTGACGCCGGCCACGCTCAACCCCGCTAAAGTTAAAACCAACAGTTTTGCTTTCAAGCTGCCTCCTGCTAAATGAATCGAACTGGAACCACTAAACCCTCGCACTGCCGGTTAGTTTGCGTTTGCGTTGCCCGCGCCGCAGTTGCGCACACACTTTTCCGGAAGCTTAAACTCGTTCTTGATTTTATCCCGATATTCGGGGTACATGGTCTCGGCCCCACCCATGGCGGCTTCCTTCGGAATGCCGTACAGCTTGGGCAACTGTTCGAGAGTCGTGTTCTGCCCTGGCAGATAATGCGGCACGTGGCCGGACTCCACGCCCTCGTCGCCGACGATGCAGGGTGGGCCGCCGATGGCCACCGGGTTGGTGCTGAGGTTGTAGGACCGGGTCAGCACGTAAGGCTCGGTCAGATACACCGGATCGTCCATGAACAGCGCCACCGTCAGCAGATCGCCGTGACGGCGGAAGTGAGTAGTGATGGTGGCTTCATCGCTCGATGGCGCGCCGTTGCGGCGAATGTAGCCGGTCTTGATATGCGTGGTGGTGGCGATCAGCTCGCTGCCGTTCCACACTCCGGTGGTGAAACCGGTTTGATCGTGCGGAGCGTTCTTGGAGGGATGGGGTCGTCCGTCCATCCAGATGGTCATCGGCGCACGCGTTTCCCAGGAGCCGATAATCCAAGCCTGCACGCGTCCGGTCAGCGGATCGGGCTGGGCCCACATGCGCAGGCTGAACGGCCCTGCGGCGATGTGCCACTGGGTCTGGAACCAGCAGATGCGCTCCGGCTCGGAGATGATCGACTGCTCATAGCTGAGCACCTTGGCCTTGCCGGCTTCGTTCAGCGGCAGGCCAGCCCAGTCCGCAGGGTTGGGACCGGCGCCTCGCTCCATGGAATCTTCGTCGTTGATCGAGGCCCAGGAACCGGACAGGTCGATGCCCTGCGCCGCGGCGGGTATGGCCATCGCGGCGCACAACCCGAAAACCACGCTCATTTTGTAGAAGGTCATGTTCGATCTCCTCTAATTATGCTACTAACGCTACCATGTGGCCCCACCTTACCAAGTAGCCGGGCATTACCAGGTCGCCGAGCAGGGGGTCGGCTCCCATTTCGCATCCGTATCGCCAGGCTCTTTCTTGAATTGCGAGCTGATAACGAAAGCCCGGCTCAGATACTCGGGATCGGTGGTGGAGATAGTCACAACCACCATCAGGTCTCCGGTGGGCTCTTTCATCAGATCCCAATACTCGGTGAGGGTCGTCTTATCGCTATAGGGCACGCCGTTCTTGCGCAGGAAACCCGCGGTGAGATTGGTGGTGA
The DNA here is from genome assembly GCA_963838455.1 of Bryobacterales bacterium. Lineage (GTDB taxonomy): Bacteria > Acidobacteriota > Terriglobia > Bryobacterales > Bryobacteraceae > Palsa-187. Next base: position 60,591 of record CAWISY010000284.1, read on the forward strand.
CCACGTGGAGGGAGGCATCGGAGGGCAGATTGAGGGCGCGCACCGGGTCTTCGCCTCGGCCGCCGCCACCCACGCCTCCGCCTCCGCGACCGCCGCGTCCGCCGCGCGCGCCGCCTTCCCAGTCCGCGACCGAATTACCCTGAATGGAATGCGCATCGTCGGCCGGCTTCCAATTGCCGAAGTGGAACAAGCGAACCTGTTTCCCGGCATCGGTCTCCATCTTCAGCGTGTTCTCATCCTGCCAGGTAATGTGCAGCCGGGTGGGCTCGCGCAGAATGGCCGGAGCGCCGTAGGCCTTGCACTGGTTCGGATCCTTAGCTTCCGTAGCAGGATCCCATTTATTTGCGACCTCGCGCGCCGCCGCCGTCATGGGAACGCCCTGGAAATCGCCCTTGGTGGGCAGGACCATACGATAGCGCCAGTCCTCGGTGACTACGGATACCCAGTATCCGGTCAGATCGATGGGAGCACCCGCCTTGCCGTTCGCTGGCGGCGCAGGAGCCCCTCCGCCCCGCCCGCCTTTTCCGCCGCCCTTGCCTTGCGCGTACATTTTCGACGGCGTGCTTAGAAACGCTCCGGCCAACATGGCGAGAGCACAAAATCCAATAGCGGCCAGCTTTGCTGTGGGGGACGCCCCGGAGGACGCCGACGGCGCGCCCGCTTTGAGAACTGGAGTAAATTTGATCGGTCGCATGGGTTCCTACTTCGTCTTCTACTTTTTCTTGGTCAGGCTCGCGTAAATCTCTTCAACGAACTGGTTGGTGACGCCCGGCCCGCGGCCATAGCGAGTCTCATAGGCCAGCGCCGGGTGGGCCGCCTTGATCTGATCGAGCGTCTTTCCCTGCTTGATCAGGTCGGCGACATTATCTCTGACCAGCACCACCATGTCGCGGTAATCCACCACTTCCATCTGCTCGCACACGCGGCCGTGGCCGGGAATCACGTAGGTGCCGACATCTTTGTAGATGAACGGGATGGGTGCGATGGTCAGCTCGATCAGCTTGTTCAGCGCATCGACTTCACCCTGGATGCTACCGCCATTGGCGACGTCAATGATGGGGAAGCGGGTGGTGTCCATGACATCTCCGGTGACCACCACGTCGGACTTGCGGAACAGCACGAAGCTATCGGCGCCGGTGTGGGCCGAAGGAACATGCCACACTTCGATGCCCTGATCGTTCATGCGGAAGGCGTGGCGGTTCGGCAGGAAGGCATCATTGGGCCAGGCGTCGCCGGGATACGACGGATTGGCGTTGCGCGCGCTCATCTTGTCCAGCACGCTTTGGTGCGCCAGGATCGCCGCGCCGTTCTGATTGTTGAGCACGGCCAGGCCGGCTCTGCCGAGCTTCAGGTTCCCGCCCACGAAATCCGGCCCCGCATCGGCATTGATGATGTAGCGGATGGGCAGGTCCGTGAGCGTCTTGAGCGCGGCCAGAACCGCATCGCTCGAGGCGGCGTTGCCGGAGTCGACCAGAACGATTCCGTCCGCGCCGATGTCGACGCCGATGTTTCCGCCAGCTCCGGCGATCATGTAAAAGTCCGGCCGCACCTTGACGATGTCGAGCCCGCTGAGGTCCGGTCCGGCTGCCCGGACGTTCAGGGCGAAGGCCGCTGCCAGCGTGGCAGCGATAGTCCAGCACGTGGTCCGGTTTGCGAAGAGTCGTTTCACAGTCTTAAACCCACCTGTTCCCAAGTTCTTGTATGCGACGTTCTTGCATGCAATTCCGGCCACTAAATGGCCGTTCCGCAAATGACGGAATAGTATCATAGGGTCTTCGTTTACGCAAGGGTAAAACGAGCTGAGAGGGTTTTGACAGGGTAAAGTGGGACCGGCGGCGGGCTTGGCTCACGGAGTGATCGTGAACGGAATCAGGTCGGAGACGGCCTCTTCGAGCGGTGTCTTCGCGGCCTCCTGCGCGGTCTTGGGAAACGGCATGTCGGGCGGGACGCCCATCCGCCTTGCGATGCGAACGAAATAGTTTCCTGGCTGGCCCAACTGATAGTGTTTGGTTATATCTATGGAGTGGTCGCCGTCATCCCCTCCCGGCCCGAGGGCGCTTGTAATCGAACTAACCTGAGATTTGGACGGTTGCCTCATTCTGTCGCCCTCCTTTGTGAGCGAGAGCTCCCGCCCCAACCCGTCGGTCACCATCACCCAGTAGTCGTCGTTAAAGCCACTATACGCTAGAGGGCTGATCACCTCAGAGGACACGTCCTTTAGGCGGAAATGGAGCATTATGGGATCTCCGATTCTTACCCTCGCCTGCTCCAGGGAAGCAATCAATTGGGCGCGGGAAGAGACTCTCACGGGGTTCGGCTGTACCGGATCTTTTATCGCCTGACCGTGCGCGACCCCGAACGCGGCAGGGACAATGGCGGAAAACAACCTGAGCCTCTTCATAACCACTGGGGCACTGTCCAGTGAAAGCAATTCTATCTCGTTCTACTCATGCCGCAGGGCGATCATGGGGTCGACCTTCATCGCGCGGCGGGCGGGGATGTAGCAGGCTCCCAGGGAAATTGCGGCCAGCAGCAGCGGAACGCCCAGGAAAGCAATCGGGTCGACGGCGCTGCCGATGAGGATAATGCGCTTGAGCAGCCCGATCAGCCCCACCGCCATCACCAGGCCGAGGGCCACGCCCGCCAGCACCAGCCTCACGCCCTGTTGCAGCACCAGCCGCAAAACATCCAGAGGCCGCGCGCCCATCGCCATGCGGATGCCGATCTCACGCGTGCGCTGCGCCGCCCCATAAGAGACTACGCCATAGACGCCGACGATCGCTAGAATCAGCCCCAGCAGACCCATGGCTGCGGCCTGGTGCGCGCCCATCTTCAGGATCAGGAATCCGCCCAATCCGTTGAGCGACCGGCGCATGCTCTGCAGGTCGGTGATCGGCATCTCGGCGTCGAGCGACCGGATTTCGCGTTCGACGCGCGCGCTCAGCTCCTCCGGCGCGGCCAGGGAGCGCACCTGCAGCACGCGCATCGGGATCGGATTCTGCTCCATCGGCAGGTAGAAATAGGGCAGCGGCTTCTCCGACGCCGAGAGATATTTTCCATCCTCGGCCACGCCGACCACCTCCACCAGTTGCGCATCCGGCTTGCCCACACGCAGGCGCTTGCCGATGGGGTCCGAGCCCGGCCAGTAGCGCTGGGCCATGGTCTGATTGACGATGGCCACGGGTGCGGAGTGCTGGTCGTCGGAATCGGCGAACCCGCGGCCGCGCAGAATCCTCGTCTTGAGGTTGGCGAAGTAGGGAGGGTCGACAAAGTTGCATCCGATGGCCGGAGGCTGCTGATCGGGATCCACGGGCCGCCCTTCCACGAACACCAGCCGCGAGCTGTTGTAGTAACCCAGGGGCGTGCTAAACGCGAGGCTGGCCGATTCGACGCCGGGCAGCGCCGTGATGCGCCGTTCCAGCTCACGATAG
>CAWISY010000285.1:0-10224 GCA_963838455.1 Bryobacterales bacterium
CACTTTCTCCGGGTCCTCCTTGGAGAGCAGGGCAGGATCGTTGCCGGTGATCGCCAGGCGCGCGGCTCCGCTGCGGTAGGCCTGCGCCATGCCCTCGTAGAGCCAGGCAGGGGCGGCATCGAAGCTGCTCTCCGAGCCGTGATGAAAGCGCAGCAGCGAGGATTCTTCGTCGGTGAAGAGCGCCGTCACCAGCGACGCGCCGGCTTTATACGCTTGCTTGGTGATGCGGCGGGCGAGCGGCAGCGTATCCACGGTGGCGGTCATCACCAGCTCCTGGCCGGGCGCCAGGCCCAGCCCGGAATGGATGGCCAGTTCCGCCAGGCGGTCGAGATTGTGCTCAAATTCGTGGATCATCGTTAGTTATTATGCGCCCAATGGGGCTGCCCGTGCCCCGCGGGCTCCGTTCCTCTGCGCATATCACAACGAATGCAGCGTAGACACTACTTAAGGCGGATCAGGATTATTGTTTTTAAGACGATGCCCGCAACCGTGCGCCTGAACGATATCATTGACGCTCTGGAGATACAGTTCGACGAATTTTCCTCTTTTCTGGATTGCGACACCGGCCCCGTGGAAACCATCTCAAACGACCTTATTCACGAGGCCGAGAGCGACGGCGCGGCCCCCGAGCCGGATCTTCCTGAATGGCAGGAAGAGGAATGGGAGATTGCCAAGCGAATCGCTTCTACGGGCAGCTTCCTGCGGCTTCCATCAAAATTCGATGTGCACGAATGGGAGATCATGCAGGATTTCTCCAACGCGGTGGAGGCCGCCAGGATCCGCGAAGATCTTCTATACGCCATCCACGGTTCCGGGGCATTTCGGATGTTCAAGGACACGATCCGTCGGCATCGCATAGAAGCGGCCTGGTTCGCATTCCGAGCCGACGCGTTGCGGCAGATCGCGATTGACTGGTGTGAAGAGAATCAAGTCATCTGGGAGTAGGTGGACTCCCGTACTTGTACCCGGCGCCGCGTGGCGGCTTCGCCCCAGTAGTTGGCCAGGTCCTGGCGGGCTTTAGCGTCCCAAAACCGAATTCGCGGGGCGCTATCGGTTTCCCTCCCGTGCCGATAAGACGGGCGAGACTTTATGATCGATCTCACCTCGGTTGTCGAACTCTTGGGACGAGAGCATGTGGCCGGCAACGAGATGATCTCCGCCTTTCTGGACGACGCGGTGGCCAACTTCAGTTCCAACCCGTCCGGCTCCACCAGCGCGATCCGGAAGCTTCAAGCCTCCGATCCTTCCGGATTCGCGCTGGCGGCGGTCCGGCTGCTGACCACCAACCAGGAGAAGTCGCCCGGTGTGCAGTTCATCGCGGGGCTGATGTTTGCCGGCAATCTCCTGCTGGATCCGCTGCTGGATGAGCGGATTCTGAATCTGGACGCAGCCATTGCGCTGGCCCGCAACCTGGCCGGCGTCGAGCCGCTGCTGGACGTGCGCCTGATGCAGAAGATGCTGGCCGACGTGCGCGGCGACGTGCAGGCGGTGCGCGCCCCGGTGGCTCTGCGAGTGATGTTGCTGGCGGAGGCGATTTCGGACTGCTCGCGGCTTTCCTCTTTCCTGATGCTCATGATGCGCCACGACGATGCGGAGGTGCGCGCGGAGGCCGCGCTGCTGTTGAGCATTTCCAGCTACAACCTGAACCGGATCAAGGTCTTCGCCGCTTCGGAGAATCCGCTGCTGCGCGCCACCGCAATGGAGGCGCTGTGGGGACGGCGCGAAGCCGAGTCGCTGGCGCTGCTCCACGAGGCCACCAAAGACGCCAACCGGCGAGTTTTCCTGGTCGCGCTGATCGGCCTAGCGCGCGGCGGCGACGCGGAGGCGGCTCGGCGGCTGAAGGATCTGGGGCGCAGCGAGGGTCCGCTGGTGGAGGCAGCCGCTCAATGGGCCGCAGGAGAAATCGATGACGCTGGCCTCGCCGCGAAGCTGCAGCCGCTCGAGCAGAGCCCGGATCCGTTCGTGCGAACTATCGCGCAGCGGCGCCTGAGAAAGCTTCGCGTCAAAGGGCTCTCACCGGCGCGCCGCTAGAATCGTCACCCAAAAGACGCCTTCCGGCGAGAAAAAGGAGAGCTGTTCGACGACCCTCCCAGCGCCGGCGCTCCACTCGGCGAAGTCTCCGGCTGCGACCTCCGGCGCGGAAAGATGCAGCCCGCGCCCCAGCACGCATTTCCAATTCCCGCCGATCATGTTGGCGAGTTCCCCCAGCAAGTCGGCGGTGACCTCGTCGCTGACCGCGGAACTGGAGAGATAGCGGCGCGTGAACTCGCGAGCCTGCGGCAGGTCGCATTCGAGCGCGACCGAGCCGTTCCAGGCTCCGGAAAGATGCACCTCCGCGATCATCCGGGCGGGTCCCGGCCGCCACGGCTCCGCGCATTGGCTCACTTCCAGGCGCAGCATGTTATCGAAGACCGACGCGACGATCTGCGCAACCTCACTCGAGACCACCTGAACTTCCGGCATTCGTCACTCCTTCAGCGCGCGACTCATTTTCACCGAGCCACGTACACCGTTGCGCCCGCGATGGTCTGCCGCTCAAACCAGGTTTCGACGCCGAAGGCAGTTTCGGCTCCGCCCAGCAGCAGCCAGGCGCCTCGAAACAGGGCGCCGTGCAGCTCGTTCAGAATCTTTTTTTTGGTGTCGCCATCGAAATAGATCAGGACGTTGCGGCAGAAGACCAGGTCGAAGGGGCCCAGGGCGCGCATGCTCTGGCGCAGGTCAAGGATTTGGAAGCGGACCATCCGCCGCACGCTTTCCTCCAGTTGCCAGTCCATTCCGGACCGGCGGAAATACTTGACCAGCCGCGCGGCGGGCAGGCCGCGATTCACTTCGATCTGCTGAAATTTTCCGGAGCGGGCGCGCTCCACCACCTGCGAAGAATAATCGGTGCCCAGAATGTCGATGTTCCAGTCGCCGAAGCCTTCTTCCAGCAGAATCATCGCCAGCGTGTAGGCTTCCTGCCCGGTGGAAGAAGCCGCGGACCAGAAGCGCAGCGTGCGGGTGGCGCGCTCGGTCTTGAGCCGGGGCAGCAGGACGGTGCGGATCGCGGTATAGTGCGCGGGGTCGCGAAAAAAATAGGTCTCGTTGGTGGTCATCGCCTCCGTCACCTGGCGGCCGACGCCGTCTTCGCGCATGGCTGCCAGCAGCGCGCACAGATCGTTGATGGAGCCGAGCCCGAGCTTGCGCACCAGCGGCGTCAGGCGGCTCTCAAACAGGTAACGCTTATCGCCGTCGAGCACGATGCCGGAGTTCGAGTACACGTGCTGCTGGAGGAGTTTGTAGTTCTCCGGTCGAATCGGCTCCAGCACTGCGGCTTCAGGCATGGATTTTCTCTGAGACCCCGGCGGGTCCGGCCTTGGCTGGACAGACTCCAGCGATGGTCAGGACTTCCGGAATCACTCGATCGAGCGGCAGGACGCGGTCGGCCAGGCCGGCATTGACCACGCCGCCGGGCATGCCCCAGACCACGCTGGACGCCTCATCCTGCGCCACGATCGTTCCGCCGCGGGCTTTCAAGATGCGCGCTCCATGGACTCCGTCGTTTCCCATGCCGGTCAAAATCACCGCGATGACCGACCCTCCGTACACTTCGCCGATGGAACTGAACAGCGCGTCCACGGCCGGGCGGCAGGAATTTTGCGGCGGCGATTGATCGAGCAGAATACGCGGGCCCTGGGCCGAAACGGTCACTTTCATGTGGAAGTCGCCGGGCGCGAGCAGGATTTTGCCCGCACCGACAGGCGCTCCCTGGGTGGCTTCCGCGACGCGGAGCCGGCAGGTTGCATCCAGGCGCTCGGCCAGCAGGCGCGTGAACAGAGGGGGCATGTGCTGCACCACCAGGACTGGAAGAGGAAACTCGGAGGGCAGCGCTGGAAGAATCGCGCCCAAGGCCGTCGGCCCGCCGGTGGAGACGCCGATGGCGAGGATCTTGGGCTTGGTGGTTTTGGTGAGGGCTGGCGCCGAGGCAACTGTGGCCGGGACTGAGGCCAGAGCGGTAACGGGACGTGCCGGCTCCGGCGTGTAGAAGAACTGCTTGATCTTGGGAATCAGCTCCTGGCGCAGGCGCGCCATGGACCGGTCCAGCGATCCTTCATTCGAAGCCTTGGCGACGTAGTCGTCTGCGCCCAGCGTCAACGCCTCCAGCGTCACGGCCGCGCCGCGCTCCGTCAGCGTGCTGAACATGATCACGCGGAGGTGCGGGTACTCCCGGCGCACGCAGCGCAGCATGGCGAGTCCGTCCATCTCCGGCATCTCGATATCCAGCGTCAGCACGTCGGGATTGAGCTGCGGGATCCTTTGCAGCGCGATGGCTCCGTTGGAGGCCGCGCCCACCACCTGGATCGCGGGTTCCTCTTCGAGCGCGTGCGTCACCAGACGGCGAATCACCACCGAATCGTCGATGACCAGCACGCGGATCCGCTCGCCTGGCTGGAGGATGCGCTTGTTCATTCCAGGCATCCTTCGTTCATGGGAGGCAGCCGGCCATCTGCAGCTTCTCCACCAGGATTTCGCGGGTGAAGGGTTTCATGACGTATTCGTTGGCGCCCGCCTCGAGCGCGGCCGCCATCTGGTCCACTTCCGTTTCGGTGGTGACCATCACCACCGATAGCGCGGCCAACTCCGGCTGCGCTCGTAGCCGCTTGAGCAGTTCGAGACCATTCACCTCCGGCATGTTCCAGTCCGCCAGGACCAGGGTGATGGAATTCTCTTCGTGAGCCACCACCTCCAGGGCTTCCCGTCCATTGGCGGCTTCGATCACTTCGTGCCCGAGCTCCCGCAGCGTCTTGGCCAGGATCATCCGAACCGCTTTAGAATCGTCGACGACCAGTGTTTTTCCCATATGTCGCGGTTCCCGCTGTTAGAGAGGGAGAGACCCCGAAGCGCCCCTCCCTGCGCCTCAAATGCTGAATTGCGAAACGATGGCTTGCAGGCGCGCGGCCATCTGGCTGAGCTCCTGCGAAGCTTTCTGGGTGTCGGATGCGCCCTGCGTGGTGTTCTTCGCCGCCAGCGCGACCCCGCCGATATTCTTGGCGATGTCGCCGACGCCTTTGGCCGCCTCCGTCACGCTGCGGCCGATTTCGTTGGTGGTCACCGTCTGCTCCTCCACGGCGGAGGCGATGCTGTTGGAGATATCGTTGATCTGGTTGATGATGGTGCCGATCTCCTCGATGGCTTTGACGGCGCCCTTGGTGTCGCCCTGAATCGCCTCGATCTTGCGCCCGATGTCCTCGGTCGCCTTGGCGGTTTGCTTGGCCAGCTCCTTCACCTCGTTGGCCACCACCGCGAAGCCCTTGCCGGCTTCTCCAGCGCGCGCCGCCTCGATGGTGGCGTTCAGCGCCAGCAGATTGGTCTGCTGCGCGATGGAGGTGATGACCTTGATTACGTTGCCGATCTCCTGGCTGGATTCGCCCAGCTTCTTCACAGTCTCGTTGGTGGTGTGCGCGACGCTGACCGCGTTCTTGGCCACGCGCGCGGATTCGTTAGCGTTTTTGGCGATCTCGCGAATGGAGGTTTGCATCTGTTCGGAGGCGGAGGCGACGGAGTTGACGTTGTTGGAAACCTGCTCGCTGGCCGCCGAGACTACATTGGCCTGAGTCGCGGTCTCCTCCGCGTTGGCCGCCATCTGCTGGCTCACCGAGGTGAGTTCTTCGGAGGAAGAAGCCAGCGCCTGAGCGTTCTGGCTAAAGTTGCGCATGTTTTCCTGGAGGTCGCCCACCATGGTGTTGATGTCTTCCTTGAGCTTGGCGTATTCGCCCTTGGCGTCGCCTTCCACGCGAGCCTTGAGATTCTTGGTGGCGATTTCGCCCAGCGTTTCCGAGGCCGCCCGGATCGGCTTGACCACCGCATCCAGAGTCCCGTTGACGCCTTCGATGATCTTGCGATACTCGCCCTGGTGCTTGGAGCTGTCGGCGCGCGTCGCCAGGTTGCCGGCGATGGCCGCCTGGGCCAGCAGGCCTACGTCGGCGACCAGCGCGTTGACGTTGGTCTTGAGCAGCATCAGCCACTCATGAATCTGGTCCTGGTCGGAGGCTTTGGACATGGACGCGGCCATATCGCCGTGCGCGATTTTGGTCACGAATCCGATCAGCTCGGTGAGCCAGGCGTGGACTCCGTTGATCGCGTTCTTCATTTTTTCGTGGTCGCCCTTGCAGGCGATCTCGACTCGTTCCCTGAGGTTTCCGCCGCGAACCAGGCCCAGGATGCGGTTGCCTTCGCCGATGGGCAGCAGGATCGCGTCGAGCATCTCGTTTACGCCCTTCACGATTTCGGCGTAAGCGCCCTGGAACTGCTCGGCCTTGCCGCGTTCGCTCAAGCGGCCGTCTTTCGAAGCTTCGATCAGGCGCGACAGCTCGCGTTCCAGTCCCTGCAGCACTATGGCGACGTTGTTGACCGCCTGCTTCATCTTTTCGTGATCGCCGCGGTAGGTCTGGGTGATCAGTTCGTCGACGTTGCCGGAGCTGATTTGCGCCAGCACGCGATTGCCTTCGCCAATCGGAAGCAGGATCGCGTCCAGCATTTCGTTGACGCCCTTCACGATTTCCGCGTAAGCGCCCTGGAACTGCTCGGGCTTGCCGCGCTGGGAGAGCTGGCCTTCTTTGGAAGCTTCGGTGAGCTGGTTGAGTTGCTTTTGCAGACCCTGCAGCACCACGGCCACATTGTTGACGGCGTTCTTCATCTTTTCGTGATCGCCCTGGTAGGTTTGCGTGATCAACTCGTCGACCTTGCCGTTGCTGATCTGCGCCAGCACGCGGTTGCCTTCGCCGATGGGAAGCAGAATCGCATCCAGCATCTGGTTGATCCCGCTGACTGCTGTGGCAAAGCCGCCGCGATGTTTGGCCGCGTCTGCGCGAGTGTCCAGCTTGCCTTCGCGCGAGGCTTGGATCAGGACGTCGACGTCTCCCAATAGCGCCTTCAGATTCTTGCGCAGCTCCTCCAGCCCGTCGTTGATGTAGGAGCGCTTGCCGGTGAATTGTTCCAGCTCCGCGTCGAAGTTGCCCTGGGCAAATTCGAGGATGGAATGCATGATTTTGCGTTTGACGGCGACGTGTTCCCCCACCATCCCGTTCACGCCCTGCGCCACCGTCTTGAACGTCCCGTGGAGCGATTCCTCCGGAATCCGTGCGTCAATGTCGCCCTGGCGGTGTTCTTCGCTCATGTGGTTCAGTTCTCCGGTGAACTTCGTGAACTGCCCCACGATGAATTCCTTGACGCGGCTGAGCTGGCCGGACTTGTCGCCCGCAATGCCCACTGCATCCAGATCGACGCCCATTGCCGCCAGAATGCTCTGCATGGTCGAGAGCATGAACGAATCCCCGATCGCCTGAAGGTCCAGATTCATCACCTTATCGACAGCGGCCGCGACGCGGTTGATTTTGTCCAGATCGTCGAAGTCGCGCCGCAAGTAAGCGTCCAGCAACCGGTAGTACTCTGAGTAAGCTCCGACGTACCACTTGAAGGGCAGATTGATCCGGTCATGCACGGCGCCGACGGTCAGGCGTTTCTCGAAGTAGCGCAGGTCCCAGCCGATCGAGGCGCCGGCGAAGAGTTCGGTGAAGTACTTGGCTTGAGCCGATTCCAGGGCCTGGCGTAGCGAGCCTAAGCCCATTTGACGTTCGCGGGCGAAATTTTCGAAAAACTCGCGCGTGGGGCCAAATTCGAACTGCCAGTCGTAAAAGTCCTTGGCGATCTCGGCCGCCACCGATTGCGCCCAGGGAGCCATCTCCCCCAGCAGTTGCTGCTCCTCGATGCCTAGCCGGATGAACTGGCGGCGCAAGGCGACGCTGCGTTCATCCATGCCGAAGCGGCGGCACCAGTTCTCATTGTTGCTGCCGGAATTCCAGTCAATGGAGGGGGCCGGTAACGAGGTGCGGACAGCGCCGCGTGCCGGCTTGTCGGCCAGGGCAACGCCGCCAGCCTGGGGTCTCAAACGTTCGCGCTTTCCGTCGCTTGCATGTTTCGCCATGTTTCGATCTGCTCCTTGTGTTTTTCCTTGATTTCCTGTTACGCAGCTCGCGCTGCGTTAATGTCCACGGTCCGCTCTGCGTCCAGGACCAGCATCAGCTTGTCCTTCAACTTGTAGACTCCGCGAATTAAATGCCGCGCCGCCGCATCCAGGTTGGGCGGAGGCTGTTCGTACGCCGAGGCTTCGACGTCCAGAACGTCGCCGATCTCGTCGACCAGCAGGCTGACGGCTCCGTCTTCGGTGCGCACCACCATGTTCATGGGGGTTTGGTCTGCGGTACGCGGCGCCAAGCCGAGCCGCTTGCGCATATCGATGGCCACCACAATCTGGCCGCGCAGGTTGATCAGGCCTTCGATCACCTCCGGCGCTTGTGGGATGGCGGTCATCTGCTGGAAGCGCAGCACCTCCTGCACGCGCAGCACTTCGACTCCGAAGAACAGATCCGCCACGTAAAAGGTCGAGAACTGACGGCTGGCGCCGGCATCATGGGCTGTCATGGTTATTCACTCCTGACTTCGTGAGCCGGATGGTTTGAGTTAAGTGTCCCGTTGGATGCGAGGGCGCAGGCCAAGCGGGCGACCGATTCGAGCATGGCTTCCTGGTCGAACTTGACCTGGCAATCCTGGAAACCCTGAGCGGCGGCGCCGGAGGGAAGCTGATCGGCCGATTCGGCCAACGCCAGGACCGGAATCGGGTTCCACTCCGGTCTGCGCCTCAAAGCCGCGACCAGTTCTGAACTTCCAGACCGCGGCAGGTCCAACGCGGCGACCACCACGTCGACCTTCTGCTGCTCCAATCCGCGCAGCGCATCCTCCAGACTGGCTGCTTCCACCACGCGGTAACCGGCCATATCCAGACCGCTGCGGAGCAAGCCGCGCGAGAACGGTGAGGCTTCCGCCAGCAGGATCTTCTTGCCGGCCACGGCGGCGGTCTTGGTCTCGAACCAATCGGCGGCGGCGGCGTGCAGGACGTAATTCAAATCCAGGAAATCCGCGACGCGCTTGCCCACCACGCCCGATCCCAGCAATCCCTTGCGGCCGGTCTTCTGCCGCACCGTAACCGCTTCCTGGGTGATGTCCAGAATCTGATCCACCATCACACCCACGCTGCGGTCGCCGTCGTTGAAGACCACCACTTGGACCGGATCCGCCGTTTCGGAAGAGCGTTCTGCATCGCCATCGAGGACTTCTCTCATTTCCAGCACCTCCGCGAGCGGGATCAACGGGAGGATGCGCTCGCGGTACTGCACCACGTGCCGGCCTCCGGCGTGCTCGACCAGGGATCGCGGGAACTCTTCAAGCCGGGCGACCAAGGACAGCGGAACGGCCAGGCGTTCGAAGGAGCCGGCGCGGAACAGCAACAGGCGCTGGACACTTTCTGAGACGAGCAGCTCTCGCTGCTCTTGATCGCCCTCGGCGGAACGGGCTTCGCGCGATTCGGCAAAGATGCCGGAGCGCTGCGAGATGCCTAGCGTGTCCAGAATCAGGGCGACTCTGCCATCGCCCATGATGGTGGCTCCGGCATAAATGTTTAGGCCTTTGAGCTGTTTGCCGAGCGGCTTGACCACGATCTCCTGGGTGTCGCTGATGCCGTCCACCACCAGCCCGAACTGCCGGTCCTCGGCTTGCAGCACCACGATGTTGACGACGTTGGAGGGAGTCGGCTCCAGACCCAGCACTTCGGTCAAATGCGCCAGCGGCAACAAGCTGCCGCGGCGGCGATACACCCGGGTGCCATGAATGCGCTCGATCTGGGTGCGCGCGGCCTGATCCTCCAGGCGGATCAGTTCCACCAGGCTCACCTGCGGAATCACGAAACGCTCGCCGGTCCCCGCTCCGGTGCGAGGTCCGCTGCGGCAGTTGCCGGCCGTTACCACCAGCCCGGGAATGATCGCCAGCGTGAGAGGAATCTTCAGTCTTACGGTGCAGCCTTCGCCGGGCTTGCTGGAAAGGTCGACGGCGCCGCCGATTTTCTCTACGTTGGAGCGCACCACGTCCATGCCCACGCCGCGCCCGGAAACGCTGGTGATCTTCGTCGCCGTGGACAATCCGGCGTGGAAGATCAGGTTGAGCGCTTCGCGGTCGGATAATTTGGCGGCTTGCTCGGCCGAGAGGAGCCCTTTTTCGACCGCCTTTTGTTTGACGCGCGCCACGTCGATGCCCGCGCCGTCGTCGCCGATTTCGATGTTGACCTGCCCGCCCTCATGAAAGGCGCGCAGAGTGAGCGTTCCTTCCGCGGACTTGCCGGCGCGCACGCGCACC
>CAWISY010000286.1:0-49658 GCA_963838455.1 Bryobacterales bacterium
GCTGGGTTCGAGTACTACGGCACTCTGGGCACGATGACGACCCTTTATCCCATTCCGCTGCAGACCCAGGATCTGTTCGCGGTGACGGATCTGAACCTGTCGCCCAAGTGGGAGTTCAACTTCGGCGTGGGCGTGGGGCTGACCGGCGCGACGGACCATCTGATCGTGAAGATGATTCTAGGGCGGCGGTTCGGCAAGGCCGCGGCCACCAACTAAGCGCTGGATCGAGTGGCACTACTGCGAGTGCCAGGTCATATCCACCTTCACCGGAATCTCATTCTTCATCGGAATGGTGAGAAGCTTGGGCGGATCGATTTTGAAATCGGTGAGAATCGCGGGGATGGCGCCGGTGACGTGGATGCTCTTGCCCTTCACGGTCAATTGAAACGGAACTTGTGAGTAATGCGCGGTCTGGCCGGCGAACTCGATATCGAGATCGGCCATCACCGTGCCGGCTGCGGCTGCGGTTTCGGGCAGGCGGGTGCGGACCGAGACCAGCGGAAACTCCGCGCCACGCGCCACCTGCAGCATATGGAGGTCGCGGTTGCTGTCGCCGGAATCGAAGGATTTGACCGGCGCGGCGATCAGGAAGTCGCACTGGCCGGCATGACAGGTTCCTTTCCCGCGGGCCTGTTTGCTGACGCCGTTGGCCTGATGGAGCGGATGCGAGATGTGGTAGGTGAGCGTGGCTTGGTCCAGCACCCATTCGGTATCGGCCGCGGCCAGCGGGAGCGCGGCCGCCAGAGTAATCAGAAGTACATACTTCATATTAGAATTTGATCGACACGGACAGGATCGCGGCGCCGTAGGCGATGCCGGTAACCCAGGCGGCGGCGCCGTGCGCCGAGGCGATGCCGTGGACTCTTTCGCCCTGGCTCTTCTGATCGAAGGCCATGGCTCCGAGAATCGGCGTCAGGATCATTCCCGTTCCGTGCACCCAGGCCAGCGCCTTGTGCAAGCGAATGGGGCCTTTCGCAGTCGTGCCCGGAATCTTGGGCGCGAAGATGGCGTAATACGCGGTCCAGGCATACATGCCGACGGTTGCCGATCCCAGCGCGGCGTGGAGATCGCGCGTGGCGGAGCTGGTGGAGTGCCCGCCGGCGCCGCCAGAGGCGATCAGCGTCGCCACCAAAGGAATCGCCGTGATCAAGCCCAGGCGCTGATGCATCTGCAGCATGTGGGAGCGCCGGTCCAGCCGCGCCTGATCCTGCGGGCTACTTTGCGTCGCGGCCGTGGGAAACCCCAGATCGCCGAGCGTGGGCGCTTGCGGGTTGCCGGCGCTTCCCAGCGCGGCGGCGAGGGTGAGATCCAGCGTCTGCGCCGAGCCGACGGTAATGGTCACTCCGGTTGGTTTGGAGCTGAAGCCCGGCGCGGTAACGGCAACCTGATATTCGCCCGCAAAAAGATCCGGCACACTGTAGCGGCCGGCGGAGTTGGTTTGCACCTGCACCACCTGGCCGGTCATCACGCTCTTGACCGATACTTGCGCGCCCCCGACCGCATCGCCCGACGGGCCCTTGACGGTTCCGGAGAGCGTGACTCCCGCGCCTTGCGCCCACAGAAGTCCGGGGGCGACCGCAAGGCACAAGACGAGGGTTGTTTGCATCGGCATCAAGGTTTGGACGGCTGCAACCAGGGGGCCGTTTCTCCCGAACGGCGAATGCCGGGAGAACGTCGAACGCTAGGAGACCGTCTCACTAAGAAAAGAGGGACTTCAGAAACGCGCCGATCTGCAAGTGCGGACCGGGGCAGCGAGGCGTGTCGGTGGCGTAAAAGCTGATGACGTTGGTGCTGCGGTTGACCCACAGCCCAATGTCGTCCGTATTCGGATAGGACACGTCAAACACCACGCCATCACCGCAATAGTCGACGTGCTCGATCTTGAACGCGGAGGCCTTGGCCATCTTGCTGTCCGGGCCCCAGTCCTTCAGAAACTCATCGGGAGGGTACAGGCGGCAGTTTTGCGGACAGCCCCACAGCTTGTAAGCGTCCATGTACTGCTGGTGCTGGAGATCCTCGAGGAACTGCGCCATCACGCGCTCCTGGGCGTGGGTGCGGAAGGTGTAATAACCGATGACGGCCAGGAGCAGCGTGCTGATGCCGATGATCAGAGACCACTTGACGATGCGCTCCCGGCGTTCATCCGCAACGCCGTAAGTATCCAGATAACCGGCCATAGGAGCCCTGCTGCGATTACTTTCCCGGAGCTGCTGCGGCAGCGACCGGGGGATAGGCTTTGTTATACGCCGCGCTGGCCTCGGCGGTGAGGTCGAGGGCCTTGTTGTAGGCGATGGCCGCCGCGGTATCGAGAATCGCGTCGAGCCCCTTTTCGTCGCGCAGCTTGCTGATCACCTCGGTCATGCGCGTGCCCATCCGCTGCACGATCTCGTTCTGCTTGCTCTGGAAGCCGTCCTGCAGGTCCTGCTGCATGTTGGTGATTTTGTGCTGCTCAATCTGGATGTCGCCGGACAACTCGGCTTCCTTCGCTGGGCTCAGCTTGCCCTGGCTGCTTTGCAGCATGGTCTGGTCGTCCTGCAGCTTGCGCTGGAGCTGATCGATCTGATCCTGAAGCGGCTTGAATTCAGCCTGTAGATCCTGGTTGGCCTTCTTGGCTTCGTCGGTATCGAGCAGCGCCTTCTGAAAATTGACCACCCCAATCTTGGACTGGGCCGCAGCCGTGGATGTAGATGCAAGCGCAGCGGCGCACATGGCCAGCGCGGAGAGTAAACGAAAACGCAGCATGTCCCTCAAGGCTCCTAAATTTTTCTTTTAATTTTACTACTACTCGCAACCGGCCACAGCCCGCAAGGGCCAAAAACCTCAACGTGGACCGGTGGGCCTCCGTCGGGCTACTTCGTCTGTTTGGCTTCCTTGGCCAGCCGGCTCTTGGCGTTATCGAGATTGCTCTTGACCTTCGCGACCTCGGCCGGCTCCAGCTCCGCCGGAGCTCCGGCATCCCAATTCTTCAGCGCGGTCTGCCACTGCTGCATCGCTTCCTGGACTTTGGACTCCGCCATCAACACCTGCGCCAGATGATCCCGCACGGTCGGATCGGTGGAGGTCTTCTCGATAGCCTTGCGCAGATTGTCTTCGGCCTGGTTCAGCTTGCCGAGACGGAAGTAAACCCACCCCAGGCTGTCCAGGTACGCTCCGTTTTCCGGGGACAGCTCCAGAGCCTTGGTGATCATATCCAGCGATTCATTCAACCGCATGTTCCGGTCGGCCAGCATGTAGCCGATGTAGTTGAGGGCGGAGGCGCTGTCGGGATCGATCTTCAGGACCTTGCGAAATTCGGCTTCCGACTGGTCGATCTTCTTCATGTGCTCATACATTGCGCCGCGCTGGAACCAGATGTCGACTTTATCTTCATCGCGCGGCGAGAGGCGCTCGGCGGCGTCCAGAGCCTTGCCGGCGTCGTCGAACTTGTGTCCTTCGGTATAGATCTCAGCCAGCGCGAGATCGGTCTCGCGATCGTTCTTGCCGTCCATCAGCTTCTTGACCTCGGCCGCCGCCTGGTCGTTCTTGCCCAGATCCGCCACCAGGCTCGCGTGGGACAAGTGGATGCCGCGGTCATCCGGCCACTTCTTCAAATCTGCGTCGGCTTCCTGCTGGGCCTTGGCGAACTGGTGGCCGACGCGATAGGTGCTGATGATCTCAGCCGCGCGCGCCGCCGCCTGATCCGGATCCAGGTCGATGAGCTGGCGCAGCGTGTCCACCGCGAGATCGGTCTGCTCCGCGTCGCGGTAGAGGGCCGCCAGGCTGGGCAGAAGGTTGGCGCGAATGCTGCGCTCCGGCCGCGTGTACGTCTTCTTGGCCGTGGAATCGAGAATGTCTTTGAGGGTCGCGATGGCCTGCTTGGTGTTGCCTTCGGCTTCGAAGATGGTCACCTGGTTGTAGCGGAACTCCATGTTGGCCGGGTCGAGCGCGAGCGCTTTGTCGGCAGCCGTACTGGCATCCGAGAACTTCCGCTGCAGGCGGTAGATCTGCGAGATGTGGAAGAAGGACTGCGAATCGGTCGCATCGTCATCCACCAGGCTCTGGTAAACTTGCAACGCGTCGTCGAATTTTAGCGCGTAGGTCAGATCCTGACCGAGCGCCTGCTTCACCTCATTCGCGTTAGGCGGATTCAGCGCCAGGGCCTTCTTCAGGGCCTCCGCCGCCAGCCCGTATTCCTTCATCTGATCGTAGGTTTCGGCCAGCGCAACCAGACTCCGCGGCGAGGGGTTCTTATCGGCCAACTGGCGCAGGGTGTCAGCGGCGGCCTGGCTGTCGCCGAGATCCAGATAAACCAGCGAAAGGCCGGTGAGCGCGTCTTCGTTGTCGGGGTCCGACTCGAGCGCCTTCTTGTAGGCGCGCTCGGCTTCGGCGTTATCCTGCGCGGCTTTCTCCAGGCGGCCCAGCATCACCCACGCGTCGACGTCCTTGGGCACGATGGCGGTGATCTTCTTATACTGCTCAATGGCGTTGTGCAGCATGTCCTGATTGATGCGATTCTGCGGACCGCCAATCTGGCTGGTGTAAATGCGCGCCAGCAGACGGAGCGCGGCCAGATCGTTGGGATTAGCCTTAAGCGCGGCGGTTGCGTCGGCCTCGGCATCGCCCAGGAGTCCGGCTTGCACGTAGAAATCGGCAAGCTCGGAACTGATCGCGGCGGAGGAGGGATCGGCCTTGAGCGCGGCTTTATAATTTTCAACGGCCCGGTCGATGTACTCGCGGCCACCAGGCTCGGCGGCCATCTCGGCATACATGTGCGCCAGAGCGTAATGATAATAGGCCGAAGAGCGATCCACCGCGTCTGTTGGCGCGGCAGCAGTCCCGGCAGCAGGATTGGTTTGACTCCACGCTGCGCACCCCGCGGCCAATAATACGATTACAGCCTGTCTCATTCGCATCTCCGTTCCCCGGCTACACCGGCTCCAGCACACCGCCTTTTTTAGTATATCGCCTATGGTCCGGGCCGGAAAAGGTTTACGCGCAGACCGGCCCAGGCGGGGCGCACAGGTTAGGATAACTGAAGTGGATCCCGTGGAAAGCCGGCTGCCGCTGCTGGTTGTGGTCGCCGGACCGACCGGCTCGGGCAAAAGCGCGCTGGCGATCGAACTGGCCGTTCGTCTCGGCGGTGAACTTGTCAACTTCGACTCCTTGCAACTCTACCGCGGCCTGGACATCGGCACAGCGAAGACGCCGGCGGAGGCGCGCCGCGGCATCCCCCACCACCTCTTCGACGTGCTCGATATCGGAACCGGTTACGGCGAAACCGCCTGGGGCCGAATTGGAGGGAGTGAAGGTTACTCGGCGGGCGATTATGCGCGGCTGGCGCGCGGCGCGATTGCCGAGATCGCAGGCAGGGGCCGTCTTCCCATTGCCGTGGGCGGCTCGGGGTTCTACCTGCGGGCGTTGCTGGACGGCCTTCCGGAGCTTCCCGTTCGGGATCCGGTGCTGCGGGCGCGGCTGGCCGGCCGGCGGCCGGGGTCTTTGCACCGCATCTTAACCAGGCTGGACCCGGGGGCGGCGGCGCGCATCCATCCCCGCGACGTCCACAAGACCATTCGCGCGCTGGAGATCCGGCTGCTGACGCGCGCGGCCGTTCCATCGCCCGAGACGGCCGAGCCTCTGCGCGGCTACACCATTCTCGAAATCGGCTTGAATCCGCAGCGGGACGAATTGTCGCGAAGGCTCGACGCGCGCGTGGAGGCGATGTTTACGGGCGGGCTGATTGAGGAGGTGAAGGGGCTGCTGGAGCGCGGCGCCACCGGAGCAGAGAAACCGTTTGAATCGTTGGGGTATAAGCAGGCGTTCCAATACCTCCGTGGCGAGGCGACTCTGCAGCAGGCGATCTCCTCCACCAAGATCGAAACCAGGCAGTACGCCAAGCGCCAGCGCACCTGGTTCCACCGCGATCCGCGCATTCATTGGCTGGAGGGTTTCGGCGACGATCCTGGCATCCAGAGTCAGGCGCTGGAGCAGGTATGCGAATTGCAGCTACACTGAATCGAGCCACATTGATTCAAAGGCGGGGAATGCAAAGCACGCGCGGATTCGTTTCATTCCTGGCCTTCGCTGCAGCTAGTGTCTTAGCTGCATCCAGCGCCTTCGCAGCATCCAGCGATAGTTGCGCGGTTCTTCCTTTCTCCAACGCGTCAAATCAAGGTTCGTCTTCGGTCAGCCCGGCCGCGGCGTCCAGTATCGACTGGCTGGGGTTGAGCATCTCCGAATCCCTGCGCGACGCCTTGGAGATGCGCGGATTAGTGACGCTGGGGCGCGATGATCTGCAGCAGGCGTTTCATCGGCTGGGGCTAAGCTGGAACCTGGCTTTGCGCGCGCCTCTGACGCAGGCCTCGGTGCTGAAGATCGGGGAGGCTTTGGATGCCGAGCAGGTGATTTACGGCGAGTTCGAGGTTCGGGCTCCGGCGGTCGCGACTCCAGGAGCCTCACGCGGGTCGCTCACCATTCGAGCCCGCGTCGTCGACCGTAAACACCTGCATCAGAGCCCCCAATTCTCGGAAACCGGCGCGATCGAGGATCTGGCGGCGATCGAGGCGCACCTGGCGTGGCAGGCGTTGAAAATCGTCGCGCCCGCGCTGGCGCCGCCGGAATCTGAGCTAAAGTCGTTGCATCCTACGATCCGGCTGGACGCGGAGGAGAACTACATTCGCGGCCTGATGGCCACGGACCCGCAGCAGAGGGAGAAATTTTTCACCCAAGCCGCGCGGCTGGATGCACGCTTCGCGCATCCCAATTTCGAGCTCGGCCGGATTTATTACCAGCAGCGGGAATACCGGCAGGCTGCCGACGCTTTCCAAAAGGTGGGGCCGGAGGAGATCGAGTATCATCAGGCCGAGTTCCTGCTGGGTTTGGCGTTGTTTCAAGCCGGCGACTTCAGCGGCTCGCAGAAGGCTCTGCAGGCGATCGTCATGGCGGTTCCCTTGAGCGAGGTGTACAACAACCTGGGCGCCGCCGAGAGCCGGCGCAACAACCTGGCACAGGCCATTGAGGACTTCCGGAAGGCGCTGAATGACGACCAAAGCGATCCGGCGTATCAGTTCAACCTCGGCTACGCGCTGTGGAAGAAGGGAGAGTTCGCGGCGGCAGCAGAGCGCTTCCGCAGCGCGCTCGAGCGCGACCCCGAAGACGCAACGGCCACCACGCTGCTGGGGCGCTGTCTGAAACAGCAGGGGCTGAAAACCGGCAATCCGGCGGATGCGCGGCTGATGGGGCTGGAGCGGGTGAAGACGGAGTTGCCGGAGCGGGCCTACCGGCAGCTCAAGTCGGTGCTGGGGTCGCCCGGCTCGACGCACCCGTAAGCGCCGGTCCTTCAGGTAATCTACGAGCAGTTACTCTCAGAAAGGTCCGGCGGAGGTCCTCATGAAACCTGCGATGGTGCGGTCGTCCGGCGCTGCATTCGTCCTTTTTGGCATGCTCACAGCGCCTCCGGGAATAGCTCAAACCGCGGCGCCGCTGGCCTTCGAAGCGGCATCCGTCAAAGTCGCGCCCGATGGACGGAATGGCGTTCGCGGAGGCTGCCACGGGATCAATTCCGTGTATACTCCGCAGCAGCGCGCGGAAGCGGCGCCACTGGGCCGCTGCGTGATCACCGACGCGCGCCTCAGCCATTTGATCGGCATCGCCTACGGCGTCTCCATGCTTAATCTCAAGACCTGGCCGGACTGGATTCAACGCGGGGATCTCCGCTTCAACGTCGAAGCCAAAGCCGAGGACCCCTCCAAAACCACCGAGCAGCAGCTCCTCACCATGCTGCAGAACATGCTGGTGGAGCGCTTCCAGTTGAAATTCCACTACGAGACCGCCGAGACGGCCGGATTCGCTCTGCTCATCGCCAAGAACGGACCGAAACTGCAGCCCTCCCGGAACGATGACACGCAGCTCTTGTTCACCAGCCCCCAAGGAGATGCGGTGCTGAAGCCCTCTCCTGGTCAGCCCGTTTCGATGACGGCGCGTAAGGTCTCCATTCCGGCGCTCTTAAGTCTCCTGTCTGCTGTGGGCGGACGCGGGCCTGGCATCGACAGCACCGGACTTACGGGAGAATATGATTTCAAGCTTGCGTGGGACGAGGTGGCTGGCCCTGACCTTTCCACCGCGCTACGCGAGCAACTCGGTCTGCGCATGGAAGCCGAGAAGGTCCCCGTATCGACCTTCGTCGTCGATTCGGCCGAAAAACCCGGCCCCGATTAAGGAGGGAGCGAACATCAAACTGACCACCACCCGCGCGTCTTGGCGTATACTGGCTGTATAGATGGCGCGAGGTTGGGAAAGTAAGTCGGTCGAGGCGCAGAAGGAAACAGCCGCAGCCCCGCGGCCACCAAAGACGGGGCTTTCACCGGAGCAGATGGCGGCGGCACGTAAAGTCGATGCACTGCTGCTGCATCGCACGCGCGTGCTGCGGGACCTGGAAGGCTGCCGGGAAGCCCGCTACGAGAAAACGCTCCGGGATGGCCTGGCGTACCTGGAAACGCAGTTGGCCGCGCTCGGCTGGCAGCCGTGAGCGAAGACTCCACCAATACACAGGACTGGTCGCGTTGCGGCGTGCGTATCGTGCGCGCCGGGGAGTTGGATTCGAACACTCCGCAAACTCCCGGCATGAGCCGCGCCGCCGCCATCACTCACGCCAACTCCGGCGCCAGCAAGCTGTGGGCCGGCACCGTCGTGGTCGAGCCCAACGCCAAGACCGGCGCGCACCATCACGGCGAGGTGGAAACGGTAATCTACGTGGTCCGCGGACGCGCCCGTATGCGCTGGGGCGATCATCTGGAGTTCGTCGATGAAGCCGGACCAGGGGACTTCATTTATGTCCCGCCGTACGTCCCGCACCAGGAGATCAACGCCAAGCGCGATGAGCCGGTGGAAGCCGTGATCGTGCGCAGCGGCCAGGTCCCGGTGGTGGTGAACCTGGATATTCCCAGCCCGGAAGATGCTTCCGATGTGAGCTGGGTCGACGATGCTCACAAGTAGGTCGGCCGCGTTGATGCTGGTCTGCGCTGCCCCGCTGCTGGCGCATCATTCCCTGGCCGCTGAATTCGACACTTCGAAGCCGATCACTCTGCGGGGCAAGATCACCAAGGTCTCCTGGATGAATCCGCATGTCTTCGTATGGATCGATGCAGCGGATGGGAGCGGCAGGGTCACCAACTGGGAAGTCGAGAGCGCCGCGCCGAACTATCTGCAGCACCTGGGTTGGGGCAAGGAATCGGTGAAGGCCGGAGACACCGTGACCATTCGAGCCTGGATCGCCAAGGATCAGGCCAACCTGGCGAAGATGGACGAAGTTACTTTGCCCAGCGGGAAGCACCTGACCGTGGGCCATCCCGACGACGAAAAACCGTGAAACGGACGGCGTGGCTGGTGCTGCTGGCATGGCCCGGACTGGCTCAACTGCCCCCCTCGACGCCACTTTCAGGCGCCGACCAACGCGCTTTCGACGCTGAGATCGCACGAGTTGAGGCGCTGCTGTCATCCGCCCCGGATAAAGCTGCGGTGGAGTATCAGCTCGCGCGCACGTGGGCGCTGGGAAAACAGTGGCCGCAAGCGGTCGAGTGGCTGCAGAAAGTAGCCGATCTCAAAGTGGGGCTCGATCCGTCGCGCGACGCCGCCTTCGCCGCGCTGCGCGGCACGCGGGAGTTCGCTGCGATCGATGCCGAGGTCCGCTTCGCGACACCGCCGGTTTACCACAGCACTCCGGCCTTCACGATTGCCGAGGGAGATTTGGTCCCGGAAAGCGTCGCCTACGATACCGCGCGCAAGCGATTCCTGTTCGGAAGCATGACCAAGGGGAAGGTGATCGCTTGCTCCTCTACCGGAATCTGTTCCGACTTCGCGACCGGTCTAGGCACGGTGCTGGGCCTGAAGGTGAGCGGCGATAGCGTGTGGCTGGTGAGTAACTCCGAGAATGAGTCCGCGTTGCTGCATCTCGATCTTGCTTCGGCGCGTTTGGTGCGCAAATACGCGGTCGCGGGGCGCGAGCATTCCTTCAACGATCTGGCGATCGCGCCGTCGGGCGAGGTCTATGTAACCGATACGCGGGCCGGCGCGGTGTGGCGTCTGGCTAAGGGAGCCGCGGAACTCGCGCGGTTGCCGGGAGGGTTCGAAGGGGCCAACGGCATTGCCATTTCGCCGCGCGGGGATCTGGTCTATGTGTCCACGTTCCCGGACGGCATCACGATTTTGGATTTGAAGACCAACATAACGATGCCGATTCAGCGTCCCGGTGGTTTGTGCCTGGTTATGATCGATGGTCTGGCGTTTTACCGCGGGGAGCTGATCGCGATCCAGAACGGATTCATGACGCCGCGTGTGGTACGGCTGAAGCTGAGGCGGGATCTCCGCGCGATTGAGCGGTGGGAGATTCTGGAACGCCGCAATCCGCTGTTCGACGGGATCACTTCAGGGGTGGTCGCCGGCGGGCAGTGGTTCTACATGGCGAACATTCAGGACGAGAAGAAAACCGGCTTCCTTCCGATCACGATCCTGAAGGCGGGCCTTTAAAGAAGGTCTGCCTGTAAAATAGAAATCGTGCAGATACGATTGTCCTTCGGCCGCGAGGGGCTGGCGGTGAACCTGCCTGGCGGATTCGACTACAAGGTTCTGGAGTGTCCGGCGATTGCGGCGTTGCCCGACGCGGCGGCGGCGATCGAGGCGGGGCTCGCGCGGCCGACCGCGGGGCCATCGCTGAAGGAGCGGGCGGCTGGCAAGCGCTCCGCGGCGATCTCGGTATGCGACATCACCCGGCCGGCGCCGAACCGGGTCACGCTGCCTCCGCTGCTGGCGCAGTTGGAAGCGGCCGGGGTGCCGCGCGAGAACATTCGCATCCTGATCGCGACCGGGCTGCACCGGCCGGCGACGGATGCCGAGATCCGGCACATCGTGGGCGAGGAGATCGGGCGCAATTACCGGGTGCTGAATCACGATGCTCGAAACCAGGGCGAGCACCGACGCCTGGGAACTACGCGCAGCGGCACGCCGGTGTGGATCGACGAGCGTTTCATCAGCGCCGAACTGCGCCTGACCCTGGGCTTCATCGAGCCGCACCTGATGCTGGGATTTTCGGGTGGGCGCAAGCTGGTGGCTCCGGGTCTGGCCGGCGAGGCGACCATCAAGGAACTGCACAGCCCGCGCTTCAACCGGCATCACCGTTCGCATGAGGGCAACATCGAAGGCAACCTGCTGCACGCGGAGCTGCTGGAGATCGCCAGAATGGCCGGGCAGGATTTTATTCTGGATGTGGCGCTGAACCGGGAGCGTGGGATCACGGCGGTCTTCACCGGAGAGCCGGAAGCGGCGCATCGCCAAGGCATGGCCTGGGTGGCGGAGCGCACGCTGCATCGCGTGGGCGAGCCGTTCGACGCCGCCATCACCACCGGGGCGGGATTTCCCCTCGACCTGACCTTCTATCAAACTGTCAAGGGCGTGACCGCCGCGGCGGGCATCGTGCGGCAGGGCGGCCGCATCCTGGTATTCGGGGAATGCGCGGAGGGAGCGGGTGCGGCGGAGTTTCGCAAGATGATGACGGAATACTCCTCCGATGCCGCGTTCCTCAAGGCGATTGAACACGCGCCGGTGACCGTCGACCAGTGGCAATTGGAAAAGCTCGCGCTGGCGACGCAGAAAGCCCAGGTGTTCTACTGTGTGCCCGGGCTGCCGGCCAGCTACCTGCCGGGGCTGTGGGGTCCGGGGTTTCACGATCCGCAACAAGCGCTGGGCGCGATGTTCGAGGGTCTGGCTCCGGGCAGCCGCGTGGCGGTGATTCCGGAGGGTCCGTATGTGCTGGCCAGCGCCGGCGCTGCATGAGAGCTTCTCAACTTGAACTACACCTAACTTGAACCACATCTCCGCCGCGCGCGTATAGATGTATACAATTGAGGAAAGCGGACCGGGATCCGACCGCCTGTTCCCAAGAAAGGTGAATTTTCGGTGAATTCACGTGAACCAAAGCCTCAAGGAGGCTCGCTCGAATTCGGGAGCCAGACCGGCCGTGCGCTGCTGAGCCTGCGCCAGATGTTGTTCCGCGGCGAATTTCAGCCGGGCGAGCGAATTTCGGAGCTGCCCATGGTGGCTCGGCTGGGAGTTTCGCGAACGCCCATCCGCCTGGCGCTGGACCGCCTGGCGCATGAAGGCTTGCTGGAGGTTTCCCCCTCCGGCGGATTCGTGGTGCGATCCTTCTCCCTGGCCGACATCTGGGACGCGATCGAAATGCGTGGCGTACTGGAGGGCACCGGGGCTCGTCTGGCGGCGGAGCGTCTGACCCACGACCGTGAGCTGACCGAGCTGCGCGCCTGCATGGAGGAGATGAACGCCTACCTGGGGCCGGTGTCGAGCATCGACTCCTTCGCCCGCTACCTGGACCTGAATGACGCGTTTCACGCGGCGGTGATCCGGCTGGCCAAGAGTCCCATGCTCGAACGCAGCCTGGACCAGGTGCTGACGCTGCCGTTCGCGCAACCCAGCGCGGTGGTTTACGCAGGCTCCAAACTGCCGCGGGCCAACGAGCTGTTCGCCATCGGCCAGGAGCACCATCGCATCATTCTCGACGCCATCGCGCACCGGCAGGGGACGCGGGCGGAGGCAGCCGCGCGGGAGCACTCCGGACACTCGCGGCGCTTGCTCCAAATCATGCTGGAAGACCCCGAGATTCTGAACTGCGTTCCGGGCGCTTCTTTGATCCGCTTGCCTCGCGCGATTTGATCCCGCTACGATTAGACCCGAGCCCGAGATCTGAACCTAAGAGATGAGCCAACTTGTCAGTGTGACCACTCGCGAGGGGGTGGCGGTCGTCACCATCGATAACCCTCCCGTCAATGCCTTGAGCGCCGGAGTTCCCGAAGGGATTTTGGTCGCCGTCGAAACCGCCGACTTCGATCCCTACGTGTGCGCCACGGTGATCATCGGAGCGGGGCGAACTTTCATTGCCGGCGCGGATATTAAAGATCTGGAGCGCGCGGCCGCGGGCCAAGCAGACGATGGCCCGAATCTGCACACGCTGCTGGAACGGATCGAGAACGCGCGCAAACCCGTGGTGATGGCGATGCACGGCACCGCGCTGGGCGGCGGGATGGAAGTGGCCATGGCGGGTCACTTTCGCGTGGCCAGCAAGGATGCGCAGTTCGGAATGCCGGAAGTAAACCTGGGCATCATTCCAGGAGCCGAAGGCACGCAAAGGCTGCCGCGCCTGATCGGCCCGCGCGCCGCCATCGAGATGTGCGTCTCCGGAAAACCGGTCAAGGCCGATGCGGCATTAAAGCTGGGCTTGATCGACCGCATCATCGTCGGCGACCTGCTGACCGGCGCGGTGGAGTTCGCACGCGAAGCAGCCAGTGGTGTGATGCCGCTGCGCAAGACGCGCGAACGAACCGAGAAGCTGGAGCGGGACCCGCAGATTTTCGAGGACGGTCTCGACCTGGCGCGCAAGACGCGGCGCAACATGGTGGCTCCGCTGACCGTGGTCGAGGCGATTAAAGCGGCGACAGAGTTGGATTTCGAGGCCGGCTGCGAGTTCGAGCGAAAGCTGGTGCGGGAGCGGCTGCGGTCGGATGAATGCCGCGCCCTGATCCACGCGTTTTTCGCTGAGCGCGCGGTCTCCAAGATCGCGGACATTCCCATCGCGGAAACTTCCAAAGCTACGCAGCATCTTCCGATTCGCAAGGTTGCGATTGTAGGCGCCGGAACCATGGGCTCCGGCATCGCCATGGCGTGCGCTAACGCGGGGCTCTCGGTGGTTCTCAAAGACGTGGACCAGATGGCGCTGGAACGCGGCATGGCGGCGATCGCCAAGAACTACGAAAGCTCGGTCAAGAAGGGGCGGATGACGGAGGAAGTGGCCGGGCAGCGCATCGATTCGATCCAGACGCGCACCGACTACGAAGGTTTCGAAGAGGCGGACCTGATCCTGGAAGCGGCCTTCGAAAGCATGGAGCTGAAGAAGCGCCTGTTCGCCGAGATCGACGGCGTAGCCAAGGAAGGGTGCGTCCTGGCGACCAATACATCCACGCTGGACATCGACGAAATCGCCGCGGTCACGCGCCGGCCGGAGATGGTGATCGGGCTGCATTTCTTCAGTCCCGCACACATCATGCGGCTGCTGGAGATCGTGCGCGGAGCCAAGACGTCGAAGCCGGTGGTGGCGACGGCGCTGGCGCTGGCCAAGAAACTGTCGAAGGTCGGAGTGGTGGTGGGGAATTGCCGCGGCTTCGTCGGCAACCGGATGATGCTTCCCTACATGCGGGAAGCGCAGTTCCTGGTGGAGGAAGGCTCGACGCCCGCCGCGGTCGACGCTGCTTTGTATGATTTCGGCATGGCCATGGGAATTTTCGCCGTCGACGATATGGGCGGGATCGACGTGGGTTGGAGGGTTCGCCAGGAATCGAAGCATCTGCTCAAGCCGGGCGAACGCGTCGGCCTGGTGGTGGACAAGCTGTATGAGATGGGCCGCCTGGGGCAGAAGACCGGCAAGGGATGGTACAAGTACGAAGACGGCCGCACCCCAGTCGCCGATCCCGAAGTGGAAGCGCTGATCGAGAAAACCGCGCGCGAGGCGGGAATCGAGCGCCGCGCGATTTTGGAAGACGAGATCACGGACCGCTGTATCTACACGCTGGTCAATGAGGGCGCGCGCATTCTGGACGAAGGATTCGCGCAACGCGCCGCCGACATTGATGTGATCTATATGACTGGCTACGGATTTCCTGCTTATCGCGGCGGCCCCATGTGGTACGCGGACACGGTGGGTCTCAAGAAAGTCTATGAGCGCGTGAGCGAATTCCGGCGGCGTTTCGGCGAGCAATGGGAACCGGCTCCGCTGCTCCGCAGATTGGCAGAAAAAGGCGAAACGTTCGCGGCGTTCGATGCTGCGAGGTTTGATGCTTCGAGGTAGCCGTGAAGTTCCGCGACGTCCACTTCGGTCCCAATGAAGTAACGCTCACCTACGGCGCGCCGGGGTCGTCTAACGAGAGCTCAATGTATGTGCGGTCGATCTACCCGCTTGGCTCCTTTCCCGGCCGGCTCACCGACCGTTTGGATTATTGGGCGGAGAAAACGCCGGATCAAATTTTTCTAGCGCAACGGGACGCGCAGGGAGGATGGCGGACCAAGACTTACGCTCAGGCTCGATCCGATGCTCGCGACATCGCGCAGGCGCTGATCACCAGGCCGCTTTCGGTCGATCGGCCCATCGCAGTGCTCTCCGGCAACGATATCGAGCACGGCTTGATCGAGCTCGGCGCGATGTATGCGGGTGTCCCCTACGCTCCGGTGTCGACGGCCTACTCGCTGGTCTCGACCGATTTCGGAAAACTGCGGCACATTTTCGGTTTGTTGACGCCGGGCTTGGTGTACGCGGCGGATGCCAAGGCGTACCGCAAGGCGATCGACGCGGTGGTTGCAAGAGACACTGAAGTGATCACCGCCGAAACCTTTTCCTCGCTCACTGCAATCCCGGCGACCGAGGCCGTCGATCGCGCGTACGAAACTGTCGGACCGGACACGATTGCCAAGATCCTGTTCACTTCCGGATCGACCGGCGTGCCCAAAGGCGTCATCAACACGCAGCGGATGCTGACCAGCAATCAGGAGATCGTGCGCTCGGTTCTGGCATTCGTGGAGGATGAGCCGCCGATCCTGTGTGACTGGATGCCGTGGAATCACACTTTCGGGGGAAACCACGACTTCGGGTTCGTGTTGTACAACGGAGGGTCGCTGTACATCGACGAAGGCCGGCCCACCCCCAATGCGATCGAGACCACCATCCGCAACCTGGAAGACGTGCGTCCGAACGTGTACCTGAACGTTCCCAAGGGTTTCGAGGCGTTGCTGCCGCACTTTCGCGGCCGGCCCGGGTTTCGCGAGCGCTTCTTCAGCCGGCTGAAGCTGTTCTACTATGCCGGCGCGGGGATCTCTCAACCGGTGTGGGACGCCTTACAGCGGAACGCGGTAGAGGAGTGCGGCGAACAGATCGTGATGTTCACAGGGCTGGGGTCGACCGAGACCGGACCTGCGGCGCTGTTTCCGGGCAAGGATCTGCGGCGCGCCGGCGACGTCGGTCTGCCCGCAGCGGGAGTCGAGCTGAAGCTGGTCCCCAGGGAAGGGAAGCTGGAGATGCGGCTGCGCAGCCCCAGCATCACACCCGGCTATTGGCGCCAGCCGGAACTCACGCGCGAGGCCTTCGACGAAGAAGGATTTTACAAGATCGGCGACGCGTTGCGGTTTGTGGATCCCGACGACGTACAAAAGGGATTCTCTTTCGACGGAAGGCTCGCTGAGGATTTCAAGTTATCGACGGGTACCTGGGTGAGCGTGGGTCCGTTGCGCGCCAAGTTTCTGCATCATTGCTCGCCCTACGCGCAGGATGTGGTCATCGCCGGGCATGAGCGCGACGACGTCACGGCATTGATTTTTGCCGCGTCCGATGCCTGCAAGGGAATGGGCGCGGAGGAGGTGCGGGGGTTGTTCGCACGCTGCTTGAAAGAGCTGGCCGCCCAGAGCACCGGCAGCTCCAACCGGATCGCGCGGGCGATGATCATGACTGAGCCGCCCTCGATCGACAAGCACGAGATGACCGACAAAGGTTCGCTCAATCAAGGCGCGATCCTGCGGAATCGCGCGGACCTGGTCGAGGAGCTGTATTCCTCCGAGCCATCGGCACGCGTCATTATAGTCTCATGAACATAGCTGAACTGGTAGCGATCGACACGCACGTCCATATCGAGTCGGAGGTCGCGGACAATGCCGCGAATGCCGCGGCGCAGAAATATTTCGGAAACTCCGGCGCCAGCCGCGGTCGTAAGGATCTCGCCGAGTATTACCGCTCCCGCAAAATCGGATGCGTGGTGTTTACGGTGGATGAGAAGCTCACCGGCCGGCCTCCGGTGCCCAACGAGGAAGTGGCTGCGTTCGCGGCGGAGAACAGCGATATCGTGATGGCCTTCGCCAGCGTCAATCCGATGCGCGGGAAAGATGCCGTGGATGAGGCCAAACGCCTGATCGCTTCCGGCGGAATCCGCGGATTCAAACTGCATCCGCCCTTGCAGGAGTTTCACTCGAACGATAAAGCTGCGTATCCGTTCTATGAAGTGGTGAATGAAGCCAAGCTGCCGGTGATCTTTCACACCGGGCACAGCGGCATTGGCACCGGCATGCCGGGCGGCGGAGGCATCCGCCTGAAGTACGGCAACCCGATGGACATCGACGACGTGGCCGTCGATTTTCCGGACATGAAGATCATCCTGGCGCACCCGTCGTTTCCGTGGCAGGATGAGGCGATCTCGGTGTGCTTGCACAAGCCGCAGGTGTACATCGATCTTTCCGGGTGGTCGCCCAAATATTTTTCGCCGATCTTGATCCAATACGCGAATACGCTGCTCAAGAAGAAGATGCTGTTCGGCTCGGATTACCCGCTGATCACGCCGGACCGCTGGATGAAGGATTTCGCCGAAGCCCCGTTCAAGGACGAAGTGCGTCCGCTGATCTTGAAGGAGAATGCGGTGAAGCTGCTCGGTCTGGGTGACTGATCAGTATTTCCGCGTTGCGTGTTAACCCTTGCCGGGGTGAACTCGTCTACACCCACGAATGCGACCCGTTGCGATCTCCGCCGCTGCGCAGACGGCGATGGACTCCTCAGACGCGGCAACAGCCCGGGACCGGGCTCGGGAGCTTGCCGACTTTGACGCGGTGGTGCGCCTGTATTGGCCGCGCGTGTTCCGTTTCGTCCTGGGCTCGGTGCGCGACCGCGACACCGCGCAGACGTTGTCGCAGGACTGTTTCCTGAAGGCGTTTCGGGCTCGGGACCGGTTCCGCGGCGAAGCCAGTCTGGTCACCTGGCTGATGCAGATCGCAGTCAATCTGGTGCGCGACCACTCGCGGCGGCGCTTCCGCGCTTTTTCGGAGGCCGCGAACGGTGAGCTGGAATGGAGAGCCGACGGCGGGATCGATCCGGAGCGGAAGGTCCTGCTGAAGGAGCAGGTGGAGGTGCTGTGGAAGGCGACGGCGGATCTCCCGGAGCGCCAGCGGACCGTGTTTCTGCTGCGCTACGTGGAAGAGATGGAGCTGCTGGAAATCGCCGCGGCGACAGGATTGAAGGAGAACGCGGTGAAGGTGCATTTGTATCGGGCGCTGCGCAAGGTGCGCGAGCGGGTAGGGAGATTGCGGTGAAAAAAGTCATGAAAGAGTTTCGCGAAACCGTCACCGGCTTCCGCGCGGCCCTGCGCGAGGAGGGCGAACGCAGCGTGTGTCCAGGCTTGGCTGCGATGCTCGAGCGGCAGCGGAGGGTTCGCAGTCAACGTCTCCGCTGGGCCGCTGCCGCCGCGGCTTTGACGCTCCTGCTGGTCGTGATTCCGTTGTATCAAGACCAGCAGAAGAAGCGCGAGGCAGAGCGGGAGCGCGCCGACAGGGTTTTATTCGAGCAGGTGAACGAAGGGCTTTCTCACGCGGTGTCCCCGGCGATGGCTCCGCTGCTTGGCATGGAACAGGGAAATTGAGACGAATTATGCGCAACGCATTACTGGTGGCGATTTCGGCGGGAATGATTTGGGCCCAGCAGACGGATGCTGACCGCCAGGCGAAGCTGCAGGATGCGCTTCAGAAGCTCAAGGAACTGCAGAAGGTTCAGATTGAGGCTAACGCCCGGGCGCAGCTTTCAGCCTTGCAGTCGCAGGCCGCGACGGCTTCCTCGAATACGCAGCATTTGAAGGTAATTCTGGAGCAACTGCGCCAACGCTACACCGATACCCATCCGGACGTAGTGCGCGCCAGGGCGGAACTGCAGGCGTCCCTGGCGGAGCAAAACGATCTCGATCGAAGGATGAAGCGGCTGCAATCCTTGATCGACAATGGAGTCCCTCCGCCGGAGCCCGCGCCGGATACGCCCAAGCTCGCTCTGCCGGACCGCTGGTGGAAGAACCCGGTGACCTCGCAGTATCTCGGCCTGAGCGCGGACCAACAGAAGAAGATGGATGACGTGGTGCAACAGTTCCGCGGAAGCCTGGACCAGGCGAGCACGAATCTGCGCGTGCAGGAAACGGTTTTGGCGCCGCTGGTTTCGGCGGATCCCGTGGATGAAGGGAGGATCACCGCACAGATCGATCGCGTGGCGGAGGCTCGGGCGGAGCTCGAGAAAACCAACGGCCGCATGCTGCTGGGTCTGCGCAAGCTGCTCACGCCGGAGCAATGGATCAAGCTGAATCAGGCGTTCACGCTGAGCCTGACTCAGAAGTAGCTCGGCAACTACTGACTCAACTCCACATCGGCGTGGAGGCTCTGCCAATCGCCCGGGCGAACGGTCTTGTCGAGCTCGGACACCATCTCCTTCGATTCGTACGGACCCAGGGCAGGGGCGCGGAACGAAAAGTGGGAAAGCGGAAGCTTGCTGGTCGAGTTGCGGATGGTCACGTAGACCGTCACGGCGCTGAGCGGAGCTCCGGAGTGGTTGACCACCAGGTACCGCACCTCCGGCGTCTTGTCGTCGGCGAAGCGAAGCCCGGTGACTTCCACAGCCTTCGCCAGCGAATACGAGGCCGTGGGCGCAGGAGCCGGCTGCGCGGAAGGCGGCTGCGCGGATGAGACGCGCGCGGCAGGAACCGGAGCGGGGTCCGGCGCTGGTGTTTCGGTCTGGTGCGCGACCGGCGCGGGGGATGCGCTGGCGGCGCTGCGCGGCGCATTGTACAGGTCCATGCCCAGCAGTGCGCCCAGCATCGCGACGGCCGCCAGGCCTCCGGTCACCCAGGCGCGCCCATTCGACTTCTCCGGGCCCGGCCGATCCACCAGGATCTTGGAGAGTCCGGCATCTTCCAGCGACTTCAGCGCCTTGGGGAGGGCCGGTCCGGGCAAGGTGATCTTGGGGCCGGCGTCGACGGTGCGCATGATCTGAGCCGCGGAGGAGGCGGGACGGATGCGGTTGGCGATCGCGGTGGAATCCTGAAGCGGCGCTAAACCGAGAGCGGGCGAGGCCAGCGCGGAGCCCCGTTCGACCGGCGGCGGCGCCTCGACGGGAACGGGCAGCGCGTTCAACGGATCAAGAGGCTTGATCGCGAGCGCGACCGGCGTCAGTGTGGGCTCGGGCGTCGGCACGCGGCCGGCGTGTGATGGATCTGGCGGCTCGGGCTCGGCGGGCGCAGGTTCACTGATCGCGGGTTCGCTGGCCACCAGCTCTGTAGTCACGGATTCTGCGACCACCGGTTCCCCGGCTACAGGTTCGGGGGCTAGCGGTTCGGAGACTGCCAGTTCTACGGGAGCCTCTTCAACGGGTGGCAGCTCAACCGCCGTCAGTTGAGGGGACGCTGGTTCGACGGGAGCCGGGTCAACAGAAGCTTCGACAGGCTCTGCCTCGACAAACGCTTCCGGTTCGGCAAGTGCTTCAGGCTCGGCGATTGCTTCAGGCTCCGCCGTGGCTACGGCCTCGGCAAGATCGGAGAGCCCAAGATCGGAGGGGGACAACTCGGCGAGCTCAGGAAGCTCCATCTGCAACTGCACGGGTGCTTCGACCGGGGCCAGCAGCGCGATTGCCTGCGGCGGAGCGGCCAACAGTAGTGGACTGGTGAGCAGCAGCGCGGGATTCGAACGCGGCTCAGGAACGGCGTCCGTTGCGATTTCAGAGGGGGCTATCTCCGCGGAGGCTACTTCCAGCAGTGGCGCCCGAAGGGCCGGTTCCGGTTCGGGCCGGACTCCTGGAACTTCGGCTGGCGCCGAGTGCGATTCGCGCGGCGCTTCGCGAGGTTCGCGCAGGGCTTGCCGCTGGGCTGTCTGAACTTCGCGCTGGGCTTCCTGAACTTCGCGTAGCTTGCGGGCGAGCCCCAATAGCGGGTCAACCTGAACCGGAGCAGGCGCTGCGGGCGGAGCCGGCGGCGCGCTTTCCGCGACGGCCATGATTGTGGCCGAGGATGCCTCAGGCGTCGCGGCCGCGGCCGGTACCGTGGCGGGTACTGGTGCGGCATGCGGGTCGCAAGTGGAACATTCCCTGACGGCAGGCGGGATTTCCCGGCCACACTCCGGGCAGATCCAATGGAACATGCCTCCAATTTACACGCATCCGCGCCTTAAGCCTTTCAGGCACACACCCTACGGTCCAAACCGAGGAACCTTAGGAGGAATTGGGATTCAGTCTCAGGGAATACGGTAAGGTCCGGTGCGAGTCCCAGGTGAGTCTAGCGCTCACGCCGTTTTGCCGAAGCCGCGTTTGCGATGAAACAGGGCCACCGCGGTTGCCACTCCAAGAATCGCGGCGACATAGAGGACCGAGCCTGCGCCGGGCGCGGCGACTCTGCCCGAGGCATCGGAAAGGCCCGCCAGCAAGAGCAGGAGCCCGATCGCCACCACACCGGCGGCGGCAATCCAGCGCGGAAATTCCACCGTTTCGGCCCAACCGCGCTTACGCGGCCGTAGGGTTCCTTTGGTCCTTGCGCGGGGCATTTTGGATCGGTACTCGCGCCCTGCGCCTTAGACCGCCTCCGGCTGCCGCGCGGCCTCCACCATCTCCATAAGCCGGCGCGTCAGCTCCAGGAACCGGTCCTGGACCGCTATCGCGATCTGCTGTAATTGGGGATTAGCATGCGGCGCGCGCTTCTTTTCACAGTGACGGTCACGGCGACGGCTCCGCAGCGATCGGGTTGAAACCCGGCGGCCGTGTCCGCCCCTATCAGATCACCGGTGGACCCGGCTGGATTGATTCAGACCGCTGGAACATCGAAGCGAAGGCGCTGGAGCGAAGCCTGCCGCCGATCCTGGGTCCGTCCGATTCTGCGCATCCCGACCCATTGATGCTCATGGTGCAGTCGCTGCTCCAGGACCGGGTTTCAATTGAAAGCGCATCTGGAGACGTGGGAAACGACGGCGTATGAACTGGTGCTCGCAAAAACCGGTTCCAGGATGAAACCATCGGAGAATCAGACACCCGTGGAATTCCCCGAAGCGCCAACCGGTCCGGTCCCTCCGCGCGGGCCTCCTTGTTCACCGCGCTTCAAAAGCAACTTGGTTTGAAGGCCGAGCCTGCCACAGGCCCAGTCGAGTTCGTGGTGATCGAAAGCGTCCGGAAGCCGGGAGCGGACTAGCCTTTCCGCCGCCGCAGGACGTAGCGGACCACCAGGAAGACGGTCACCCCGCCCAGCAACGCCAGTGACGCGTAGCCGACATCGCGATGAATCAGCTCGGCGATGCTTTCCCACTTCTCGCCCAAGGTGTAGCCAAGCACGATGAACGTCGCCACCCACACCGCTCCGCCGGACCAGGCATAGAGTGCGAAGGAGCGAAACTCCAGCTTCGACATTCCGGCGACAATGGCCGTCAGGTGCCTCAGGCCGGCGATGAAGTACCCGATCGCCAGCGCCCAATGCCCCACGCGGTCGAACCAGCGATGCACCTCCGCCAGCCGCTCCTCGGTCAGATGCAGACGCCGCCCGTAGCGGGAGACGGCGCCGGCGCCCAGCGTCCGGCCGATGGTGTAGCTCAGGCTGATGCCGCACCAGCTCCCGGCTAGCGCCGTGAGAAAAGCCGGAACCGGCTGGAGCGTGCCCTTGAACACCAGGTACCCGCTGAATACCAGCATGGTCTCGTCCGGCACCGGCAGGCCGACAATGCCTAACAGCAGCAGCACGAAAATCGCCGCGTAACCATAGGAGGTGATCCAGTGCTCCAGGGACAACATCGTTTCCCTAGGATATCGCGCGGGCCGCGCGGAGCTTCCTTGCTAGCCCGCAAAGGGCCGGTCGCGGCCCCCGGATGTACGGGAGTAACAGCCGGTCTGCCGCGGCCGAGGCTCCGTTTTGCGGGCTGTTCCTCAGAGAGCGCTTTGCTCCAAAAAGAGCTAACGCTGCAACAACCCGGGAATCGTCTGCACGGCGAACTGCTCCAGGAACTTTTTCTTGGTGCGCACGTTCAGCGAACGGGCTTCCAGCAGGCGGCTGGCTAGCTGCGTGTATTGTTTGCCCAGATCCGACTTCTCTTCGACAAAGGTTCCGTTGGCGGTGGCCTGATTGATTCCGGTGTAGTCGTTGGCCACCGTGGCGATCACCGGCACGCCCACGATCTCCGCCACCTGGTCGGGACTGAACAGAGGCTTCTTGGCCATGCGGTTCATCACGATGACGGTGCGCGGCTCCAGGTCGACCGTGCGCAGGTATTGCAGCTTCTCGCGCGCCAGGTGCAGGGAGGGGATCTCCGGCGTGCATACCAGGATCACGCGCTTCGATTCCTGCATGATTTCGATCGAGTAGCGCTCCAGGTTGCCGGAGAGATCAAAGCACAGCGAGGTATAGTTGCGCCGCATGAACGGCACCAGATTGCGGATCTGCGTGGGGTCGATGCGCAGGCTCGGGTTGATTTTTCCGGCATGCAGCACATCCAGGGTTCCGATGGTGGTCACCAGTTGGGGCCACAGATGCTCATCCATCGCGGCGGAATGCTCCACTGCGTCCAGCACCGAATAAGTGTTCTGCAGCTTGAGCAGAAACCGTATCATGCCCGAGTTCAAATCGAAATCGGAGAGCAGAACCCGCCCGTTCGGCTCTCGCGACAGCGCCGCGGCGACGTTCAAGGCCAGCGTCGAAGTGCCTACGCCGGCTTTGGAGGGAAGGAACGAAAAAATCTGCGAAGTGGATTCATATCCGGCGGGCCGGTTTTCCAGCCGCGTCGCGGCATGGCGGAGGCACTCCTTCAAAGTTTGCGCCTCGAACGGGAAGGAGGCAAACTCGCGCACCCCCAGCCGCATCATGGTGCGGAGCACGTTGGTGTCGGAGGCGCGATGGATGCCGATCACCTGCGCATCCTCGGACTCCCTTTCGAGAAACGTGATCGTCTCCTCGGCCTTTTCGAGCGACTCAAAGCTCAGAAAGATCACGTCCGGCGCATGCGCCCGAAGAGTACGAATCAGATCAGTGGCGTTGGGGTAAAGCGAAAGAGTCCTGTTGACCGCCACATCGCCCTGCGAAATGAGTACCTCTTCCAACTGCGTGGATAACTCCGGATCTGGGCATACAATGATGCTACGTAACACTCGTCTCGCTCCTCTTCCAATCTAAGGGACTTATCGGCACTTTGGAATCGTTCAAGCAACCAAATTCTCGGTGTGCATAGAACCTAGAGCGACCGAGATTACCCTTAGGAAGATACCGGTCATACACCCTAGTGCTACTAGGGATAACTCGCACATCGGCTACTTGTAGAACTCCGGCACGAAATTCTGATCGTCGATGGGAGGCCGCGCGTACTTTCTGCGGTCGACTGGCGGCAGGGACAGCGTCTGCGGAGGCAGATCCTGGTAGGGGACGCTGGCCAGCACGTGGCGGATGACGTTGAGGCGGGAACGCCTCTTGTCGTCGGCCTCGACTACGTGCCAGGGAGCCTGCTTGATATCGGTGTGGGCAAACATCTCATCCTTGGCGCGTGAATACTCCACCCAGCGGGTGCGCGATTCCAGGTCCATGGGGCTCAGCTTCCAGCGCTTGGCCGGATTCTTCAGCCGGTCCTGGAAGCGGCGCTCCTGCTCGTCGGGACTGACCGAGAACCAGTACTTGAGCAAGCGGATGCCGCTACGCACCAGCATGCGCTCGAATTCCGGACAACTGCGCAGAAATTCGAAATATTCTTCCTCGGTGCAGAATCCCATCACGTGTTCGACGCCGGCGCGGTTATACCAGCTCCGGTCGAACAGCACGATTTCGCCGGCCGCCGGCAGATGCGACACGTAGCGCTGGAAGTACCACTGCGTCTTTTCGCGCTCCGTGGGAGCCGGAAGAGCGACCACGCGGCAAACGCGCGGATTGAGCGATTCAGTGATGCGCTTGATGGCTCCGCCTTTGCCCGCCCCGTCGCGGCCCTCGAACACCACCACAACGCGCAGGCGCTGGCTCCTGACCCATTCCTGGAATTTCACGAGCTCGATCTGCAGCCGGCGCAGCTCTTTTTCGTAGTCGCAATCGACGCCCAGCTTCACGGTAGAGATCGCGGCGTTGAGCCGGGCCAGATCGTCCTTGGCCGGGGCTTCTGTGGAGTTCTTCGCCATAGGTTCCTACGAGGCTTATCGTCGCTCGATGGAACCGTCTTTAGTTTTGCGCCCGGGGTCGTTGAAAATGGGAGAGATGACAAAGCACGGTGTTCTGTCGATCCTATTGTCGTTGCTGCTCTCGAGTGTGGCATTGGCCGAGGATGTCGTCACGTTTCCAAGTGGCAACATCACACTTCACGGAGTGCTGTACAAACCCGCAGGAAACGGTCCGTTTCCCGCAGTCGTTTATAACCATGGAAGCGCCGCGGGAATGCTGAGCAAAGAGGCATTCGACGCGCTCGGTCCGGTGTTCGCCAGCCACGGGTGGATCTTCTTTGGACCTTGCCGGCGCGGTCAAGGTTTAAGCGCCTCGGCGGGTCCATACATTGGGGATCAGATCGCCGCGGCCGAGAAGAGCGGCGGTTTATCCGCCGGCGCCGCGGCTATGGTCAAACTCCTGGAGACCGATCACCTCGACGATCAATTGGCCGCGCTTTCCTGGTTGCGAAAGCAGAAGTTCGTTCAGCCGGATCGTATCGCCGTGGCTGGAAACTCGTTTGGCGGCATTGAGACTGTGCTGGGAGCCGAGCGAGGAGGGTACTGCGCGGCGATCGATTCCGCGGGGGGCGCGCAAAGTTGGCAGCAAGCTCCTGAGCTGCAGGTACTGATGACTCGCGCGGTCCGAAATGCCAAGGCGCCGATTTTCTTCTTCCAGGCCGAGAACGACTATGACCTGTCGCCCAGCAAGACACTCTCGGCCGCCCTGAAAGATGCGAACCGGCCCTACGAGCTGAAGATTTATCCGCCCTACGGAAGCTCGCCCCAGGAAGGCCACACCTTGGGCTATTTTGGTTCGGCCATCTGGGCCGACGACGTCTTCCGATTTCTCAGCCAACACTGCGCGAAGTAGCAGGCCGTTCGCTGGACGGCCCATCCGCATGTTGGTTTCAGGATAAGCGCAACTCCGCTATTCTGAACCAATATGGGCCGGATTCTTTGGGGACTCGTAGCCTGTGCCGCGGCCGGGGCCATGGCGGTGATCGCGCGCAGCCAGGGCGAGCCGGTCAACTCCCTGTGGCTGGTGATCGCCGCGGTTTGCACGTACCTGATCGGCTACCGCTTCTACGCGGCGTTTCTCTCCGCGAAAGTGATGGCGCTGGACAATCGCCGCGCCACGCCGGCCGAGCGCCTCCGCGACGGCCACGATTTCGAGCCCACCAATAAATGGATCGTCTTCGGTCACCACTTCGCGGCCATCGCCGGGCCGGGTCCACTGGTCGGTCCCACGCTCGCAGCGCAGTTCGGTTACCTTCCCGGAGCTTTGTGGATCCTGGTCGGCGCGGCGCTGGGCGGAGCGGTGCAGGATTTCGTGGTGTTGTTCGCCAGCATCCGGCGCGACGGAAAATCGCTGGGCCAGATGGCGCGCGAAGAGGTGGGCAAAATCGCGGGGTTCATGTCGCTGCTGGCCGTGCTGATGATCATGATCATCCTCCTTTCGGTTGTCGGGCTGGTAGTGGTGAATGCCCTGAAGGACAGCCCGTGGGGTTCTTTCACCATCGCCGCGACCATGCCCATCGGGATTCTGATGGGGCTCTATGTCCGCTACATCCGCCCAGGAAAAGTACTCGAGTGTTCTGCAATAGGCTTCGTGCTGCTGCTGGGCGCAGTGCTGGGCGGAAGCGCCGTGGCCCAATCGGCATGGCTCGCGCCGATGTTCACCTTCACTGGCGTCACGCTGACCAAGATGCTGATCGGCTACGGATTCATCGCCAGCGTTTTGCCGGTGTGGCTGCTGCTGGCCCCGCGCGGATATCTGAGCACCTTTGTAAAGCTGGGCGTCGTGATTCTGCTGGCGATCGGAGTGCTGGTGCTACACCCGGAGCTGAAGCTCCCGCCGATCACTCGCTTCATCGATGGCACCGGGCCGATTTTCGCCGGCAAGATTTTTCCGTTCTGCTTCATCACCATCGCCTGCGGAGCGGTTTCCGGATTCCATGCGCTGATCTCCTCCGGGACCACCCCCAAGATGCTGGCCAAGGAGCAGCACGCGATCAGTGTCGGCTATGGCTCGATGCTGCTCGAAAGCATGGTGGCGATGATGGCGCTGATCGCTGCGGCATCGCTCGATCCGGGCGTTTACTTCGCGGTAAATTCGCCGGCGGGAGTGGTCGGCTCGACTCCAGCGGCCGCCGTGGCGACCATCTCGAGTTGGGGTTTCCCGGTCACCGCGGCGCAAATGCATACGCTGGCCGCGCAGGCCGGCGAGCCCACGTTGTTCTATCGCACCGGCGGAGCCCCTTCGCTGGCTCTGGGCATGGCGCAAATCTTCACGCATGCGGATTGGGCCAAGGGGATGGTGGGGTTCTGGTATCACTTCGCCATCATGTTTGAGGCGCTTTTCATTCTGACCGTGCTCGATACCGGAACGCGCGTGGGCCGGTTCATGCTTCAGGATCTGCTGGGGCATTCGTTCCCGAGGCTGGCGAGCGGAACGTGGAAGCCGGGGATGGCCGCGACCAGCGCGGCGATCGTCGCGATGTGGGGCTACTTCCTCTATCAAGGCGTGCGCGATCCGCTCGGCGGAGTCAACTCGCTGTGGCCTTTATTCGGCATCTCCAACCAGCTCCTGTCGATTGTCGCGCTGTGCGTGAGCACCACCATCCTCATCAAGATGCACGGGTCCCGATTCATCTGGGTGACCTGCGGGCCGCTGGTGTGGCTGACCTTGGTGACGTTCACCGCGGGTTGGCAGAAGATGTTCGCGCCCGCGCCGGCGCTGGGATTTCTGGCGCATGCGCGCATGCTTGAAGCCGGAGTGCACACGGCCTCGACTGCGGCGCTAGTGTTCAATGACCGCTTGGACGCCGCCGTCACCGGAACCTTCCTGGTGATGGTGTCGGCCATCCTGATCGATTCGATCCGCGTGTGGATGGGGCTTCTTGGTGGTGTGAGGGTAGCGAAGAGCACGGAGACGCCGTTCGTGGCCTCGGGTCTTCCGGAGGAAGCATGAGGCGGAAGAAGCATGAGGTGGAGGAAGCATGAGACTGTTGCGTGAGTTCGGGGCGATCCTCAAGGGCATACTGGACGAGATCGCGGATCAGAGCGCCTACAAGCGGCACCTGGCGATTCACGGAACCGCGCACTCCGCCGCAGAGTGGCGCAAGTTCTCCGACCGGCGCTGGGAGGAGCAGTCGCGGCGAGGCCGGTGTTGCTGAAGAAGAAGGTCTTGTTGAAGAAGAACGTCACGCTCGAGACGGTGTGGAAGCTCGGCCGGGAGCTGCCGGGAGTCGAGACGTCCACCAGCTTCGGAGCCGGCTCCCTGAAGGTCAACGGCAAGATGTTCGCCTGCACGCCGGCGCACAAGTCCGCCGAGCCCGATTCGCTGCTGGTACGCGTCGATCTGGACCGCCGCGCGGAGCTGCTCGCCGGCGATCCGGAGACCTACTACATCAAGCCGCATTACGAAGATTATCCGTCCGTGCTGGTGCGCCTTTCGCGGGTCAACGAGGAGATCGTGCGGGACCTGCTCAAGATGGCGCACCGCTTCGTCTCCGAGCAAGGCAAAAAGAAGAAGCGCGCATAAATCGCGCAAGGCCGGCTGAGGCGCATCGGATTCGAGGGCGGCAGTGCCTGGAGTCAGATCGAACGCGTGCTGTTGACGGGGTGCCTGGAAGCCGCCGGTTCTGCTCCGTAGGAGAATCACGCTGCCGCTGCGGCCGCTGCGGCCGCTGCTCTAGCCGTCCTCGCGCTCGCGACCGGCATCCGTTTGGGTGTCATCAGAACGTCTTCTTGGGCTGCGTCATACGCTTGAGCGAAATTGCGATGCATCTGCGCGCACGCCGAATGCGTGTGGATCTGCACGAACAATTGCGCCACCAGCTTGCCGGGCAGCCCCGGACAGGCGCGAGCCAGCTCTCGCGCGGTCGAAGAGGTGCACGTCACGCAGTCTAGTCCTACTTCGATACAGAGCTGGGGGAGATTGCTCGTGTTGTAGGTCATTTGGTGTAGAGCCATTATGACCGGGCTCCGCTCCGGGACCAAGGTGTTTGAGGGGGGTTCCCGATGGCCCATTTGGGGGTATTCGAAACCGGTACCGATAGGTGTCCTTAAGTGAGTAAGCTAAACTCGACTACGTATGGACACCGGTCAGTTAAGGACGCTGCTCGAGCAAGTCAGCGCGGGAGCGGTAGAAGTGGATGCGGCGCTGGAGCGGATGCGCCATCTCCCCTTCGAGGACATCGGATTTGCGATGGTGGATCATCATCGCGCCCTGCGCCACGGGATTCCGGAGGTGGTTTTCGGAACGGGGAAGACTCCGGAGCAGGCCTCGGCGATCGTCGGGTCGCTGCTGGCCCGCGCCAGTAACGTACTTGTAACCCGCGCCTCGGCCGAAACCGCGGAACGGCTCCTGCGCGAGCATCCCGACGCCGAACATTTCCCGGCTTGCGGCGCGGTGCGCGTGTGGCGGGACCGGACCGTGCTCGGCAAGGGCAAAATCGCGGTGGTGTGCGCCGGAACCAGTGACCTGTTCGTCGCCGAAGAGGCGCAGGTTACCGCGCAGGTCATGGGCAACGAAGTCGATCTGATTCCCGATATTGGCGTGGCTGGAATCCATCGCCTGATGCACAACCGGGAACGGTTGAGCGAGGCTCGCGTGGTGGTGGTGTGCGCGGGAATGGAGGGAGCGTTACCGAGCGTGGTGGGTGGAATGGTGGCGGCGCCGGTGATCGCCGTGCCGACCAGCGTCGGCTACGGGGCGAGCTTCAACGGCCTGGCCGCGCTGCTGGGCATGCTCAACAGTTGCGCCAGCAACGTGACGGTGGTCAACATCGACAACGGCTTCGGCGCCGGCTACGTCGCCAGCCTGATCAATCGACTCTAGTTCAAGCGGCTCTCACTCACGCTGCGCCGGCGTGCTGCAGCTTCACAGCCTCGGCATG
Organism: Bryobacterales bacterium; assembly: GCA_963838455.1. GTDB lineage: Bacteria > Acidobacteriota > Terriglobia > Bryobacterales > Bryobacteraceae > Palsa-187. Next base: position 29,914 of record CAWISY010000286.1, read on the forward strand.
CAGGTAGAAGCTGGACAGAGGCTTCGGCTCCTGCATATCCCAGGTACCCATCTGCCACTGGGCGCGAACGTAGCGGATACCCTGATGCCGGCTCAAGTCCATCACCATGGAGTACGTCCCGCAATAGTACTTGCGGGGGAAAGCCGCGATCTGACGCCAGTACCGGCCGTCTGTGGAACCCCAGACCGAGACGTCCAGGATCTCCTTTTCAAGGATGCGGGTGATACCGAGAGTCAGCAGCAGGGTTTGGCTCGACTCTTCTAATTCGATTTCGGGGCCTGCGCCGTCTTGGCGAGTCACCGATTCCGGGAGTAAGACTTTCGAAAACATCCACATACCTCCCCGGTCTAGGAGTAAGGTTAAATTCTTAAGAGACGTTCATCTGCTAACTTTAGGGTCTCATACTTTTTGCAAAAACAAAAGCGGATTAATTTCTCCCCTTCCTCAGGGTGAAAAAAGAAGCTGGAGCCTGGAACCGCGGCAATCCCCACATTTTCAATCAGATGGCGCGCAAACTCGACGTCATTGTCGAACCCGAACCCGGAGATGTCCGCCATGACGTAATACGCTCCCCGCGGCCGGTAGCAACGGAAGCCGGCCCGCTCCAGCGAATCGATCATTCGGTCTCGGCGGCCCTGGTAATCCTGGGCGAGTTCTGCGTAATAGGAATCGGGCAGAGCCAGAGCAACCGCTCCAGCGGCTTGCAGCGGAGCCGCGGCGCCGACGGTGAGAAAATCGTGGACCTTGCGGATCGATTCGGTCAGATCCGGGGCGGCTGCCACCCAGCCCACCCGCCAGCCGGTCACCGCGTAGGTTTTGCTCATGCTGTTGACCATGATGGTGCGGTTGCGCATGCCGGGCAGGGTCATCATGGGGACGTGAACCGAGCCGTCGTAAATGATGTGTTCGTAGATCTCGTCGGTGATGGCCAGCGCATCGAACTCCTGGCAGAGCTGCGCGATGATCTCGAGCTGGACGCGGTCGAACACCTGGCCCAGAGGATTGCCGGGCGAGTTGAGGATGATGGCCTTGGTGCGGGGCGAAAAGGCCGCGCGCAATTCGTCGGGATCGAAGCGCCAGTCCAAGCTTCCGGTAACGGGATGCAGGCGGACGAACTTGCGCTCCGCACCGCATAGGAGCGTGTCGGGGCCGTAATTTTCATAGTGCGGCTCGAAGATGATGATCTCGTCGCCGGGATTGGTGACGGCGAGCAGAGACGCGATCATCCCTTCGGTGGCGCCGCAGCAAACGGTAAGCTCGCGTTCGGGATCGAGCTCCAGCGCATAATGCCGCTTGTACTTGGCTGCGATGGCGTCGCGCAGAGGCTTTTGTCCCCAGGTGATGGCGTACTGGTTATCGTCGGCGGCGATGGCGTCGGCCGCAGCTTTCTTGATCACGTCCGGGGCAGGGAAGTCGGGGAATCCTTGCGCGAGATTGACGGCGTTGTGCTGGGCGGAGAGACGCGTCATCTCGCGAATGACGCTTTCGACGATGTTCTCGGTGCGGCGGGCTTGGAAGCGCGCCCGGCGCGGGATATCCGCGGGCGCAACGAGAGGCTTATGCGTGCTGGCTGCCATCCACTTCAGGATAGCCGCCTTCGGCGGCTTCAGGACAGTTAGTGCGGCTCCTGCGCCGGAGTAGCGGCTCCGCGCCCACCACCTGCCGCTGCGCCTGCCGGAGGGGCTCCTGCTCCGCCGCGGCCTCCTCGGCCACCACCCGGCGCACGAAGAGTGCCCAGGTACGCGACCACATCGGCGATCTCCTGGTCGCTCAGCTTGCCCTGATACGAAGGCATCGGCGACTTGGTGACGAAGTTGAACTCGCGCAGATCGGTCTTGACGAAGCTGCGGAGGTTCTCCTTGTCGTCGATCATTTGAATGGTGAAGGTGTCGATGTTGAGCAGGCGGCCGTTGACTTGCGAGCCGTTCTTGAGCGTCACGTGATAAGGTCGATTCGCCGCCAGGATCTCCGCGTCGGGATTGGTCAACTTGGTCGAGAGCTGAGCAGGCTGACGCGAGCCCACTTCGCTCAGGTCCGGGCCGATGCGCGAGCCCACGCCCTTGATCCGATGGCAGCTCGCGCAGTTGCCCTTGCCTGCGTAGATGACCTGGCCGCGCGCGGCGTCACCGGCGGGGCCAATCGCAGCCGGAGTTTGCGCTAACGCTGCGCATGCGCACATGACTAAGCCGACGATCAACGTGGAAACTCGCATGTTCACCTCTTGGGAAAAGCCTCCATACAATCTACTACTGCTGGCCTTTAGGCGCACCCTTGCCCCCGCGAGCCGGACGCGGCGCGCTGGCCGGAGGCACCACGCCGTTCATGCGCGCGTAGACCACCATTTGTCCGTAATGGTCGTAGCTATGCAGACCGAAAAACGCGGCGGCGGCCAAGCGAGTGGTGGTTCCCGGTCCGAAAGGCGACGGCACCTGGTCCAGCATGTTCTGCTGCGTCATGGAGCTCATAGATTTGTGCGCATACGCGACTGCGCCCTTGAAGTATTCGACGATGGCGTCCTTGGTGGTGAGATTGGCCGGGCCGTTATCGCCGGGGCCGGTCTCGACCGGAGGGTTCTTTTCCCCCGCGACCGAAGCGGCGATGCGCCAGATCATGGTCGCGTCGTGGCGAGCCTGCAGAGCAAAGGTGCGGACGCCGGTGAAGTTGCTTCCAGGGAACGCCGCGTTGGTGGGCGCGAAGTCGAATTTGTCGGCAGGCATGGCCTGCACCAGCGCCAGCACCTCACGCTCAACCGAGCTGACCTGCTGATCGTAGATCTGCCCCACGGGATCGGCGCCAAACGCCGCCGGAATCGAGCATAAAGCCGAGCACAAAACGAAGATGAAGAATCGCAAGAAGAGCCTCCTGAAGTCTCCGCTATTATATCCACGTAGGGCGGAAGAAACGGAGCCGGTCCCACGTCTAAATCCATAGTGGTCGCGTCAAATTCCACGGTTGCCGCTTCAGGTGGCCGCGAGATCAGCGCGGAAATCCTCGAATCCTGCCGCCGCGGCGACCGGGACGCTTTTCGTGTGCTGTACGAAACCTACAAGGACAAGGTGTATTCGATCGCGTTGTATTTCTTTCATGGCGACGCCTCAGCCGCCGCCGATACCACCCAGCAGGTGTTCCTCAAGTTGATTCGCGGCATCCAGCAGTATCGCGGCGACGCGGGGTTCTCCACCTGGCTGTACCGGCTGGTGGTGAACGCCTGTATGGACGGGGCCCGGCGTGCGAAACCTCGCGAACTCGATGCGAGCGCCGAGGCTCTGGCCGCGCCGGCTGCGCAGGAAGAGGACCTCGTTCGTCGGCAGACAGAGCGCTCGGTTCAAGCCGCCCTGTCGTCGCTGCCGGTCAAGTTCCGGCTGCCGCTCCTGCTGCGCCATTTCGAGGACCTTTCCTACACCGAGATGGCCGCGGCGATGAATTGCTCCATGGGAACGGTGGCCTCGCGGCTCAATCGCGGGCATAAGATGCTGGCGCGCAAACTGGAGGGGCTCAAATGAGTGACCAGCTTCGAAAGCTCCCTCTAATAGAGGCTCCCGATTCGATCTGGAAGGCGATCGAAGCCGAGCTCGATCGGCCGGCTCCTGCGCAGCCTCCCCGGAGTTTCCGCCCGATGTGGGGCTGGGCGATGGCCGCGGCCGTGCTACTCACGGCCGGCGCAGTGGCGTGGCAGCGCACGCGCACGCCGAAGCCGAGCTGGAGCGTAGTTCGTGGCGACGGCTCGCAGGGCAAAATCGCAGTCGGCGACTGGCTGCAAACCGGAGCCTCCTCGACCGCGACGTTGAGCGTCGGCGATATTGGAACGGTCACAGTCGAGCCGAACTCGCGCGTCCGTCTGCTTTCGGCCAAGCCCGGCGAGCAGCGGATGAAACTGGCGCGCGGCGAAATCAGCGCTAGCGTCTCCGCGCCACCGCGGCTGTTCTTCGTCGACACCTCGGCCAGCACCGCGGTCGACCTGGGCTGCGCCTATACGATGAAGGCGGACGAGGAAGGCAACGGGCTGCTGCGGGTGACGCTCGGCTGGGTGTCGCTCGAATGGGATGGGCGCGAGTCGCTGGTGCCCGCCGGAGCCAGTTGCCGCACGCGCGCGAAAAGTGGCCCGGGGACTCCGTATTTCGACGACGCCTCGGCCGAGTTCCAGGACGCGCTGGCGCGTTTCGATTCCCAGGGCGACGCCGCAGCAATCGATTCGGTCCTCACCGAAGCCCGCGTGCGCGACACGCTGACGCTGTGGCATTTGCTCCCCCGCGTCACACCTTCCTTGCGCCAGCGCGTCTATAACCGTATGGTCGCTCTGGTTCCGCTTCCTCAATCCGTTTCGCCCGAGAAGGCCTTGCGACTCGATCCGGATACGTTGAAACTCTGGAGAGAGGAGCTGGCCTGGAAATGGTGAAAGCATTCCTTTTGGCATCGGCCCTGACTGCGATGGCCTCGGCGGCTGGATTGTCTCTGACCATCGGACCGCCGGTCGCGGCCGGACCCGGAGTCAAGTACGTCAAGAAGACTGCGGCGCTGTTCGCGGTGCGGTTGGAAGATTGTGCCGATCCGTTGTCGGCGCAGATCTCGGCAACCGGCCTCCACGCCGGACGTCTGGCGAACGGCGACCGTCCGAGCGTTGCGATGCAGGTGGTCCCCGCAGGAACCCCGGGCGTCTACCTGGTGTCGGAGGCACGGCCAGTGATCATTGAGGGGGGGCGGGCAAATTTTGCCTTCGTCGTAGGCATCAGCGCGACGTGCGGAGGCGAGAGGGCCGGGGCCATTGTCCCCCTCTTGAGTCAGAGATTTGAGCGCGAGTTCATAAAATTTTTCCCGGTCGCGCCCAGCTCCGCAGAGATTCAGCAGGCCTTATCCGATGCAGAAAAAAGAGCTATAGTAATACCCTAGATGAAGCCTTCCTCATCTTCCGACAAGGTTGCTACACTCATCTAGGGACTCCATGGCCACCAGCACGGTAACCGACCTTCAAACGCCCGCATCGTTGGGACAGGAAGAGATGATCCGGGCCTTCCGTCTGATGTATCTTTCCCGCCGTATTGACGACCGGGAGATCGTGCTCAAGAACCAGAGCAAAATCTATTTTCAGGTCAGCGCCGCCGGGCATGAGGCGATTCAGGTCGCGGCCGGCATGGCAACGCGCCCGGGCCACGATTGGTTTTATCCTTACTATCGCGACCGCGCCCTGGCGTTGACGCTGGGCATCACGCCGAAGGAAATGTTCCTGCAAGCGGTGGGTTCGTCTGAGGACCGCCAGTCCGGCGGACGCCAGATGCCTTCGCACTGGAGCTCGCCGCGCTTGCACATCGTCGCGGCAGCCTCGCCAACCGGGACGCATTTTGTCCAGGCCGTGGGTTGCGCCGAAGCGACCCGGCTGCTGGATCCGCAATCCGACGCGGTCACCATGGTCTCCAGCGGGGAAGGCGCCACCAGCGAAGGCGAGTTCTGGGAATCGCTCAACGTGGCCTGCCTGGACCGCCACGCCATCGTGTACCTGATCGAGGACAACGGCTACGCGATTTCAGTGCCGGTGGAGCGGCAGACGGCCGGAGGCAACATCGCCAGCCTGGTCCGCTGCTTTCCGCATCTGGGCGTGTTCGAATGCGACGGCACCAATTTCCTGGAGTCGTATTCGACCATGATCGAAGCCGTGGCGCACTGCCGCCGGGAGCAGACTCCGGTGCTGGTGCGCGCCTCCTGCATCCGTCCTTATTCGCATTCGCTCTCCGACACCGAGAAGCTGTACAAGCCCAAGGCGGAGCGCGATGCCGAAGCCGCGCGCGATCCTCTGACGCATTTCCCGGAGTGGCTGTTGCGGGAGGGTATTCTGGACCGCGCCGCGCTGGATGCGTTGAAGCAGGAGGTCGACGCGCAAGTGATGGGGGCGAGTGATGAAGCGCTGACGGCTCGAGTGCCCGAGTCCGGTTCGGTGCTCCGTTTCCTATACTCCGACCGCGCCGATCCGGCTTCGAGCGAATTCGAGACTCAGCCGCAGCTCGAAGGCCACCCTCGGACCATGGTCGATTCCATTAATCGGACTCTGCACGAGGAGATGCGGCACAACCCGAACATGCTGGTGTTCGGCGAGGACGTCGCCGATGTCAGCCGCGAAGAGCACATGCACGAGGTGAAGGGCAAGGGCGGCGTATTCAAAGCCACGCTCGGGCTGCAGCGGCTGTACGGGCAGCAGCGCGTCTTCAACACTCCCATTGCCGAGGCCTGCATCGTGGGCCGTGCCATTGGCCTGGCCACGCGCGGATTGAGGCCCGTGGTCGAGATCCAATTTTTCGATTACATCTGGCCGGCGATGATGCAGATCCGCGATGAGCTGGCCACGCTGCGCTGGCGCTCTTACAACGGCTTCTCGGCTCCAGTAGTGATTCGCGTGGCCATCGGCGGCTATTTGACCGGCGGCGCGATTTTTCACAGCCAGTGCGGCGAATCCCTGTTCACTCACATTCCCGGTTTGCGCGTGGTGTTCCCGTCGAATTCGCTGGATGCTTGCGGGCTGCTGCGCACGGCGATTCGTTGCCAGGATCCGGTGCTGTTTCTTGAGCACAAGCAGCTCTACCGCGAAGTTTATAACCGCTCGCCGCATCCTGGACCGAATTACATGGTCCCGTTCGGCAAAGCCAAGACTGTCAAAGAGGGCTCGGATCTGACCATCGTGACTTACGGTGCGCTGGTGCAGAAGTCGCTGATGGCCGCCGCGCAGATTGAGCGGAACCATCCGGGAGTCTCGATTGAAGTGATCGATTTGAGAACGCTGGCGCCGTATGACTGGGCCGCCGTGCGGGCATCGGTAGAAAAGACCAGCCGCGTGATGGTGGCTCACGAAGACGTGATGAGCTTCGGTTTCGGAGCCGAAATCGCCGCGCGCATCGCCAATGAGTTGTTCACCTCGCTGGATGCGCCGGTGGGACGCGTGGCCGCGCTGGATACCTGGGTCGCGTATCACCCGGCCCTGGAACATGAGACCCTGCCGCAGGTGGAAGACGTCGCCCGGGAAGCCGAGCGCCTGCTGGCTTTCTAAAATTACGGGACGCGCAACTTCGCGAGCTCGCCCGGGGCAACGGATCCAATCGCCGGCTGGCCCTTCTGTTTGCTCGAAGTCGGCTCCCACTGGGGGTCGTGCAGCACGTAAATGATGTAGGAGGCGTGGCCGGGCGCAATCTCGATGGGAGATTCCACCCGGATCGCGTCGCCGTCGAGCGTGAATTGGACCGAGCCTCCGCGCACTTCGCCGCTCGGTTTAAAGTCGAGTTCCGGCCGTGGCGCGAGCGAGAGAACGTAGCGCCCGTGGTCCGGCAGATAGAGCCAGATCAGGGAGCCGCTGGCAGTCGGAGTCGACAAGGCCGGCTGCAACTTGTTGTTGAGCGTAATGCGCGGTTGTATAAGGCGCATGTCCACATCCGCGACGGTGAATTCGCGAGCCGTTCCATCGACGGTGGGCACAGAGGGCGCGCGGGGGGAAAGCGCCGGAGCGCCTCGGACCCCGCTTCCGGGGCCGCCCGGCGTGAACGGACCGATCTTGGCATCCCAAAACAGCTTCTGCCCACTCGAAGGGTTCGACGCCAGTTCAAAGCTGATGACGTCGCCGTCGTGGACAGCTTGCGGAGCCGGTAACGGCAGATCTCGAATGGTCCAGTTCCTCCAATCCGAGTTCACGACTTGCAGGGTGCTGGAAGGCTCTTTTGCGAAGGTAGCCAGATAACCGCCGTTCTGCTGCGGATCGAGAAGAACTTCGAAGCCGAACAGCTCGTGCTTCACCGAGTCTGTGAAAGTGGCGCTGAAGTAGGAAACTCCGGAACGGCTGTCGGCATGAAACGTAAAGGGAAAGCTGGGCAGAGGGCCGCTTGGCCGGGCGGCGGCGCCGGCGTGCACCTCCATTTGTAGGTTGCCGGCGCCCAGATTGCGCGGCCCCAAAAGCATGCCAGCCATGATGACCGCGCTTCCGCTGGCCGAGGCGCCGGTTCCCACGCCGCCGTTGGTCAAACCGCCTCCTCTGCCGAAACCGATGCCGCCGCCGAAGCCCTGCGCCATGCAGGCTGCTGCAGAGCAAAGCGTGACGATGCACAGAGTCGCTCTCATTGGACCTCCAGTTGCGCCAGCTCCCCGGCGCTCACGGAGCCCATCGCGGACTGCCCCTTCTGCCGGCTCGACGTCGGTTCCCACAACGGGTCATAGAGCACGTAAAGCGTATACGCTGCATGCCCCGGAGCAATCGTTTGCGGGCATTCGATGGTGATCGTGTCGTTCACAAGCGTAAACTTCGCTGACCCTCCTCTGACTTCTCCCGCCTGCTTGAACTTCAGCTCCGGCCGCGGCGCCAGCGACAGAACATAGCGCCCGTGACCAGGCAGATAGAGCCAAACCAGCGAACCGCTGATGGTCGACGCCGCCGCCGCAGTCGACTGAACGTCGCCGTTGAGCGTGACCCGCGGTCGCTGAATCTGCATCTCCGCATCCGAGGCGGCGAATTCGCGAGCCGGACCTGTGACCGTCGGCGCCGGACCGCGTCCGGAAACCGGCGGCGCGCCGTTGTACACTGGCACCCCGCGGGCCACGATCGGCACCGGTGGAGCATTTGGTCTTACCGTGATCTCATCGGTCATCGTAAAGCCGCTCGCGGTATCGGCCATCAGCCCTACGCTGAGCACGTCCCCGTCATGCACCACCTTCGGCTCGGGCAGTTGCACATCCCGCACCGACCAATCCCTCCAGTTCTGGCCCACATCTGCCGCGATTTTTGGCGTCATGGAGACCTTGCTGAACGTCGCCAGATAACTTCCCGGCTGCTGTTGCTCCAACAGGACCTCGTACCCGAAGATCTCCTGATTCACGCTGTCGGTGAACGTTCGGGTGAAGTAGGTGATGTCCGCGGTGCTGCGGCCGGAGTAGCTGAAACTGATATACCCGGGCGGCCCGCTGGTGCCCGGATCCACGCGGAGGCTGGCTTCCAGGCTGCCCACGTTCAGCGAACGCTGTCCCAGCGGCGCGGGCCCGCCCGAGATCCGTCCGTTGCCGTTAATGGTGTAGCTACCGTTACTGCCGCCGCCGATCATGATGACCTGCGCCCAGCCGGAAAGAGGAAAGCACAGAACGGCCAACGAAAAAATCGCCTTCAATTTCGCCTCCCTTATGGGATCATAATAGCGCTGGATGTTTGTTTCCCGCTCTCGAGCAGGTTTGGTCCTCGCGGCGATTGCCGCTTTTCTGCTGCCGATCCCGCGAAGCTTCATTGAGCGCTGGTATTCTGCCGGATTCTATCTGCACGTGCAGCATCTGCTCACCCGCGCCTCCAACCTCGTCCCGTTCGCGTTGTTCGACGTTTTGATCGTCGCGACGATCGCGGCGTGGGCGATGCTGGCGTTTCGGGACATGCGCAGGAAAAGCTGGCAGGGAATCGCCTGGCGAACCATTGCCTGGGCCGCCGCGCTTTATCTCGCATTCCTGCTCCTGTGGGGCCTCAATTACCGCCGCGTCCCGCTCACAGAGCGGCTGCAGTACGACGCGCAAGCCGTTACGGCGGAGGCGGCTCTGGCTCTCGCCAACACGGCGATCGACCGTCTCAATACCCTCCACGATGAGGCGCATGCAAGGGGATGGGCGCCGCTGGGCTCGATTGAATCGCCGTTAGCCGACGCCTTCGCTCGCGTGCAGCGCGATCTGGGAAACGGCAATCCAGCGATTCCGGCTCGACCCAAGCGGACTCTGCTCAATCCGTTCTTCCGCCGCTCCGGCGTCGAAGGCATGACCGACCCATATTTTCTGGAGACGCTGATTGAATCCGGCGCGCTGCCTTTCGAACGGCCCATGGACATAGCGCATGAATGGGGCCATCTGGCCGGTTATGGCGATGAGTCAGAGGCGAGCTTCGTGGGATGGCTCACATGCCTTCATGGCTCGATTCCGGATCAATATAGCGGCTGGATGTTCGTGATCGATGAGCTGGCGCCGCCTAAAACCGCGGTGCGGCGGCTGGGGCCGGGACCGCTGGAGGATCTTCGCACCATGTATCAGCGGCGCCGGGCGCGATTGAGTCCGGTGATCCAGCAGGCCAGCAGCCGCATCTACAACGGCTATCTCAAGGCCAATCGCGTCCAGGCGGGGATTCAGAGCTACGAAGAAGTCCTGCAGTTGATTCTCGGCGTGAAGTTCGGGCCGGATTGGACGCCCCTCCTTGCACTACCTTAAAACACTTGCGCTACCTTAGAACATTAGACGCCAATGTTGTCTGTTCACTTGGAATCGGGACGCGTGGAGGTGCGCCGCCAGCCATTACCTCGCGTGCCGCGTGGTTTTGCGCGCATCCGCATGCTGGCGGCGGGCATCTGCTCGACGGATCTGGAACTGCAGCGCGGCTATTACGGCTTTGCCGGAACGCCGGGGCATGAGTTCACCGGCGAGGTCACCGACGCCGGAGACGGTGACGAACATTGGATCGGCAAGCGCGTCGCCGGCGAGATCAACCTCGCCTGCGGCAAATGCGAGTGGTGCGCGCGAGGGCTCGGGCGGCATTGTCCGCGTCGCACCGTGCTCGGCATCGTGAAACATCCCGGGGCGTTTCGGGAATACCTCACGCTGCCGGTCGCGAATCTCCGCGCCATCCCTAACGAGCTCTCCACCGAGCAGGCCGTATTTATCGAGCCGGTTGCAGCGGCTTGCGAGATTCTCGACCAGGTAACGATTGCTGCCGGAACTCGCGTGGCCGTGCTGGGCGACGGCAAGCTGGGATTGTTGATCGCGCAGGTGCTGGCGGCGCACGGGGCGAAGGTGCATCTGCTGGGGCGGCACAAGGACAAAATGAAGCTGGTCGAGCGGCCGGGTATCACCGCAGAAGTTTCGGGAAAGCATCCTCCGCAAGCCAGTTATCCCATGGTGGTCGACGCGACAGGCTCCGCCGAAGGCTTGCGCGCCTCCATCGCCATGTGCGAGCCGCGCGGCACCGTTGTCATGAAATCAACCGTGCACGGGTTGGTCAAGATCGATACGGCGCCGGCGATTGTCAATGAGATTACTTTAGTCGGCTCGCGCTGCGGGCGGTTCGAGCCGGCCATCGAACTGCTGGCTTCCGGCAAGGTGCGCGTCGACAATCTGATTTCGGACCGTTTCCCGCTGGACCGTGCGCCGCAGGCTTTCAAGCGCGCGGCAAGGAAGGGAGTGCTGAAGGTACTGTTGCATGCCGTCTGATACTCGGGCGGAGCCGCGCGAGCTCCGCGTGCTGTGGGCCGCTGCGGGAGTTCTGCTGGCCGGGATCCTCGCGTACTCGCAGACGCTGGCGTTGGCTTGGGACGAAGGCTTTCATTTGCTGGCGGCGCAATTGATCCTGCGCGGCAAGCGCCCCTACCTGGACTTTCTGCATCCCCAGACGCCTCTCTACGCCTACTTCAACGCGGCTCTGATGCGCGTCCTTGGCCCCACATGGGGCGAGACCTGGCGCGTGCCGCACGTGGTTTCCTCGATGGCCTTGGTGGGCGCGGCGCTGCTGACGGCGATGTTTGTGCTGGAACGCGTGCCAGATCGATCCTGGCGCCTGGCCGCAGCCCTGTGCGCACTGGTGCTGGTGGCGATGAACTCGACGGTGCTGTGGTTCGGGACCATCGCGCAGCCCTATGCGGTGTGCCTGTTGCTGGTGGTGGCGGCATTTCGTTTCACGGTGCTCGCGGCGGAGCGACAGTCTACGCCGGACTGCGCTCTGGCCGGATTATGCGCGGGTACGGCTTGCGCCTGCTCCTTGCTGACCGCGCCCTTTGCGCTGGTGCTGGTGGTCTGGACCTGGCTGCGCGCGGAGCAAGGCCGCTGGACCCGATCCGCTGCCTTCGCCGCAGCCGCGACCGTGCCATTTCTTCCACTGGCGTGGCTGTTCGCGCAAAGCCCGCAGCAGGTGATCTTCGGAGTGTTGAAGTATCACGGCCTGTATCGCGCCACGGATTGGCCGGATTCCGGCAAACAGAACCTGGATGTGGCCACGGCATGGATGACCAGCTACGAAACGGCGCTGCTGATCTTCCTGGCCGGTCTGGGGCTCACCTACATCATGAGCAAGAGCAATTGGGCCGATAGCACGAAACACGAATTTACGCTGTGCGTGTGGCTCGCCGCCGCCGAGGGCGCCTATCTGATGATCCCCCGGCCCACCTTCGGCCGCTACTACTTGTTTGTGGTTCCGTTTGTGGCGATTCTTTCAAGCATCGGGTTGTACGCGATCGCATCCCTGATCGGCAGCGCGAGCCTGCCGTGGCGTTATCCAGCGGTTCTGGCGCTGGTCATGGCGGCGGCGTTCACCAAAATCAGCGTCGATGCGGCCACCGATTATCGCTGGTCGACTCTTGAAAAGGTGGCCAAAAAGGTGGGAGAAGTGACGCCTCCGCAAGCGCCCTTGTACGCCGATGAACAGATATTCTTCCTGCTGCGCCGCATCCCGCTCCCCGGAATGGAGTACGTGGACTCGCACAAGCTGGTGGATCTTCCCGCGGACGTCGCCGAACAGATGCACGTGGTGCCGACCACCCTCCTCGACAAAGAAGTGGCCGCGGGGAAATTCGCGACTATCGAGATCTGCAACAATGACGACCGCGTGGAGACCCTCGGCCTGCCCGGACGCTACACGCAGAGTACCGACATCGAGGATTGCAAGATTTTTTGGGACTGGCGCTAGCAGCCCTACGTCGAGCGGTGCAACCCAACCACCGCTTCGCTCGACACCGCCAGGATCAGTGCGGCCAGCCCGAGAAAGCTGCCGTAGGGAAGCTCGTAGCTGGACGGATCTTTCTTCTTGAACCACATATAGGAGTAGCCGATTACTGCGCCCAGTAAACTGCCCAGAAAAATGGTGAACAGCGATCCGCGTAGTCCCAGGAACGCGCCGATCATGGCCATCATCTTCACGTCTCCCAGGCCCATCCAGCCGCCCTCGCGATGTTTGATTTTTTGGTAAACCCACGGGATCAGCCAGATCAGGCCGCTGGCCGCCGCGGCGGCGAAAGCGGCGTCCACCAGGCGCATCCACGGCGGGCTCAGTTGATGCCAGAAGATCAGCGCCATCGGCCCCGGCTCGGCTGAAGCGAACGGCGCCAGGGCTAGGCCGAGAACCGTCCCTCCCAAAGTCAATTCGTCGGGAAGAATGCGATCCTCCAGATCGGTGACGATCAGCGCGATGATGATCGCGGAGAAAGCCGCGTACTTGGCGGCGCTCATGCCCGGCCCAAGCGCGGTCGCGCTCAGCAGGAACGCCAGGCCGGTAGCGAACTCCACCGCCGGATAGCGCCACGAAATGTTGGTGAAGCAATGGCGGCAGCGCCGGGCACGGAACAGCCAGCTCAGCACCGGAATATTGTCGTACCACGCAATGGTGCGGCGGCATTCCGGACAGTGCGACCTGGGCCGGACGACGGAAAGATCGCGCGGCAGGCGGTAGATGCAAACGTTCAAGAAGCTGCCGATCAGCAGTCCGCCCAAGAACATCAAGAGATCAAACATCAGGACGTCAAACATGCGGCCCCCTCAGAATACCGGTGCTCATGAACCGCGCCTTGGCGTACTTGACGAAGTTGTACACCGCGGCCATGTTGGCGATGGCCAATCCTTCCACACCATCCAGGAATCCGAGCTTGAGAACGTAGGTCTGGAAAAAAGTCCACGGCGGAGTTAGGAGAATGCGCGTGAAGGTTACGGCTTCTCCGCTCTCCAGCAACTGTTGCGCCGCCAGCGTGGTGTAGCGATCCATTGTGCGCAGATGCTCCGACAGCGAATCGCAGGTGAAGTGCAACAGGTTCGCGTCCAGATGCCCGACTTTGCCCTGGACTCTAACCGTTTCGTGAACGAACTTGCCCGCCCAGGTTGCCTTGCGGCGGTCGTAGAGGCGGATCTTGCGGTCGGGATACCATCCGGAGTGGCGGATCCAGCGGCCCAGGTACTGGGCCATGCGCGGCATGGTGTAGGCGTCGTATTGCGGGCCGGCTTTCTTGAGGCGCCAGATCTCGGCTTCCAGAGCTTCACTCAAGGATTCATCGGCGTCGATCGACAGGATCCAATCATAGGAGGCTTGCGAGGCGGCGTGGTTCTTCTGGCTGGCGTAACCGGGCCAGGCGCTCTCCACCACGCGGGCGCCGTGATTGGCGGCGATCTCGGTGGTGCGGTCGGTTGAGCCGCTGTCGACCACCACGATTTCGTCGGCGCAGCGCAGGCTCTCGATGGCTCGCGCGACGTTCCGCTCTTCGTTCAGGGTGATGATCGTGGCGGAGATCTTCACTGGATCAAGATCGTCAGATTCCCGGACGAATCGGAGCCGCCATGAAGGATAAAACGAACATCGCCAGCGCGGCCACTCCCAGCCAGTTGCGCGCGCGTCCCAGCGGTCGCGGATCGTAAATGCTGGGATGCCGCAGGCCGAAGAAGAACAGCAGCGTGGCCCATACCAACCAGCTATAGGTGTGCGTCACCAGCGCCAGCGGCACCAGCAGAAAAACGAAGATGCGCGAGAGCAGCTTGGTGCGGTCGCCCAGGAATGCGTATAGAATGTGTCCACCGTCGAGCTGCCCGATGGGCAGCAGATTCAGCGCCGTCGCCAGCAGCCCCACCCAGGCTGCGCGAGCCACCGGATGCAGGTAGATATTGGCCGTGGGAACTCCCGGAAACTGCACCCATTCAAACACGCGCAGGATCAGCGGCGTGCCGAAGATGAGATCCCCGTTCACGGCGATTCCCGGAATAACTTTCGACATGGAAACGCCCACTGCCATGGGCAGGATCAGCATCACGAAGCCGGCAAGCGGGCCGGCCACGCCGATATCGAACAGAATGCGCTTGGATAGAATCGCGGAGCGGAGGCGGATGAACGCGCCGAAGGTTCCGATCAGCGTAGGAGCCGGCAGAAAGAACGGCAGCGTTACGTCCACGTGGTAATACCGCGCGGCCAGGTAGTGCCCCATTTCATGCGCCAGGTAGATCGCCAGCAGCGTCAGCGAGAACGGCAGGCCCTGCAGCAGAAAAGAGGGGTCGTGCCACATCTCGACGTAGCGGTGAAAGCCGGGATCGAAATCGAAGGGCCGGTTATGGTCGAAACTCCGCGCCAAGCCCACGCCGACGATCGTGGTCGAAAGCAGCGTCAGCAGAAGCAGCAGGATGTGCAGCCAATAGCGCTGGTACGGCCTTTGAGTTTCCGTGACCAGCCACAGGTCGCGTTCCGGCGGCGCTTCCGGCAACAAGGGATATCCGTTGGTGGACACAACCTACTTCTTGGAGCAGCCCGCAAAACGGAGCCTGGCCGCGGCCGGCCCTTTGCGGAAACTACTGCAGCGTCTGCAACTCCTTGCCGGGCTTGAACCGGACCGCCTTGCCGGGCGGGATGGCGACTTCCGCGCCAGTGCGCGGGTTGCGGCCAATTCCCGTCTTGCGTGGACGGACGTTAAAGATGCCGAAGCCGCGCAACTCAATGCGCTCGCTACGGCTTAGAGCCCGTTTCATGCTCTCGAAAACGGTCTCTACGGCCATCTCCGCCTTGGTTTTGGTGATGCCCGTCTTGTTCACGACTTCGTTAATGATGTCGAGCTTGATCAAAAGCGTCCTCCCCGAGATTCTGCGCCTGCCATCCCCGCAAAAATCATTGCCCTAAACCCGATGATAGGATTAGGGTTAGCCTCATGTCAAGTAAGATGTCAAGCGAGCACCTGTGGGTCTACGGCACGCTGCGCTACGGCTGCACCAATGCGCACGCCGATTTGCTGCGTCGCGGCTCGCAGTATCTGGGCGTGGCGCACGTACAGGCGCGGCTGTATCGCATCGACTGGTACCCCGGAATTTTGCTGGGCGGATCGGGTGACGATCGGGTGGTGGGGGATCTTTTCGAACTACGAGACTCGGCGGCATTGACGGAGCTCGACCAGTACGAAGGCTCGGACGAGTACCGTAGGACCGAGGCCGAAGCGGTACTCGCCAGCGGGGAGCGGGTCAAGTGCTGGGTGTACGAGTACATCTTGCCGGTGAATGAGTCGCAAAGGATTGTCTCCGGGGACTGGCTGAAGGAGAATGGAGCGGAATGAGATTGGGCCGCCTCCTGACGATGTATACTATACATCGTGAAACGAACCCAGCTTTATCTCGACGATGATTTGTGGACTGTGCTCAGGGCGCGGTCCCGGGAAAGCCATACGACAGTCTCAGAACTGGTGCGGCAGGCCGTACGTGAGAGGTACCTCAGCCGGGCAGCCGAGCGAAAAGCGGCGATGCAAGGGATCGTTGGTATCTGGAAGGATAGGGACGACATCGGGGATTCCACTGCCTACGTTCGGGAGCTTCGCAAGGACCACCGTTCCGAGCCCATTCGGCGCAAAGAATGATTCTCGTCGACTCCGACATCATCATCCAAGTCAGCCGCGGACGCGACGCCTCGATTGCTCGGGCATGGAGTGCTCTTGAAGATGACGTCGAGGTTCTTGCCTGTTCGCCGGTGACTGTGGCTGAGCTTTGGCACGGCGTACGCCCGAACGAATTGGAAGCGTTGACTCGGCTTGTTAATGCACTGGTATGTTTGCCCCTTGGCCCGGAAATTGGGCGCGTAGCGGGGAACTATCTGTCTCACTATCACCGTAGCCACGGTCTGTCGCTCGGCGACGCTCTAATAGCGGCCACCGCTTCGGTACACGGCGCCGATCTGTGGACCCGAAATCGCAAACACTTTCCCATGAAGGACTTGTCGTTCTTTCATGGCTGAGTGACTCTCTTAGGCTGTCGCTTCCGTCATCGGTACGCATCCTTCCGATCGTTGATGGATTGGAGAGTAACCGTCACTCCATTGATGTCGTAGCGGAGCCGGTACTGCCTCACCCGGATGCGCCACTGTCCATCTCCTGCTCTTACCCCAGTCAGTTTCTTGATGTCGTGCGTGCGGGTCAGATTTGTGGGATCGGCCTGGAGGGCTTCCAGAGCCGCTTGATAAACTTCCACGATCTCAGGGTGCTTGCGGGTTAGCTTCCTGAGCGATCGGGCGAGACCGGCTGTAACGATGATTCGGAAAGGCGGGGCCATGCTGCCTAGGCTGTTTTGGCTGACTTCCTCCCGATCCGTTTCTCCTTGGCTGCCCGTTCGCGTTTGAGCTCGTCCAAGAATTCCCAGGCATCTCGCACTCGTCCTGCCGCTTGATCTGCTTTGCTCTCCTCAAGCTGTTTGATAACTCGCGGATCGCGCAGTTCGAGGTAGTCCTCCAACTCATCCGCCCCCATGATGCCGGCGACCGGGATACCATCCTTCTCCAAGATGAAGTACTCACCCTTGAGGTGAGCGCGCTTGACCACCGCGCCAAGATTAACGCGAGCTTTGGTGATGGGGATGTGGTTGATGGTAACCTTTTTCGCGGTTCTCAAATGGTCTCTCCTTTGAGGAACTTTGATTAACGTTGATGAGAACGTCCTATCGTAGCACCCGGCCCTGTTCCGTTGAGCTCACCGCAGAGAACGTCTAAGCGCGCTCACCCGCCGCGCTTCTTGATCTCGATGTTCAGGCGCTTGATCTTCTGATTGAGAGTGGACAGCGGGATGCGGAAGGCTTCGGCGGTTGCGGTCTGGTTCCACTCGCAGGATTCGAGTTTGTCCATGATCACGCGGCGTTCGTAATCGGCTACGATCTCGAACAGGGAGGCGTCGGGGGCCAGCTTGCCGCTTTCATCGCGGCGCACGCGGAGACCGCGCGATTCGAGCAGATGCTCGGGCAGAACGTCGGCCGGAACCGAGGGCTGGGAAGACAGGACCACCGCACGCTCGACCACGTTTTCCAGTTCGCGCACGTTGCCGGGCCAGGAGTGATCCATCAGAATCTGCATCGCGTCTGGCTCGAAGCTCAGGCGCGAGCGGCCATGCTCATCCAGAAACTTTTCGCTCTCGCGGCAGTACTTGGTGAAGAAGTGATCGACCAGCGCGGGGATGTCTTCCTTGCGATCCCGCAGGGGCGGCAGCGCCAGGTTGATCACGTTCAGGCGGTAATACAAGTCCTCGCGGAACCGGCCGTCTTCCACCAGCTTCTTCAAATCGGCGTTGGTGGCGGCGACGATGCGGACGTCGACTTTGATGGTTTCGGTCGAGCCCAGCGGCATGAACTCGCGCTCCTGAATGACGCGCAGCAGCTTGGTCTGCGTCTCCAGCGAAATGGTGCCGATCTCGTCGAAGAAGATGGTCCCGCGGTGCGCAGTTTCGAAGTAGCCCTTACGCGAGGCTGTGGCTCCGGTGAAGGCGCCCTTGACGTGGCCGAACAGCGCGGATTCCAGCAGATCCGGCGGCACCGATCCGGAGTGCACGGGAACAAAGGGATGGTCGTTGCGCGCCGAATGGGCGTGAATCGCGTTGGCGATCAACTCCTTGCCGGTTCCGGTCTCGCCGGTGATGAGGATCGTGGCGCGGCTCATGGCGACCTGCGTCACCAGGTCCAGGATCTTGAGCATGCGCTCGCTCTTGCCCACGATGTTGGGGAAGCTGTAGCGCTGGCGCAGCGCGCGCTTGAGCTCGGTGTTTTCGCGCTCCAGCCGGCGCTTGGCGATCAGGCCGTCGATCTCCAGCAGCACCTTCTCGTTGTCCCACGGTTTTGGGAAATAGTCGTTGGCGCCGTGTTTCAGCGCATCCACGGCGACCTCGACCGAGCCATACGCCGTAATCATGCATACCGGCGTCTCGCGGTCGCGGGCGCGGATTTCCTCCAGCACCTGCATGCCGCTCTTGTCCGGCATCATCAAGTCGAGCAGCACCAGGTCGTAGAGGCTGTTTTCCAGGCGATGCAGGCCGGCCGTGGCGTTGGCGGCCAAGTCTACCTGATAGCCTTCCTGGGAAAGCAGGACATCCAGGCTTTCGCGAATATCGGGTTCATCGTCGATGACCAGAATGCGTCCGCGGCTGGTTTCAGTGGGAACTATGTCAGGGGGCAGGTTCAGCAAGGCTTCAGCCATTAGTGGATCATTCCGTCAGAGCGCGCAACTTGAACCGAAGATACAGATGCTACGGGAGCTGCCTGGGGTGCAGAAATCGATGGTGCAGGAATCGTTGGCGCAGAAATTGACGGCGACGAAATCGATGACACCGCCGCGGGTGCAGCAAACACGGGTGCCGGCCGAGGTTCCGGCTGCGCAGCTAAGCCTGGTTGGACAGCCGGGCCGGCCTGCGCCAGTTCCGGGAACACCAGCAGGAAGCTCGCTCCCCGGCCAGGGAGGCTCTCGACTTCGATATCTCCTCCGTGCTCGCGCACGATTCCATAACTAACCGAAAGTCCCAGGCCGGTGCCCTTGCGGGCGCCCTTAGTGGTGAAGAAGGGGTCGAAGATGCGCTTCAGATTCTCCGGGGCGATGCCCGAGCCGGAGTCCTGCACCGTCACGCGCACGGCGCCGTCGCGGTGGGAAGTCGCCACAGCCAGGTGGCCGCCCGACTCCATGGCGTCGCGTGCGTTCAGGAACAGGTTCAGCAAAACCTGCTGCAGCTTGCCCGAATTTCCGCGCATGCGCGGGAGCGTCTCGCTAAGGCTGGCATTCACGGCGATTCCGGCGGTGGAGAGCTGATGCTCCACCAGGGTCAGCGTCTCGCGCACGATCTTGTTCAAATCGAGCGAGGCGAATTCGGTCGGCGAGGTGCGCGAAAAATTCAGCAGCGAATTGACGATCTCGCTGGCGCGGAAGGTCTGGCGCGCGATCTTCTCAAGCAGCGGGGCTTTCTGCGCATCGCCGGGGAGGAATACGAAACTGAAAGTTGAAGAAGCGTCACACAAAACATAAA
>CAWISY010000287.1:0-65405 GCA_963838455.1 Bryobacterales bacterium
TTTTCTTGCTTCTTCTTGGTTTCAGCTACGTATTGCTGGCTTCGAAATGGAGGATGTAGTTGCGCAGCCCGCGCGGGAGCAAGGAGCGCGCGTGGCTGTACATTCCTACTTCTTGCGAGCCTCGGCCATGATGGTGGAACCGGCGCGGCAGGTGGCTTCGAGGATACAGAAGGGCAGCGAAGCCGCTGTTAAGGCAAGGTACGCCAGATCCTTCCAGAGACGCTGGCGCGGGGTTTCGGAGATGCGGCGGAGGCGGCGAGCCATCGGATCGAGATCGGGCGCAAGGCTGGTGGCCATGCCGGCGGGGTTGTCGCGCAGAGAAAAATGCTTGTAGCGCAGGACTTCGAAGCCGCAGGAGTCGAGCAGGGCTTCGAGGTCGGATTTGCGGAAGTCGATCAAGTGGCGGGGAACGTCGATGCCGTTCCAGCGCGCGCCGAAAAGGAGGAATTGCCAAGAAGAGGCGTTGGGGACCTGGAGGATGAGGCGGCCGTTCGGCTTGAGCAAGGCGTGGGCGGCTTCGAGATAGCTGGCGGGATCGTAGAGATGCTCCAGGACGTGAAACATGGTGATGGCGGAGCAACTCTCGGGCGGCAGAGGCGCGCGGGAAAGAGTGGCGCAGACGGTGGGGACTCCGGAGCGGCGCCAGGCGACGTTGGCGGCTTCGAGGGAGAAATCGAGGCCGACGACGGGGATGCGGAGACGCTCATGCAGCATTTGCAGGAACAGGCCACCGCCGCAACCAACGTCGAGCACGACGCCGGTTTCTTTTTTTGACGCCCGCAAAACGGCCAAACCAGAGCCCGGTCCGTCTGAGCTTTCGCTCGGCTCTCCTGAAGCCCGCAAAACGCCCAAACCAGAGCCCGGTGCGCCGGAGCTTTCGCTCCGCGGGCCGTCCTCGCGCCTTTGCGGGCCGTCCCCGCGCCTTTGCGGGCTGGAGGACTCACGGATGGCGCGCTCGACGAAGTGGAGATGGTCACGCAGGACGAAGCGGCGGTAGGCTTGTTCGAGGCGGTCGACGGCGGAGGTTTCGGGAACGAACCAGTAATCGCGCGGGTAGTAGTCGCTGAGCTCGGAGGGAGTGGGCTCGGGGTGAAGGCGGATGAGGCGGCAGTTGCGGCACTCGACGATCTGGAAAACTTTGGAGGTGGTGCGATAGAGGCGGTCGGTGGCGGAGAGCAGGACGCGGACTTCGGAGTGGCCGCAGGCGGGGCAGGCGGAACCGCTTCCTAGCGGTCGCGGCTCAGTTTGCGGATGTGGATCGGCTTGCAGGTGCGGATCGGCTAGGCCGCTTGTTCGGAGAGTTCCTTCAGGCTGATGCGGTAGTGGAGCAGCAGGGAGCGGATCTGGCGA
The DNA here is from genome assembly GCA_963838455.1 of Bryobacterales bacterium. GTDB lineage: Bacteria > Acidobacteriota > Terriglobia > Bryobacterales > Bryobacteraceae > Palsa-187. The sequence goes on from CAWISY010000287.1 coordinate 1,351, forward strand.
TCGGTCATCCGGTGCTTGGTTCGGAAGGCCCGGCGCTTGCGGAGCATCGAGGGAATCATCGGCAAGGCCGACCACTTGCCGCGGATGAGGGCCGTTGCTACCGTTAGTTTGCCCTGGGCTCCCGGGTAATAGCGCAGCTCCCCCCGGCTCCGGACGGCTGCCCACAGGCCCGCCGCGATTCTTGCGAGATGGTATGCGCCGTTTGCCCAAAGCAGGTTCCACGGGAACAGCTTTACAACCAGCAACACGCGGTTCCGCTCAATCAGCGTGAGACGCCGTGCGGAGCCGATTCCGAGAGTCGCACCGCGGTGGTGGCGAACCACGGCCTGCGGCGCGTAGAAGCAACGCCAGCCGGCGATACGGCCACGCAGGCCGAGCTCGGCGTCATCGGCGTAGGCGAAAAATTCCTCATCGAAAAAGCCAACGTCTTCTAGCATCGCACGACGATAGAGGGCGGCGCATCCGTCGGGCCAGAGGACTTCCTGGACGCGGTCGAACTGGCCGCGGTCGAGCTGGCCGGAGCCGCGCCCGCGATTCTGGCCGTCGGGATAGATGAGATGGCCGCATTTGTCGATGCGCGAGGGGTCCTCCCAGACCAGGATTTTGGAGGCGGCCATGCCGATGTCGTCATACAGGCGGATTACGGATTCAAGCGCGGTGAGCCAGCCGGGCTCCGCTTCGGCGTCGTTGTTGAGCAGGGCGATGAACTCGGCTTGGGAGGCGGCGAATCCCTGGTTGTTGGCGGCGCAGAAGCCCCGATTTTCAGGATTTACGATGAGGCGCAGCCTGACCGGGTACGACTCGGCAAGGCGCTGAACTGTTTCAACAGTACCGTCAGTGGAGCCGTTGTCGACGACGATGACTTCGTAGCTGGGATGGGTCTGGCGGGCCAAGGAAGCCAGGCAAGCGAGGAGGAGCTCGCGGCGATTCCAAGTGACTACCACCACAGAGATCACGGGGACCGAAATCACGGGAGGCGGGGTGATTCCAGGGGGGTTGACGGGGGCTCCGGCGGACATGGACTTGTTGTTGTATGATAGTACGGCTGCCGGGGAGGAAGTCCCGGTGACCTTTATATTTCTTACAGGTAGGGCTTAATCTTCTTATGACCTCCGTTGGCGAAATTCTTCGGAGCGCGCGAGAGACTCAAGGCCGGAACATCGCAGAGATCGCGGAGGATCTCTGCCTTACGCAAGGGTATCTCCGTGCTATCGAATCCGATGATTTAAGCAAGCTTCCCGGTACATTTTTCTACAAGAGCTTCGTACGGCAGTACGCGGCGGTTCTGGGTGTACCGGTGAAGACGCTGGAAGCGGGGATAAACTCGCTGACCTGCGTGGAACTGCCAAAGGTGATCGAACCAGAGATCGAGCGGACGGTTCCACCGGGCCATGCGATCCGCGTGCTGGATCCGATCGTGGAAGCTTCCAATCGATATTTTTCGGGCGGCAGAATCGGGCTGCCGGTGGCGGCGCTGGCACTGGCGCTGCTGGCCTGTTCGGGATTCTACCGCTGGTGGACGCAGGCTCCGCGGCAGCGGGAACGGGCTGCGGTTACGGGAGTGCGGCCGAACCAGGCGGCGGCTCGCCGTTTTGACGTGGAGCAGCCGCGGGTGGAGGTATCGGCGACCCGGGATCCGGATGACGCCAATCACGTGGTCCTGAATCTGGAGGCGACCGAGAAGGTGTGGCTGTCGATCACCAACAGCGAGGGCAAGCGGATCTTCTCCGGGGTCCTGCAGCCGAGCCAGACCAAGACGGTGGCGGCTCCGGAAGCGGCGCAGATGAAGGTGGGCAACGCGGGCGGCATCGAGGTGCGGCTGAACGGCAAAGAGATCGGGCCGCTGGGCGAGCGCGGAGAGGTGAAGACGGTGCGGTTCACGGCTCCGGACAAGTATCAGATTGTGGAGCCGCCGGCGGAGGACCGGCCGGCGGACGCGACGTTATAGGATCCAGACGACCCTGGGCTCAGGGGGCACCCCGGTTCGCGGCTCAGCTTTACCTCCGGTGGGACCGGATGGGACAACCTGTGACGTCGCTCAGCGCTTTTGCTCTCAGAGCCGCGGCCGGGGCGCCCGCTGGGCCGAGCGGAGGTTCGGTCATTCGTCGCAGGAAACCGCTCGGCCCAAGGGGCACCCCGGTCGCGGCTCTGTTCGGAGATTCATACAATCGTTGCGGATGCTAGACTGCCTACATACGTATGCGGTTAGGGCTCTTTTTCTCTCTAATTCTCGGCTTTGGTATCGCGGCGCAGGCGCAGGATACGGGATGGATCACGGGATCCGTGGTCGATCCGACGGGTGCGGTGATCGCCAAGGCGGCGGTAAATCTGAGGCTGCATGGGGGGGCGAAGCCGGTGGCGACGACGGTCACCACCAGCCAGGGGCTGTTCACGCTGCAGACGCTGCGGCCGGTGTTCTACGACCTGACGATTGACGCGCCAGGATTTGAACAATACAAGCTCGACAACGTGAAGGTGGACCCGTCGCGGCCGACGGATCTGGCGAGGATCACGCTGAAGGTGGCGATCGCGGGACAGCAGGTGAGCGTGACGGCGGGTCTTGAAACCGTGCAGACCACCAGCCCGGAGATTTCAACGACGGTGACGGCGGAGCAGATCGAGCGGCTGCCAGTAGGGGACCGCAATCCGCTTGAGTTCATCGCGACACAATCGGGCGTTTCGAGCGCCGATGCCAACGGATACGAGACCGATATCAACGGGCAGCGGTCGAGTTTCAGCAGCGTGACGCTGGACGGAATCAATATCCAGGACAACTTTATCCGCACCGGCGATCTGGATTACACGCCAATTGAGCCACTGCTGAGCCAAGTGCAGGAGTTCACGGTGGTGCAGTCGAATGAAGGCGCCTCAGCAGCAGGCGGAGCGACGCAGGTCAGTTTTACGACTCCTTCGGGAACGAATGAGTTTCACGGCTCGGCGCTCTGGCAGAATCGTAACAACGATTTCGCCGCCAACGATTTTTTCGATAATCAGGATGGCAATCCGCTGCCGCGGCTGAATCTGAATCAGGTCTCGCCGAACGTGGGCGGGCCGATTAAGAAAGACAAGTTGTTTTTCTACGCCACGTATGAGCTGTTCCGGCTGAAGAGCCAGCAGCCGGAGGATGCCGCCATTCCGACGTCGACGGCCCGGCAGGGGATTTTCCGTTATATCAATCAAACCACCGGGCAAGTGCAGCAGGCTAACGTGTTGACGCTCGCAGCGGGAGGCGCGGGCTTACCTACGGACCCGGTGATGAATCGGCTTCTGGCCGGGGTTCCGGACCCGAGCCACATCAACAACACTCGCGTAGGAGACAGCCTTCCGGGATTGCTGCTCAATACGGCCGGCTACAGTTACCTGGTTCGCGCCAACCAGTCGCGCGATCAGACGGAAGGGAAGCTCGACTATTACATAAACCCGACCAATTCGATTTCGGCGACCTATTTGTGGACCCGCGACCAAGTAGACCGGCCGGATGTCGGGGTGTCCTACAGCCCGATTCCGGCGTTCCAGAATGACGACGCGCGCAATTTCCTGGCAGTGGCCTACCGCTCAAATCCGCGGCCGAATCTCACCAACGAGGTCCGGGTGGGAGGGACCATTGCACCCGCGACTTTCGGATACCTGCCGGGAACGACGGTGCCTCCCTATTTAATTGGCGGGACCATCTATTACTCGCCGGATCCGCTGGCATCATCGCCGATTCTTTCACAGGGGCGGACCACTCGGACCTACATCGGACAAGATAACGCGACGTGGACGCATGAGCGGCACACGATTAAATTCGGGGCGTACTACCAGGGGAACTATACACGGAGCTACGATACGACGGGAACGCTCGAACAGGTCAATGTCGGGATTGAGTCGCAGTATCAGACACAGAATCTGGTGTCAGGGAATCAGCTTCCAGGCGTCAGTCCACTGGCTCTGGACACGGCGAATTCGCTGCTGGCCTCGCTGGCAGGCTTGCTCGACAATGCCAACCAGACGTTCAACGTGACCAGCCAGAATTCCGGTTTTGTAACCGGCGCCCCGTATCTGCGGCACTTCACTTACAGCAACCTGGCGTTTTATGGAGAGGACGAGTGGAAGATCACGTCGCGGCTGACGGCGACGGCGTCGCTGCGCTGGGACTATTTTTCGCCGGTAAATGAGCGGGATTCACTGGCGCTGCAGCCGCTGGTGGTGGGAACACCGCAGCAGACGCTGCTTTCCGACAGCTCGCTGTATTTTACGGGAAATTCGGTGGACCGGCCGTTCTATCACAAGGATCTGAATAATTTCGGGCCGAGCGTGGGAATCGCGTGGGATCCCTTTGGGAACGGAAAGACCTCGGTGCGGGCGGGGTATGGGATCAACTACGTGACGGACGAAGCAACCAACGTCGCGCAGGGATTCACGGGCACGAATCCCGGTTTGTCCACGTTCATTCAGCAGTTCAATCTTTCGGGCTTCATGAGCACGGATCGCCCGACCTTTGCCACTCCAGCCTTCCAGGTGCCGTTGTCGTTCGACCAGGGTTATTTTCAGAACCCGGGCGTGGCTTACGCGCTACTCGATCCGAATCTGCGCACGCCCTACGTTCAGACCTTCAATCTGACGGTGCAGCACGAAATCAAGGGCACGATCCTGGAGGCGCGGTTTGTAGGGAATCACGCAACCAAGCTGCTGCGCGGATTCGATGACAACCAGGAGCAGGTTCCCCCGGCGTTTTTGACGGACTTTTTGAACGCCCGGCAGAACGGGTTTCTGGCGGAGGCGAAAACGGGAACGTTCAATCCCGCGTACAATTCTTCGATTCCGGGGAGCAAACCGCTGCCGGTGTTCAACGGGATCTTGGGCGGCGGCTTCCTGTCAGATCCCACGGTGGATTCGGACATTCAAAACGGCGAGGTAGCGGAGCTCGGATCGCTGTATCAGGTAAATGGCCTCGCGGGGCCGTACACTAACGATCCCGGCTTGGGCTTTTTTCCCAATCCCAATGCAATGAGCGCGCTGTACGTCACCAACTTCAGCAACTCCGTGTACGATTCGCTGCAACTGGAGGCGCGGCGCCGGCTGGCGCGGGGATTGGAGTTCCAGGCCAATTTTGTGTGGGAGAAGTGGCTGAGCGACGCCCCGGGCACGGATAACTTCCGCTTCGATCCGTTCATGGACATCAACAACCCGAAGATTGAGCGGTCGCGCGTGCCGGTGGATTTGACGTATCAGTACAAGGCGAATTTTTCCTACGAATTGCCGTTTGGGGAAGGCCACAATATTCATGCGCGCGGCTTGAACAGAGTAATCGGTGGATGGATGGTGAGCGGCACAGTGACGTGGGCGTCGGGGCCGCCCTTTTCGATTTATTCGGGACTGGGAACGTTCCTGCGCGAGGCGTTCTCCGGAGACAACGAGGCGATTACGCTGGAGAACATGGGCCAGCTCTCGAACCAGATTACGTTCCGGATGTCGGGGAACGGGCCATACATCGTACCGGCTTCGGCGATCGGACCGGATGGGCGGGGCGTGGCGCCGTTCGGACAGCCGGCGTTCAACGGGCAGCTCTTCTATAACCCAAATCCGGAGCAGATCGGCACGCTGCAAAAGGACGTGTTCGACGGACCGCAGATCTTCGACATGGACGCGAAGGTGTCCAAGGAGACCGCGATCGGCCAGATCATCCGAATGCAGTTGTACCTGGAGGCGCTGAACGTTTTCAATCACCCGAGTTTCTTTGTCGGCGACCAAGACATCAACTCTCCGCAGTTCGGGAAAATCTCATCGACGGCGGGATTCCAGCCGCGGCAGATTCAACTGGGGCTGAAGGTTTCGTTCTAGCAAGGCATCCGCTCCCTCTGGTCGCGGCTCAGCTTTGCCTCCGGTGGGGCCGGATGGGACAACCTGTGACGTCGCTCGGCGCTTTTCCTTCAGAGCCGCGACCGGGGTGCCCGCCGGGCCGAGCGGAGGTTCGGTCATTCGTCGCAGGAAACCGCTCCCTCCGGCCGCGGGTCAGAAGAGGACGTCGAAATCGAAGCGGTAATGCCGGCCCCATTCGCCGAAGAACAGGGCGTACTGCGGGTCGGCGATGTTGTTGTGGACGGCCAGCGCGTCGAAGTGGTTGGTGATGTTGAAGGCGGTGATGGACAGGCGCGCGGTGTACTTGGGCGCGACCTTGACATCCTTCATGACGCGGAGGTCGGGCGAGAAGAACTCGGGGTAACGCGTGGCGTCGCTGTAAGGGATGCCGGCGTAATTCTGCATGGCGTCGAGCGCGGCGTAGGGGAAGCCGGAGCGGAATTCGATCAAGGGCATAAGGTAGAGGTCCCACAGGTGGGCTTGCACGCGGCCCCAGATGACCAGACGATTGGGCACGTCGGCGGGGAGGTTGCCGTAGACGTCGGGGCGGATCAGGCCGCTGGGATAGTTGCCGAGAAAGCCATCGAAGGTGTTGAGGCTGCCTTCGGCGCGGCTGTGCGTATAGGTGGCGTTCAACTGCTGACCGCCTTTGAGCGTGTACTTGCCGGAGATCTCCAACTGGCGATAACGTGAGTTGCCGTCGCCGTTGAGCACGATCTGGCGAACCTGTGGCTCGGGATCGAGGACGACCAGCCCCACGGCGCGATTGTCGGTGTAGACGGCGCGGGCCTTGAAGCGCGAGGTGAAGCTGTGCTCGAGCTGAAGATTGAGAGTTGCGCCGCGGGGTGAGAAGGCTCCGGCGGCGGCTCCGCCATGGACCAGGAAGGAGCGGGGACCGTCGATGCTGCCGATGACGTTCTCATATTGCTGGGGCTCGCCGAGGATGCTGCCGTCAGGCGCGTAATCGGTGATGGTGCGCAAAGGATAGCGGCCGAAGACGTAGATATCGAGCGGGAGATGGTCGTAGAAGGTTCCGTAGCCGGCGCGCAGGACCGTCTTCTGATCGGCGAAGGGGCTCCAGGAGACGCCGGCGCGCGGGGCGATGCGCAGGCTCTCAGCCAGGCGCTGGTGCTCGATGCGTCCGCCAAAATCGATGGAGAGATGCGAGTTCAGCGACCAGTGATCCTGGGCGTAGGCGGTGACCTCCCGGTCGGTGCGGTTGAAGCCGGGCAGATTGGTGAAGGTGATGATTTCCTCGAGCAGCCCGGTGGCGTCTTGGATCTCGATGGGGCGGTAATCGAAGCGGCCGGCATCGGTCAGGCCGGTGAGCGAGGAGCCCATCTTGACCTGATGGGTCCCGCCGAGGTGAAAGGGCGCGAGCGACCAGGTTTCCAGCCATTCGTGGCGCTTGGCGATGCGCTTCTGAGTGCCGAAGAAGTTGCCGGCGTCGCCCTGCGGAGCCAGGATCATGGGCGCGCTGCCCTGCGCGCCGATGGCCGCGTTGAACTGCTGGAGCGAGACGCTGGAGTCGAGCAGGGTGTTCCAGAACGCGAGCCGGTGGAGCAGCGTGCCGGCGAAGTTCTGCTGGGAGTAGCTGGGGGTGGTGGGTTGAGGGGTGAAGAAATTGGGATTGACGAAGTTGATCTGCTGCGGATTCCAGTGAAACGAAGCGGTGACGATTTGTTTGTCGGAGAGGATGTAGTCGAGCTGGGTGTAGGAGTTGATGGTCTGCTGTTTGGAAACGCTTCGCGGGAAGGTTAGCGTGCGGTTTTGGATTTTCTGGAGGAGATACTGCGCCGAGTTGATGAAGTAGAGGCGGCGCTTGATGAGCGGACCGCCGAAGACCAGGCGCGGGGTTAGTGTGCGGAGACCGAGGAGGTGCGGGCCGATAGCGCGGAAATCGGGGAAGGGATCGTTGAGGGAGGCGTGCCATTTTTCGCCTCCGCGGCGGGTTTCCACGGCGACGACGCTCTGGGTGAAGCGGCCGTACTGCGCCAGGAAGGGCGCGTTCAAGACGTTCATGGTTTCGATGGCATCGATGGGAATGTCCTGGACGAACTTGCCGGTGGCCGGGTCGGTGACGTCGCTCTGATTGACCACCAGCATGCTGCGCTCCTGGCCGGCGCCGTCGATGCGGACTTCGCCGTCGGGAGTGCGGACGACGCTGGGCTCGATGGGGAGGAACTCGGTGATGTTAGCGGGGTTGCCTGGGAGATCCTGCACCTCGGTGCGGTGCACTTGGTTGTTCTGCGCGGCGCTTTGTTCGACGGGCGGCTGGGTTGCGGTGACGTCGACCGAGGTGGACTGGCGCTTGGGGCGGAGAACGATGGTGAGCGCCTGGCTGGAGCCGCTGGTGAGGAAAACCTCGGCGAGGGTGGTTTCAAAGCCATCCTTGGATGCGGTGACGTCCCAGGCGCCGCAGTCGACAGCGGTGAAATCGGCGAATCCCGCGGTGGTGGTGGCGCGATTGGGAAGGGCGATATCGGGAGAGATGGCGTGGACCAGGGCTTGGGAAACGGGAGCCTGGTCGGCATCGACGACGAAGACGCGCAGTTCAGCGGGGACGCAGGCTTGGGCGTGAAGGGACACTTCAACCACGAGCAAAAGCGCCGCCGCGAGGAAAGGCCGCGACCGGGGAATCCCGCACATCTAACGGTATCCGTGAATATTAGCAGCAATCGCGAGGGGGCGGGGAGTGAGGGACTTGGTGGCAGCATCGAGAGTTCGATACGCTAGAGCCAGAACGCTCGAATGGCCGAAACCATCAAGAAGCTGACGATCGAGGGCTACAAGTCCATCCGGAAGCTGGAGGACTTTCCGCTGGGCGCGTTGAACGTTTTGATTGGCGCCAATGGCGCGGGCAAGAGCAACTTCGTGGGTTTCTTCCGGCTCCTGAGAGAGTTGATCGAGCAACGGCTTCAGGTAGCTCTAGCAACTATCGAAGGTGGGGCAGATGCTTGCCTTTACCTTGGACCAAAAGTCACTGAGCGTTTCGGTGCGAAACTTTACTTCGGCAAGAACGGTTACGAGTTTTCTCTCGTTCCCACGCCGGACAATCGGCTAGTCTTTTCGAGCGAGACCGCGGTGTTCTTGGGCAACTTCGACCCGAACCACCGGGAGTCTTTGGGCTCGGGGCACTTCGAAGCCAAACTGAAGAATAAGGGGGATGCGGTCCCGGCTCACGTATTCAAGGCTGTTTCAAGCTGGGTTGTCTACCATTTCCACGACACCAGTATCAATGCGGCCGTTAGACGCCCGAGAGCACTCAACGACGATCAGACCTTTCGCCAGAACGCAGAAAATTTGGCGCCGTTCCTGTACCGAATTCAAAAGACGAATCCGCGAAGCTACGCTAGTATACGAGACGTGGTGCGGCTCGCCGCTCCGTTCTTCGATGATTTCCATCTGCGTCCAATCCCCACGAGCCCGGACATGATCCAGTTGGAATGGCGACAGAAGGATTCAGATTATCCATTCCGCGCTCATCAGCTCTCGGACGGAACCCTCCGGTTCATCTGCTTGGCTACGGCTCTGCTCCAGCCCAATCGGCCCGCCACGGTTCTCTTTGACGAGCCCGAACTCGGACTCCATCCTTATGCCCTGACCTTGCTTGGCAATCTGTTCAAGCAAGCGGTGGCGCACTACGGCGATTCGAGACAGGTGATCATATCCACCCAGTCTGCGACGCTCCTCAACGAGTTCGCGCCAGAGGACATCATCGTGGTCGAGCGGGCCCACGGGGAGTCGACGTTTCGAAGGCTCAATCCCGCTGAACTTTCAGAATGGCTTGAGGATTATACGCTCGGCGAGCTGTGGCAGAAAAACATCCTGGGAGGCAGACCACGCGAGGAGCGAGTTCCGGAGCCCGTTCCGGGAGGCGAGCCTCATTAGCCGGGTCTACGTGATTGTCGAGGGGCAAACCGAGGAATCCTTCGTCAGCGGGCCGCTCGCCGAGGCCTTGTGGCCACGGCAGGTCTATCTCACGCCGATCATTGTGGGGATTCCGGGCCACAAGGGCGGAGACACCAGGTACGCGCGAGTGCAAAAGGATATTCTGAGGCAGCTCAAGCAGGACCCAGGATCGTATTGCACAACGATGATTGACTACTACGGCTTGGGTCGCGGCTTTCCGGGGACACCGGTTCCGGAGCAACTCGGGAATATTCAGAAGGTAGAGCACGTTGAGCGCGCCGTCAAAGAGGACATCTGCTCGCGCGTACCGGATTTTCGGCCCGACATCCGCTTGATTCCCTACCTTTCTTTGCACGAGTACGAAGGTCTGCTCTTTAGCGATCCGGACGCCTTCGCGCGATCGATTGGGCAGGCGTCGCTCGCCGGCAGGCTTCATCAAGTTCGCAACGGCTTTTCGACGCCTGAAGATATCAACGACGATCCTCAAACCGCCCCTTCGAAGCGTGTTGTCGACGTCTATCCCGGCTACAAAAAGGTCATCGAGGGGACGCTGGCGGCGCGTGCCGTGGGCATTCAGAAGATGCGACAGCAGTGCGCCCACTTCGCGGACTGGCTGGCCCAGCTTGAAGCTTTACCCGCCAGATAAATGAGACTCGGCGTGCACCCATGCTATCGTATGAATTTGGCCTCTTTTCCCTTAACAACTCATGGCAACTCGTACCCCTATCACGGTCGCGCATGGCGACGGCATCGGCCCGGAGATCATGGCGGCCACGCTCCATATTCTGAAGGAAGCTGGAGCGCTGCTGGACATTGAGACGATTGAAGTCGGCGAGAAAGTATATCTGTCGGGAAATTCTTCCGGCATCGAGCCCAGTTCCTGGGCGTCTTTGCGCCGCACCAAAGTTTTTCTGAAGGCTCCGATCACGACGCCGCAGGGCGGCGGCTACAAGAGCCTGAACGTGACCACGCGCAAGATGCTGGGGCTGTACGCCAACATCCGGCCGTGCGTGTCGTACTATCCCTTCGTACGCACCAAGCACCCGGTGATGGACCTGGTGGTGGTGCGCGAAAACGAAGAGGATTTGTACGCGGGCATCGAATACCAGTCGACGCCGGATGAGATGCTGGCGCTGAAACTGATCACGCGGCCGGGCTCGGAGAAGATTGTGCGCTACGCGTTCGAATACGCGCGGCAGTACAAGCGCAAGAAGGTCACCTGCTTCACCAAGGACAACATCCTGAAGATGACCGACGGCCTGTTCCACAAGATCTTCGACGAGATCGGGCCGGAGTATCCGGATATCGAGAAAGAGCACTGGATCGTGGACATCGGCGCGGCCAAGATGGCCGATACGCCGGAGGCCTTCGACGTGATCGTGATGCCGAATCTGTACGGCGACGTGCTGAGCGACGTGGCGGCGCAGATTGCGGGATCGGTGGGACTGGCTGGGTCTTCGAATATCGGCGATCAGGCGGCGATGTTCGAGGCGATTCACGGGTCGGCTCCGCGGCGCGCGGGGCAGAACATGGCGAATCCCAGCGGGCTGCTGCATGGGGCGCTGCTGATGCTGGTACACATCGGGCAGGCGGAAGTGGGCGAGCGCATCCACAATGCGTGGCTCAAGACCATGGAAGACGGCGTCCACACCTACGACATTTACACCGTGGGCAAGAGCAAGCAAAAGGTGGGGACCAAGGAGTTCGCCGAGGCGGTGGTGGCGCGGCTGGGACAAAAGCCGCACACGCTGAAGGCGGCCGAATATTCGACTGCGCCGATGAAGCCGATCAAGCCGAGCGCGGACCGTCCGGCTCCAAAGCGCGAGTTGGCGGGCGTGGACGTGTACATCGAGTGGCCGTCGAAGAAGGCGCCCGATCTGGCGGCGGCGATCGGCAAGGCGTCGGGTGACGGCTTGAAGCTGGAGATGATCGCCAACCGCGGCGTGAAGGTGTGGCCTGACGGCTCGCCCGAGACGTTCTGCACGGACGGGTTCCGGTGCCGGTTCCTGGGCGCGGCGGTGACGCTGGAACAGATCGTGGCGCTGCTGGGCCGCGTGGCGGCTCTGGGGCTGCAGATCACGATGGCGGTGAACCTGAGCAACTACGACGGCAAGTCCGGATTCACGCTCGCGCAAGGGCAGTAACAGGCGATGGACCAGAAGCCTTTGGTGGGGATCATCATGGGCAGCAAGTCCGACTGGGATACCATGCGCCACGCCGCCGAGACGCTGGAGAGCTTCGGCGTTCCTTTCGAAAAGAAGATTGTTTCCGCGCACCGCACGCCGCGGCTGATGGCGGAGTACGCCTCGACGGCGGAAGACCGCGGGCTGGAGGCGATCATCGCGGGCGCGGGCGGAGCGGCGCACCTTCCGGGGATGGTGGCGTCGCACACGACGCTGCCGGTGCTGGGCGTGCCGGTGGAGACGCACGCGCTGAAGGGGATGGACTCGCTGCTTTCGATCGTGCAGATGCCGGGCGGAGTGCCGGTGGGGACCTTCGCGATCGGCAAGGCCGGGGCCACGAACGCGGCTTTATTTGCGGTGTCGATCCTGGCGGGGAGCCGACGGGAGTTGCGCGCGAAGCTCCGGGCATGGCGGGACGCGCAGACGGACCGCGTGATGAACGATTTGCTGGACTAACGACGCGCTCGACTAAAGATGACCAAACCCGTTCTTCCCGGCTCGGCTGTCGGCGTACTGGGCAGCGGACAGTTGGGGCGCATGTTCGCGATCGCGGCCCGGCGCATGGGCTACCGGGTGCACACCTTCTCGCCGGACGAAGACACGCCGACGGGCCAAGTGGCAGACCTCGAGATCCAGGCTGCTTACGATGACTTGGACGCGGTGCGAAGGTTCGCCGCGGGAGTCAGCGTGGTGACATTCGAATTCGAAAATGTTCCGGCGGCGACGGCGCAGGCCGCGGCGGAATATGCTCCGGTGCGTCCGGCGGGCGCGGTGCTGCACACCACCCAACACCGGCTGCGCGAAAAAACATTTTTGGAACGCGCGGGTTTTCCGCTGACGCCGTTCCGCGCGGTGGAGACTTCTGAGGATCTGGCGCGGGCTGTGCGCGAGCTGGGCTGCCCGTCGATTCTGAAGACGGCGGATTTCGGATACGACGGCAAGGGACAGGCTCGGATCGAGAGCGCGGAGGGGGCCGAGGCGGCGTGGGAATCGATCGGGCGGGCTCCGGCGGTGCTGGAGCAGTTCATTCGCTTCGAGCGCGAGGTCTCAGTGGTGGCGGCGCGCGGCGCAGACGGGGCGTGCGTCGACTGGGGCGTGATCGAGAACCGGCATCGGAATCATATTCTGGACGTGTCGCTGGCGCCGGCGAGGGTGCCCGAGGGTGTGGCCAAGCAGGCTCGGGAGATCGCGCACCGTGTGCTCGATGCGCTGGATGTAGTGGGCGTGCTATGCGTGGAGTTTTTTGTCGAGCCGGGAGGCGGGCTGCTGATCAATGAACTGGCTCCGCGGCCGCACAATTCCGGACACCTGACCTTCGACGCGAGCCTTACCAGCCAATTCGAGCAGCAATTGCGGGCGGTGTGCGGGCTGCCGTTGGGCTCGACGGAGCTGCTGCGGCCGGCAGCGATGGCGAATCTTCTTGGCGATTTGTGGGCGGAAGGTGAGCCGGACTGGGCCGCGGCGCTGCGCTCGCCGGCGGTGAAGCTCCATTTGTACGGGAAACTCGCGCCGAGGCCGGGAAGGAAGATGGGGCACCTGACCGCGCTGGGACCGGATGCGGAGACGGCGCTGCGCACGGTGCTGGAGGCGCGCAAGGCGCTAGTTCGTTGGTAATCCCGGATTTCCGTTTTGAATGCGGCGGAGCTGCCCTTCTGATTCTCACGGACGCCTTTATCGATGCGGGTTCCGACGCAGGGAATCAGGTACGGAGGATAGACACCGCGTGGGTGAAAAGCAAAACAAGTCGTTTCAGCTATGTTTCAACGCGTTTCTGAAAGTGGATTTCCAGGCGGAGCAATGGATCACAGAAGGCAAGCAGGCGGTGAAGATGACGCGGCTGAGCTGTCATCGATTCCGGTCGAATGAAGTGCGGCTATGGCTGAGCCTGATCGCCTACAGCTTGGAAACCCGTGGCGGCGGCTGGCGCTGCCGAAGAAGATCGAGAATTGGTCGCTGACCAGCTTACAGCAACGGTTGGTGAAGACCGGCGGCAGGCTGATCAAGCACGCCCGGTACTATTGGCTTCTGTTGGCCGAGGGCCATCTGACGCGGCGGGTGTTCGCGGCGATTCTGCGGCGGATCTGGGCGCTGCCATTACCGGCGGGGTAAGAGCTGGCGGCTTGCCGGGGCGAAAGGGTAGCGAAGAAAAGAAGGAGGGGCGCTGGAGTTGTCCGAGAATTGCGCTGAAACGCGCCCAAGTTTTTGGTCCGCTCCGATCTGGAAGGGTACCGCTCGCTTTGTATGGGCGCCGGTAACGTTTCCGGCGATCGCTGTGCAAAACTTGGTCTCGATCAAGGCGATTGCTGTATACTGTCCAAAGCCCGGAGGCCAAAACGGAAATCCCGGTTTATGCCCTTTGGGGCTGTTGCTCCGAATCGTTAAGGCACGCTTATGAATCAAGCAAAGAGTTCCCGGATTCTCTGGGTCGCACTGCTTGGAGCGATTTCCGCATGCGCCCAGCAGACAACGAATTTTACCTTCGACTTCATCGTAAACCCTAACTTCTCGTACACCACTGAGGATCAGATCTACTGGGTACTCACCGGTTCTGCGGGATCCCTCGGCAGTGCAACGCTCTCACTCCACAGCCTCGCTCCCGGCCCAATGGGGCCCGTCTCGACACCGATCCAATTCACCGGCGCACTGAACTTCAACGCAATCGACAGTTTCAGCTTCAGCTTTACCGTCGACGATCCGAATTTCTGGAACACCTTTCCGGATCCGCAGTGGACCGGCGGCACGATCACGGGCGGAACCGGAACTTACGCTGGCGCAACCGGCTCGTTTGACGAGCTTAACTTGCAGCAGTCTCCGCAAGGCTCCGGGACAATCACGGTGGGCGGCAAGACCATACAACTGAATTTGACGAACTTCACAGGAGCTACTTGCGATCTTTGCTCAAGCTCTTTTACAGGGGGCACCATCACGGGCTCCACTTCATTAGGAAATGTAACCGGCTCGCTTAAAGTCGACAACACTTTCAATATGCTGAGCAATGGTGGGATTACGGCGTCCGGTCCCATGACGCTTGCTTTCAATAGCACCGATAGCATCACTGTTCTCATGAATTTCAACGACTCTCCCGTCACTTTCCCGATCGTTGGCGGGGCCGGACAATATGCGGGCGCAACGGGTTCTCTCAGTGTTTCCAATATCCACAGCGGCTTTACCGGCTATGAATACAAGGGAACAGGCACGGTTACGACCGCGGCGGCGGGCGCGCCGATCATCACTCGAGTCAAGATGGCCGATGGCGCGACCACAATTACGGGGAACGCCTGGATTGAGATACACGGGATGAATCTGGCTCCGCCGGATACGCCGGCAGGCGGGGTCAACTGGAGCAACGCACCGGAGTTCGCCAACGGCATGATGCCGACGTCGCTTGGCGCGATCGACAGCGTCATGTTCGAAGGGCCGAACGGCGGTACTTCTTCGGCCTATATCTACTTTTACTGCAGTGCCGCTACGGACCCGAGCTGCGCCGACGATCAAATCAACGTGCTCACTCCGATAAACCTAGGTCAAAATTTGTTGAGGCTTATCGTGACCAGAAATGGGGTCGCGAGCGCGCCCCTCTTGGTGACGAGCCGCTTTCCTTCTCCGGCGTTTCCGCTGTTCGACGTTCAAGGACACGTGGCCGCGAGACACCTGGACTATAGTCTCCTGGGGCCCACGACACTTTTTCCGGGAGCATCTACGCCCGCGAAGGCCGGAGAAACGGTCATCCTTGTTGCATTCGGATTTATTCGGATTAGGAGTGACGTCAACAGTGGTGCAAGGATCGGCAACACAAACCGGCACACTTCCGAACGGCGTGTCCTGCTGGATTTCCGGCTTCGCCACGCCGAAACCCTCTGTCGCGTTGATCAGTCCCGGATTATTCCAACTAAACGTCATGATTCCAAGCCAGGTACCGAGCGGAGAAAACGCGATTACGTGCGGTTTTGGTTTCACCGTGAATTCGAACTTCTCTTTGATGCCCTTTTTTCCCGGCGCGATCATTACTGTTCAATAGCGTCGCTCAACTCAATCGCAAGGTAGCTTCATCTCAGATTCATGGCAAGATGAGCGCCCTATGCTGAGACTGGCCAACGCGGCGTAGCAGGTTAAGCATATTCAATTAAACGGGGCTCCGCGGTAATAGCTAAAGCCGGGGACTAGGACTGCCGATAGAGGGATGAGGTTCTCCTCATCTTATGGCGACCACTGCGGCGAGTATCGGGTCCCCGGCGGCTGTTCCAAGCGCCAAGCCTGGGGCGCGATGGATTATCTCCCGGCGCGAGGATCTGACGTGGTTCATCGGATCGGCGCTGGCCGGGTACGCGGCGATAGCACTGATGTGGGCGGGATTTCCGCTATTGCCGCTGCAGGCGGTATGGTTTTTCGGGGTCGACGGACCGCACGTGCTCGCGACGGTGACGCGGACCTACGCCGATAGAGCCGAGCGGAAGAAACTGGGGTGGTTCCTGTGGATCGTGGCGCCGTTGCTGCTGGTTGGTCCGGTGGCGGCGGTGACGGGACATGCGGGCGCGTTCTTTGTGGCGGCCTTTGTATGGCAGCAATTTCACGTGGTGAAACAACATTTCGGCTTTGTGATGATTTACAAGGCCAAGAATCGCGAACGCGATGAGCTGGACCGGAAAATGGACCGGTGGTTCCTGCTGGGGTCCTTGTTCGCGCCGCTGGCGTTGTTCCTGATGAAAACGCTGGATGTGTTGAACGGGAGCTGGGAGCGGGGAGCGGTTGTGGCTGCGTGGGCGGCGCTAGCGGTTGTATGGATGGTCCGGCAAGCGGTGAAGCTGCGCAAGGGCGAGGCGATGAACTGGCCGAAGCTGGCACTGCTGCTGGCGGTGGTGCCGCTGCAATGGCTGGCGCTGGGCTTTGGCGCAAGGTTCGGGACGGCGGGGGCGCTGCAGGCGGCGATTCCCCTGGGATTGTTCCACGGGCTGCAATACCATCGCCTGCTCTGGTTCCACAATCGCAATCGCTATTCCGGACCGCAGGCGGCGGAGCGGAACGGGCTGGCGGCGAAGCTGGCATCGAGCCTGGCGATGTATCTGGCGGTCGCGATGGGGCTGCAGTTCCTGTTGCAGTTCCTGCCGCAGGCTCTGTTCCCAGGCCAGGTGATGCAGGCAGCGGTGTGGGGCATCCCCTTCACGCACTATCTGCTGGACGCCAAGATCTGGCGGGTGCGGGGCGATAAAGAGCTGGCGGCCGCGCTGAAGCTCACCTAATTGTCGGTCGGCATCTTGTCCACTGAGTCGACCTTCAGTATTTCCACGGGACCTTTTTGCGCGTTGAGCTTGAGGCCGAGCTGTTCCTGAAGGGCCGTGAGGATGTCGGGGCCGGGCTCGGTCGCGTTGGGCCCCGCGTAACGGATAAACATGAAAAAGCGACCGGCGAGCGCTGTTTTGTCGACTACCGGACGGCCCATGACCCGTGCCAGACTTTGCGCGAAATCGGCGAGCGCACCGTTGTTCATGAGCGTGGTCATTCCCTTGGAGGGAGGGGTGCCAGGGCCGTAAACGGGAGGGATGGGATCGCCGGGCTGCAGCGGCTTGAGCTTGAATCCGCCCTTGGCGATCCCCAGCGCGTAGTAACTCATCTCGGCGGATTCGCGATGAACGCGGAGATGGAACCGTTCTTCGAGCAGCGCGCGCAGCATGGCCGGGGCTTGATCGGGTTCGGCGCTGGCGGGAAGCGTGGCGGTGAGGTCGAAGGTTTGTGAGGCGATCCAATCCGGGCCGGAGATCTGCATTTCGGGGATCGAATAGGCGAAGCCGATCAGGGTTTTGAGCGAAGATTTGGTGGTGCGGAAGCGGCCGTTGCGAACGCCGGGGACGAAGCCGCCGGGTCCGCCATCGGAGGGACGGATGGTGGCGACGTCGAATTGCGGGTCGGCGAAGACGAGGCCGGCGGAGAGGCCAAGGATCGACAGGAGCTTCCGCATGGCAGTTACTCTACCTCGAAGTTAAGTGTTGAGTGGACCGCCTTGCCATCAGTGCGCACCCGAACCTCGACATGATACTTGCCCGGCCTCAAGGAAATCGGAAGGCTCCAGCTTGCGCCGGTGACGAGGTGATCAGCAGAGGTCACAAAGTGTCCGTCGGGTGTAGTGAGACGGACGTTGACTTGGTGTTCGCCTTCTCCGTCAAGCGGGATGGTTATGGTTCCCGAGCGCAGGGGTGAGAAGGAGACCGAGAGCGGCGGCCCTTCCGGCACGGGTGTACCGGCGTTTGGAGTGAATGCCGGGTTGGCAGGTTTGGGGAGATTTCCGAATTCAGGCGCGGGAGCTTGGAAAAAGTAGAAGGTCTTGTTCTGGCCATTGTAGACCCGCGGGCCGCTGTACGCATAAGGTGGCGAAGTGGGCCGCGGCGCGGGAGCGTCAGGTGGGGGCGGGGCGGTCACCTGCACTGGTTCCGGCGGAGCGGGCGGGGCGGATGCCGGGATCTGGGCGAGGGCCGGCGCTGGGACGAGCCGCACGACGGCGGCGAGGTAGAGCAGAGGTGCTGCGCAGGCGGCGAGAGCGGTCCAGGCGGTGCGGCCGAGGGCTCGCGGGATGCGCCGGGTTTCGTCGAGGACTCGATTGATGCGGGATTCCATGTTGGACTCCTTTGCCATGCTGGCGGTGAGAAATCTTCCTTGCGAGGAGTGAACGGCGCGAGCCATGTCGAGCAGAGTTCGCGCATAGGTGCGGCGGTCGGGAACGGAGGCGAGGGCGGCGTCGTCGCAGGCTTGCTCGGCGAGCTGCGCGAGATGGCGCTCCAGCCACCAAGCCAGCGGATGGAACCAGAAGACGCAGCGGTTGATGCGGGCGAGCAGCGCGATGAGGGGGTCGCGGCGGCGGATGTGGGCTTGCTCGTGGGCGAGGACGGCGCTGAGTGTCGCAGGATCCCATTCGGCCCACGAGGACGGAAGTAGAATCTTCAAGCCGGTGGTCATGGGAACCGCGATTTCGTCCGATTGGTGGCGGCCAGGCGCGATCGGGTGCGCGCGGCGGATCAGGCCGCGGGTGAATAGCAGGGCGCGAAGAAGCCGCGCGGCGAAGAACGCGAGTCCGAGAAAGTAGAGAACCGGAATCCCCGGAAACTCCCGCTGAGCCGGAGTGTAGGAAATGCTCCCGACGGTTGCGACGGGAGCTGTGGCGGGCGTCTGCGGGATTGGTCTCAGGACGGGAAGATCAAGCGGAGGAAGCAGGGGGCTCGCCAGCAGTTGGAGCAGCATGCCGGCGGTGACGACCGTCCAGACGGCGTGCTTGAGAGCCGCGGATTGGACGCGCCAGAGGCACAGCGCGGCGAGGGCGGCGGGCGCGAGGGAGCGAATCGAGATGTGGAGCAGCTCGCTCATATCAGGTGTTGCGGCGGGCGATTTTCTGGGCCAGGCGCTGGAGCTCGCGCTCGGTCAGGACTTCGTCGTCGACCATGCCGATGAGGAGCTGCTCGACGGAGCCTCCGCAGAGACGGTCGATGATCTGGCGGACGGCTCCGGCGGCGACGCTTTGGGGCTCGGAGACGCTGGAATAGACGTTGGTGCGGCCGTCGACGCGGCGGCGCAGGTAGCCCTTGTCTTCCAGGCGCGTGAGCATGGTGCGGGCTGTAGATTCCTTCATGGGATGGCGCCCGGCGAGCGCGGTGCGGACTTCTTCGCCGGTGGCAGAGCCGCGGTCCCAGATGACGGACATCACCAGGTGCTCCAGGCCGCTGAGGGGTTTTCGGTTCTTCTTGATCATGCGCTAATCACTGTAGCGCTACTGATCGTAGCGGGGATCGGGAAGGATGTCAACCGCTCCCTTTGGTCGCGGCTCAGCCCTGCCTCCGGTGGAACCGGATGGACAACCTGCGACGTCGCTCGGCACTTTTCTTTCAGAGCCGCGACCGGAGTGCCCGCTGGGCCGAGCGGAGGTTCGGTATTCGTCCCAGGAAACCGCTTCCTCCGGTCGCGCCTCTGTCTAGCCACAGATCGGTTTTGGCCGCAGTGCGATTGAGTGGAAGATCAGCCGATTCTAATCTAAGACGAGCTTCGATCGCTGGAAGCGAGCCCCGGCGGCGGCGATAAGCGCGGCGTCGACGACGAGGATAATCCCGGCTGCAAACAGGGCGAGCTGCACGGTAGACCAACCAAAGAGGATCTTGAGGAACCAGGCCTTCCACGAAGCCGGCATCGCGTCGACGCCGAAAATGACGCCAAAGATCAGAAGCATCAATCCCACGCCGAGGGTCTGCTGGGCCTGGCGGACGGTGGCAGCGTGCAGCGAGACGAAGACTCCGGCGGAAGCCACGGCGGCTCCGAGCAGGAGCGGGCCCAAAAGCAGGGCTAGCCAACTGGCAGCGTCGTGGTAAAAAAGAATGCGGCCGTCCCAATTTTTCGCGTTGGCGGTTATGGATCCGATCAGAACGCAGGCCATGCTGATCAACCAGCCATAGGCGACGCACGCGGCGATCTTGCCGAACAGGATCGCGCGATCGGAGAGGCGGCTGGCGAGGAGGGTTTCCAGCGTATGGCGTTCGCGCTCGCCCGCGAAGGCGTCGGCGACCACGACGGAGATTGCGGCGGCGGAGACGATGGCCACGATCGCGAGCTGCGCCAGACTGAAGAAGCGCTCTGGTGGCATGCGGAGCGGGAGCAGGACGCCGATAACCAGCACCATGATGAGAGGCTGGCGCACGCCGCCTCCGCCGGCCGAGCGCGCCAGCAGGATCTCCTTCCACTCTTTCCACAGGACGGTCATGAAATCGGTGTTCATGGTTTCTCCTCGTCCATCATTTTTCTTCATCCATCAGAGTCAGGAACACGTCTTCGAGGCTGCCCTGGCCGCTGCGGACCTGCTCGACTTCCCCGCCCTGCTGGACGATCTGAGTGATGAGCGGAGCGACCTCAAAACCGTCTTTGAGCGCCAGAATGAGGCTGCCGCTTTCGACGGAGGCTTGCGCGACGGCGGGGTTTTGCCGCAGCGCTTCGAGCAGAGCGGGCGAGAATCCGCGGCCGGAGATTTCGGTGCGCCGGCCTCCGCTTCCGCCGCGGCTGCGGAGTTCCGCAGGGCTGCCGACGGCGAGGAGCTTGCCCTGGCGGACGACCGCGACCAGGCTGCACAGTTTTTCAGCTTCCGCCATGTTGTGAGTGGTGAGAAAGATGGTGGCTCCCTGACGCGAGGCCAGCGCGGCGAGATCTTCGCGAAGGCTGGCGGCGGCGACGGGATCGAGGCCGGCAGTCGGCTCGTCGAGGAACACCAGGCCGGGGCGATGCAGCAAGGGGCGCGCGATGGCCAGCTTCTGCTTCATGCCTCGGCTCCATTTGATGGCGGGTTCCTTACGGCGGTCCCACAGGCCGAGATGGGTGAGGAGTTCCTGGATGCGCTGGTCCAGATCCGCGGCGGGCATGTGCGCGACGCGGCCGTAGAAGCGCAGATTGTCTTCGGCGCTCAAACGCTCATAGAGGCCGGAGTATTCGAGCAGGGCTCCGCTGCGGGCGCGGATTTCAGCGCCGTGCGTGCGGGTGTCGAAGCCGAGCACCTCGGCGCTGCCGCCGGTGGGCTCGATCAAGCCGAGCAGGAGTCGAATGGTGGTGGTTTTGCCGGCGCCATTGGGGCCGAGGAAGCCGAAGACGGAGCCGGCGGGGACTTCAAGATTCAAATCGTCGAGAGCTCTTACTATAGAACCGGCGGAGCCGAAGCTGCGCGAGAGGCCACGAGCGCGAATGGCGAGGTTGTTCATTTCAGAGTGGCTCGGAAGCTGACGGCCAGCAGCACCGTGGCGACCCCGGCCCAGGTCCATCGATTGCCGAAATTGAAAGTGTAGCCGATGCCGAACCTTTGCAGTACGAAGACCGCGGGGTCGGCGGGATTGAAGTAGAAGACTCCAAGCTTCCAACAGCGGTCCGGGGTGAGATCGCCGGAGCGGGAGGACAGCCGCGGGCGGTTGGGAATGATGACGGCGAAATAGACGGCGAAGGCGGCGAGTGCGGCGGCCAAAGACCACCCGATGGTTGCCGGAGTTCGCAGCAGAATGATCCAGGGTTGGACGGCGGGCACACAAGCGAGCACCAGAAAAATCGGCGCGTTGATGCGGCGGAAGCGGCGCTCCTCGGCTCCGACGGAGTTGCGGGTGGAGACGCGGCGCGACCAATGAAAAATACCGACAGCCATGAGGACGAAGATCAGGCTGAAGAAGGCCTCCTGGGCCAGGAGTCCGTACACGGCGGACGGCGTGGTCAAAGCCCAGCGGTCGGCTCCGTGCACGCCCCAGTGAACGGGGAAGCGCGCCGGAAGACGGTCCCAATGGCGCGAGATCCACAGCGCGAACGCGGCCAGCGAGGCGTGCGGCAACAGGAGCAGAAACGGTCCACCGGGGAAGGATTCGCGCGCGGCGCTGAGATTGACTTCGACCGTGGCTTCGACGGGAACGGCGTAAGGGAGCGCGCGGCGATGAGTCACCGCCAGCGCGCAGAAATATCCGATGACCTGCAGCGGGTAAAATTCGCGGTGACCGGTGAGGATCAGCGCCGCAGCGGAAAGCGTGGAGCACCAGAGAATCAGGCGATAGACGCGGGTGATGTGCGCGGCCGCGGGGCTGGAGCGGAATGCGGGATCGACGGTGACGCCGAAGAACATGCCGGGTCGCGTCCAGGAAGGGAGGAAATGGAGAAACGCCGCGACCGGCAACAGGACCGCGAGGAGAATCATGAGCGAGCGACTCCTGAGTGAGCTTCTCCTGAGCGAACGGGCTCCAATGATTCGGCCAGGCGGCGCAGCTCGCGCGCGATGCGTCCGCGGGGAAAGCCCTGGGCCTGGCCGTCGGCGACGAGCTCCCGCAGGCGGCGCTGGAATCCGGCGGCGGCGTCAGGATCGGCGCGAGGAGTTTTGCGGGCGACGACACGGGCTCCGCCACGGCGGGCGATATCCAGCCAGCCTTCGGCGGCCAGGATGCGGTAAGCCTCGGCGACAGTGTTGAAGTGCACGCCCAAATCGGTGCCGAGACGGCGGACCGAGGGAAGCTGCGTGCCGGGCTCGAATTCGCCGTTCACCAGCAGGAGGCGGAGGCCGTCGACGATCTGGCGGACGGCGGGGATGGAAGAGGCAAGGTCGATGCGAAGAGTCACGGCGGTTTTGTACAACAACATTGTACAGAGACCAGCCAAACCAGTCAAGCGATAATCCGGCAATTATAATAAGGAATGGTCTCCACCGGGGATGATTTGAAGCAACGCGAAGCCGCGCGAGACGTCCTTGAAGCTGCGCGAGGCGCGCTCAAGGGAGCAGCTCGCATCGCCGTGCTCACCGGGGCGGGCATTTCCGCCGAAAGCGGCATCCCCACGTTCCGGGGTCCGGGCGGCATCTGGAAGACGTATCGGGCCGAAAACCTGGCTACGCCGGGGGCGTTCGCGCGCGATCCCAAGTTCGTATGGGAATGGTACGATTACCGGCGCAGCGTGATCGCCGGAGTGGAGCCGAACGCGGGGCATCGGGCGCTGGCCGCGTTTGAAGAGCGCGGCGGGGATTTTGTGCTGATCACGCAGAACGTAGACGGCTTGCACGACCGGGCCGGGAGCCGGAATATTTTGAAAGTCCACGGGGACATCTGGAGGGTCCGCTGCACGGTGTGTGGCGTGGAGCGGCAGGAGGATCGGGTGCGGCTGGAGGAACTGCCTCCGCGGTGCGGCTGCGGAGCGATCGAGCGCCCGGCCGTGGTGTGGTTCGGAGAAGCACTTCCACGAGAAGTATGGGAGCGGGCCGTACGGGCGGTGGAACGAACCGAGGCGCTGGTGGTAGTGGGAACCTCGGCGGTGGTTCATCCGGTGGCGGGATTGGCGCAACTGGCGAAGTCGCAAGGCGCGGCGCTGATTGAAGTGAACCTGGCGGAGACGCCGGTTTCGGCGGACGCAGACTATTCGCTGCGCGGGCCGGCGGGACTGATTTTGCCGGAATTATTCGCATGAGGCTGTGCTATTTCGCATGAGACTGTGTTATTTCGACGCATTTTCGGGAATCAGCGGCGACATGACGGTGGGCGCTCTGCTGGACGCGGGGGCTCCGGAAGAGGGCGTGCTGGAAGCTCTGCGCGGGCTGGACACGGGCGCGAGCTATGCGGTGGAAAAGACGGTGCGGCACGGCATCACCGCGTCGAAGTTTCGCGTAAATGTGGAAGATGCGCCGAAAAAGCATCGACACCTTTCGCACATTCTGAAGATGATCGACGCGGCCGCGCTGGGGGATCGGGCGAAATTGAACGCGAGCCAGGTATTCGAGCGGCTGGGGCGGGCGGAAGCGCAAGTCCACGGCGTACCGATCGAGAAGGTGCATTTTCACGAGGTGGGCGCGGCGGATTCGATTGCGGATATCGTGGGGGCGTGCGTGGCGCTGGACCTGCTGGGGGTGGAAGAGGTGCACGTTTCCGCGATCAACGTCGGCAGCGGGACGGTGGAGACCGAGCACGGGACGCTGCCGGTACCGGCTCCAGCGACGGCGCGGCTGCTGACCGGAATGCCGGTGTATGCGCGCGGACCGGCGATGGAATTGACCACGCCGACGGGAGCGGCGATCGCGGCGACACTGGGATCGAGCTTCGGACCGCTGCCGGCTATGCGCATTACAAGCATCGGGCACGGTGCGGGGGATCGCGATTTTCCGCAGCAGGCCAACGTTCTACGCGCCCTGATCGGTGAAAGGACTGCGGCGACGGAGGCGACTTTGGTGAGCGTGCTCGAAGCCAACATCGACGATTCCAGCCCGCAGGTGCTGGGTTACGCGCTGGACCGGCTGATGGATGCGGGGGCTCTGGATGTTTCGCTGTCGCCGATCCAGATGAAGAAGAACCGGCCCGGGTCGCTGCTGAAGGTGATCGCGAAGCCGGAGGATCAAGAGCGGCTGGCGCAGGTGATATTCGCGGAGACCTCGACGCTGGGGCTGCGCATTTACGCGGCGGAAAGACGCGTGGAGGAGCGGCGGGTGGTGGAGGTGGAGACGCCGTGGGGACGCGTCCGCGGCAAGGTCTCCGGGCAGGGATTGTTCGCGCCGGAGTACGAAGACTGCAAGGAGATCGCCGCACGGACGGGAGCGCCGCTGGCGCAGGTGCTGGATGCAGCACGCTCGGCTTATTCAAAAACTAAATGAAATCTCACTCGACTTATTATTTAACGACGCCGATTTATTACACCAACGCTGCGCCGCATCTTGGGCATGCGTATACCACCATCGCCGCGGACACGATCCGCCGGATTAAACAGATGCAAGGGTTCGAGGTCACTCTGACGACGGGCACCGACGAGCACGGCGTCAAGGTGGAGCGCGCCGCGGCGGCCGCGGGCAAGACGCCGATCGAATACACCGACGTGATCGCGGAGGAGTTCCGGCGCCAGTGGGAGCTGATGGGGCTGGGTATCGACCGGTTTGAGCGGACCACCAGCGCCAAGCACGCCAAGGTGGTGCAGGATCTGTTCCGGAGGTGCAAGGCCAACGGGTACGTCTACAAGGGCCACTACACGGGGCAATATTGCGTGTTCGACGAGGCCTACGTCAACGACGCCAAGCCGGGCGATCCGTGCCCAGAGTGCGGGCGGCCTACCGAGACGGTGACCGAAGAGAATTATTATTTCAAATTGTCGGAATTTCAGGACCGGCTGCTGGATTTATACATGAGCCATCCGGATTTTATTCAACCCGAGATCCGGCGCAATGAAGTGATTGCGTTCGTGAGGCAGGGTTTGAAGGATCTGTCTATCAGTAGAACCACCATCAAATGGGGGATCCCGGTTCCCGACGAAGAAAAACACGTCTTCTATGTGTGGTTCGACGCCTTGAGCACGTACATGAGCGCGGTGGACGGCGAAAACCTGTGGCCGGCGGATCTGCACCTGATCGGGAAAGAGATCGTGCGGTTTCACGCGGTGTACTGGCCGGCGTTTCTATGGGCCGCGGGACTGGAGCTTCCGAAACGCATTTTCGCGCACGGCTGGCTGTTGTTTGAGAACGACAAGATGAGCAAGTCGCGCGGTAATATTGTGCGCCCCACGCCGATTCAGAATGTGCTGGGCGTGGATGCGCTGCGGTACTTCCTGCTGCGCGAAGTCCCGTTCGGGCAGGACGGCAGCTTCAGTTACGATGCGCTGGTGGGGCGGTACAACTCGGACCTGGCGAACGGGCTGGGGAATCTGGCCAGCCGCACGATGACGATGATTCATCAGTATCGCGACGGGGTGGCGCCGGACGGCGGGAGCGACAATCACGTGGCGGCGCACGCCGAGACCGTGGCGGAGCTGGTGATCGCCGCCTACGAGCGCCTGGAGTTTTCGAAGGCGCTGGAATTGGTGTGGGGCTTGATCGCGGTGGTGGACAAATACATCGTGGAGCAGGCTCCGTGGAAGCTGGCCAAGGCAGGTGAAGGCTCGGCCGCGGCGCTGGATCAGACCTTATACACCGCGGCGGAGGCGCTGCGGATGATAACGGCACTGCTTTATCCGGTGATGCCGCAATCCTGCGCCAAGATCTGGCTGCAGCTCGGGATGGAGAAACATCCCGACACTGTGCGCGCCGGGGATTTGCATTGGGGACATTTGGAGCCGGGGCAAAAGCTGCGTAGCGTGGGCGGAGTGTTTCCGCGGGCGGAGGCGAAGGCGGCCATCGAAAAGATGAAGGAACTGGAGACGGAGGAATACGCGCGGCATATGGCGTTATTGGGCAAGACTGTCCCGACCGCGGCGCCTCCGGCGCCCTCGGTTGCCGCGGGCGATTCAGGACAAATCTCGATCGACGATTTCGCCAAGGTGGATTTACGCGTGGGCTTGGTGAAGTCCGCGGTTCCGGTGAAGGGCGCGGACAAGCTGCTGCACTTGAGCGTCGACATTGGTGAGGCGCAGCCGCGCAGCATTGTGGCCGGGATTGCGCTGGCGTACAAGCCGGACGAATTGATCGGCCGCAAGGTGGTGATTGTGGCGAATCTGGCGCCGCGCAAACTGCGGGGGCTGGAGTCGCAGGGGATGATTGTGGCGGCGTCGGTAGCGGATGGTCTGCCGGTGCTGGCCGGGTTCCTGGAAGAGATTCCGATCGGGGCTCGCTTGAAGTAGTCTAGCTCAGGAGCGCAAAGGGTGCGGCGCGCACCGCCAGAGGAATCCGGAGCTGTTCCGCGCCGCACTCCGTTTTGCGCGAGTTCATTAAAAATGACACTGATCGATTCACACTGCCATCTGGATCACGAGCAGTTCAATGCGGATCGCACTGCGGTGATCGAGCGGGCGCTCGAAGCCGGCGTGACGCGGATGCTGGCGATTGGGACCGGGGATGGTCCGCCGGATTTAGAGGCGGGGATCCGTATGGCGGATCTCCATCCGGCGATTTATGCGACGGTGGGCGTACATCCGCACGAAGCGAAAAAAGGGTCGAGCGAGACGTACAAGCGGCTGGCCGAGCTGCTGAAGCATCCCAAGGTGCTGGCGCTGGGCGAAATCGGGCTCGACTATCACTACGATTTTTCGCCGCGCGAGCTGCAGCGGGAGGCGTTCGTGGAGCAGATGCGCGTGGCGGCGGAGGCTCGCAAGCCGATCGTGATTCATACGCGCGAGGCATGGGCGGATACGCTCGACCTGATCGAGGCGTATTGGGTGCCGACGGGATTGCCCGGAATCATGCACTGTTTTTCGGGCGGGCCGAGCGAGGCCGAGGTGTGCGTGGCGCTGGGATTTTACTTGAGTTTCGGCGGGATCGTGACGTTTCCAAAGACCGTGGATTTGCAGGAGGCCGCGAGGCGCGCTCCGGCGGACCGCATCTTAGTTGAAACGGATGCGCCGTATCTGGCGCCGGTGCCGCGGCGGGGCAAGAGGAATGAGCCGGCGTTCATGGTGGAAACGGCTCGCAAGGTGGCGGAACTGCGGGGCGTGACGGTGGAGGAGATTGCTCAGGCGACTTCGGAGAATTTCCTGCGCCTCACCGGGTTGGGCGCGCAAACGGACTGAGCGGGCTCTGTTACACTCGGTAAATTCATGGCTTTTGGGAAAATTGGCCGGACGCTGACGGCGGCCGAGATCTTTGATTTGGTGCGCGACGATCTGGCGCAAGTGGAGCGGGAGATCGGGCTGGAGTCCGTGTCTTCGGTGGACGCGGTGACCTATATCGGGCAGTATCTGCAATCGGGCGGGGGCAAGCGCTTGCGGCCGATCCTGGTGCTGCTGTGCGGACGCCTGTTCGGCGGCTCTAATCCGGGCCTGGTGCGCATGGCCGCGGTGGTGGAGATGATCCACACGGCGACGCTGGTGCATGACGACGTGATCGACATGGCCAAGACGCGGCGCGGAAGGCCGTCGATCAACGTGGTGTGGGGCAACCACACGTCGGTGCTGGCCGGGGATTGGCTGTACATGCAGGCGTTCCAGGTGGCGCTGCGGGAGCGCAGCTTTCCTATACTCGATACCCTGATCCAGCTCACGCAAATGATGGTGGAGGGCGAGCTGCTGCAACTGGAGCGGATCGGCAAGATCGGCGTGAGCGAGGCCGATTACATGGAGCTGATCGACCGCAAGACAGCGAGTTTGTTCTCGGCGTGCGCGAAGCTGGGCGCGGCGGCGCAGGGTGCGGCGGAGTATGAGGAGACGAGGCTCGGCGAATATGCGTGGAACCTGGGGATCGCGTTCCAGTTGATCGACGACGTGCTGGACTTCACCTCGCGGGAGAAGATTCTGGGCAAGCCGGTGGGCAACGATCTGCGCGAAGGGAAGGTCACGCTGCCGCTGATTTATGCGCTGGAGGCGGCCGATCCGGAGGAGCGCAAGCTGGTGGAGACGGTGCTGGCCGACGGCAACTACGACCAGGTGCCGTTCGGCAAAATCCTGCAGATCCTGCGGCGCTACGACGGCATCGAGCGGGCGCAGCAGCGGGCGGAGGCGTTCACCGAGAAGGCTCGGGCGATTGTGAGCGAGTTCCCGGCGTCACCGTACCAGAAGGCGCTGCTGGCGGTGACGGGGATGGTAACGGAGCGGGATCACTAAGGCGCGTTAGGACACGTGCAGCGCGGGCGCCTGGCGCCGGTCCCGACGCGGCTTCACAACGATTTCCACGTCCTGATTCAAGGCCACCAGAAAGCGGAGAAGGCGCTCGACAGAGAATTGCCGGAACTCTCCCCGCAGCAGTTTGGATACATCCGGCTGCCGCACACCGAGCAACTCCGCGGCTTCGACCTGTTTCAGGCGGCGCCGCTTCATGATGGCATCGATTTTGAACACCAGTTGCGCCTTAACGAGATGCTCCTCCGCGTTGGGCAGACCGAGGTCCTTGAAGACATTTCCGGCGGTTTCGTATCTCTTCCTGATAGTTGTTTTGGTCATTGGGTCTTGGTCACTGCGACTTTTCCGCGGAGATCTGCTCCGCGTCCCTCAGTCTCTTCCTGACTAGCTCCATGTCCCGTTTCGTCGTTTCCCGTCCCGTTTTCGATTTCTTCTGGAAGGCGTGAAGTACATACACAGCCGAGTGGAATCGCACTGTGTATACGGCTCGGAACGTGTCGCCACGATAGTCCTTGGTGATCTCGACAACACCGGACCCACCGAATCCGGCTAGCGGCTTCGTGTCCCGGTGTCTGCCGCCACGCTGTGCGATGTACAGGGCGTAACCCATTGGTCCTGCACGAGCTCCGGAAACTCCCGCAGATCTTTCAGGCTCGTGCTGATCCATATTACGGGCTTAGGCGGAGTCAGGTCCATCAGGCTCCGGCCGACATAGTGATTTCACTATACCAGAGAGCAGCGAGCGGCGCTGCACCGCGACGCTGGCTGGGTCTGATCGCGGCGGCAGAAATTGTTAGAACGCCAACCAACAGGCGACCGCCGAATCGCTGGCTTACGACGACAAGACGCTTGTACGAGTGGTGGCCTCGGGAGTATTGGAGGAGGTGAGCTGCGATGAAAAAACAGTACCGTAGTGCATTGATGGCGTCGGTCCATGAAACGGCCGAGGGGCTGCACGCCAGCGGCGTGATGGACAAGCGCACGATGCGGGAGTTCGACGAGTTGTGCTTGACGCCAGTGCGTCCCCTGGAGCCGAAGGAAATTCGCGCGCTTCGTCTGCGGGAGGGCGCCAGCCAGGCTGTTTTCGCTCGCTATCTCAATGTGACTACCGGCCTGGTGAGCCAGTGGGAGCGCGGGGAGAAGCGGCCTCAGGGGCCTTCGTTGAAACTGCTTTCCCTGGTTGCGAAAAACGGGCTTCAGGCGGTCGCCTGAGCACGATCCGACTGGGTAACTTAGAGGTACAGGCTGTCGATCGCGTTGCGTAGGAACGATTTGAAACGCGGCAGTCCGACCGCAAGATTGCCTCCGACCAGCCACAGCCAAGCCAACGCAGGGAACAAGGTCGACCAGCCTACTCTTCTTGTGTCTGACCAAATAGACGCGGCCATAGCCGCAACGATCAGCGTCACAAGGGCCACTATTTGCCCCACGCTGAGCCGGTAGCGAACCGCATGCAGGACCTCATCAACAATCAGTTCACCGCTGCCGAATGCGGCCAGGACATTCCAGTTACTGACACCTCTAAAGAGGCCTCCTCGAAAAGAGACACGGCCTTCGATGATGTGGACGCCTCTTGCATCCACCTTGCGCAGGCACTCAGCTAGGTGACTAAGGAGCGCAGTCTTCTCGACGCCAGTGTCGAAGTCGAATGAGCCTTCGAGGACCAGCGCGAGCTTCATTCGGGACGGGCCGCTACTGCGCGGCCCGGTAAACCTTCAGATTCGACGAGTCCACAATCGCGGTGCCGGTGTCGACCGAGCGGGGCAGCGTCGACTTGAGGTCGTGGACGAAGTCGACCGTCAGCGACGGGGGCTTATACAGGCTCACGTCGGCGAGCATGCGCAGGCCGACGTAGCCCATGGTGAAGGGCTTCTGGGCGACGCTGGCGGTGATGAAGCCCTGCTCGATGCCATCGAGCGTTGCGGGCAGGGCATCCATGGCGACGAAGACGATCTTCTTGTTATCGCGCTTGATGACCTCGGAGATCTGGGAGCCGGCCTGGGCTTCGAGAGCGATGAAGCCGTCGATCTTGGGCTTGTCCTTGTTGAGCAGCGCTTCGGAGGTGTCGAAGGCATTGGTGGGGTCGCCCTTGAGGTCGGCCATGTCCACCAGCTTCATGCCGGGGTGCATGGCGATGATGCTCTTATAGCCTTCCAGGCGCTGCTCCAGGTTGGGCTGGCCCGCGGTGTAGAGCGCGGCGATGTTGCCTTCGCCCTTGAGCTTGTCGGCCAGAACGCGGCCGCCGAGCTGGCCGGCGTCGAAGTTGTCGCTGCCGACGAAGAACAGGCGCTTGCTCATTTCGGCGTCGGAATCGACGGTGATGACAGGGATGCCGGCTTCGACGGCGGCGTTGATGCTGGGGGTCATGAGCTTGGCGTCGGCGACGGAGACCAGGATGCCGTTGGGTTTGAGAGCGGCGATACGGTTGAACTCAGAGTTCTCCCCGGCGGGATCGTACATTTCGGGTCCGATCAGGGCCACGTGGACCTGTAAGTCCGCGGCGGCTTTGTTCAGGCCCGCCTCCACCTGCAAGAAGTATGGCGACTTGGTGTTGGGAACGACGAGGTAAAATTTCTCGCCCGGGTTATGAGGGGGCGAACTGCAAGCAACAGTAAGAACGCAGGAGCAAAGAGCGGCAGCAGCAGTGAGCGCGCGAAGTTTCAACATGTCCTCCAAATCCAGATTATAGGACAGACGAGCGTTTTCCCGCCTAGACTGCCAGTATTGGATAATAGGTCAACGCTTATGGCTACGCGATCAAAACGTTTACTCCCGTTCCTGTTAGCCGCCCCGGCGCTGATCGTCCTGGTCGTCCTTGTTTTCGTCCGCCCCGCCCCGGCTCAACGGATGTTTCCGGGTGAAATCGAGCTCCGGCAGGCGCTGGAAAAATTGAACACGCTGGGCAGCGTGCTGATGGTGGGCGCGCACCCCGACGACGATCGCGAAGTGGTGCTGGCGTACCTGTCGCGAGGCCGGCACGTGCGCGCGGCTTACCTTTCGCTGACGCGCGGCGAGGGCGGGCAGAATTTGATCGGGCCGGAACAGGGCGACGAGTTGGGCATCATCCGCACGCAGGAGCTGCTGGCCTCGCGCAAGATCGAAGGCACGGAGCAATATTTCACGCGCGCCATCGATTTCGGATTTTCGAAGACGGCGGATGAGAGCCTGCAAAAGTGGCAGCGCGATAAAGTGCTGGGCGACGTGGTATGGAACATCCGCCGCTTCCGTCCAGACGTGATTATCGACGTGTTCACGGGGACGCCGCGGGACGGGCATGGGCATCACCAGGTCTCCGGGATTCTGGGCAAGGAAGCGTTCGCGGCGGCGGCCGATCCCACCAAGTTTCCGGAGCAGCTCCAATACGCGCAGGCATGGCAGGCCAAGCGCCTGATGCAGAGCCCGCTGGGGATCCAGCAGGCGGCGGATCAAAAGGGCGCCGGCGAAAAAGAAGAGCGGATGGAGATCGACGTGGGCCAGTATTCGCCGGAGCTGGGTTATTCCTACGGCGAGATCGGCGCGGTCAGCCGCAGCACCAATCGCAGCCAGGGGCAAGGCACGGCGGAGCGGAAGGGCTCGCAGAAGCAGGCGTTCATTACGGTGGCTGGAGACAAAGCGACCAAGGACGTCTTCGACGGGATCGACATTACCTGGAACCGGAT
Source organism: Bryobacterales bacterium (assembly GCA_963838455.1). Classification (GTDB taxonomy): domain Bacteria; phylum Acidobacteriota; class Terriglobia; order Bryobacterales; family Bryobacteraceae; genus Palsa-187. The sequence goes on from CAWISY010000287.1 coordinate 33,932, forward strand.
TCCGGGCGGGGCTCCGGTGGGCGCGCTGTTGACTCAGACTATCGATGCGTTTGTGCCCGCGCATCCGGAGGCGATGCTGCCGGCGCTGGCGCAGGCTCGCGGGATGATCGCGGCGCTCGCGGATAGCACCAAGGATCCTCTGGCGATTCGCAAACTGCAGGAGTGCGATGAAGCGATGGCGCTGGCCAGCGGACTGTCGGTGTCAGCGCAAGCGGCCAGCGGCACGGTAACTCCGGGAGCGACGCTGCGCGTGAATGTGACCGCGATCCGCCGCAATCCGGCGCCGGTGACGCTGACGGGCGTGAAGCTGACGGGGATGGAGGGAGCTCCGTCGTTGAATCTGGAGCCGGTAGTGCTGGCCGACAATCTACCCAGCAATTACACCTTGAACGTGAAGGTGCCGGTGGATCAGCCCTATACGCAGCCGTACTGGCTGGCGGAGCCGAAGGACGGGAATCTGTACTCGGTGAAGGATCAGCGGCTGATCGGGCTGGCGGAGAATCCGCCTGCGCTCGAAGCGCACTTCACGGCGAAGATCGCGGGGGTGGAGATTTCGCTGACGCGGCCGGTGGAGAACCGCTATACCGACCAGGTGTACGGGGATTTGATCCGGCCGCTGGCAGTGGAGCCTCCGGTGGCGGTGGATTTCGCCGAGCGGGCGCTGGTGTTCGCCGACACGAATCCGCGCAAGATTGAGGTGCCGATCCGGTCGAATGCGGGAAAGCCTTCGGGCGAGGCGCGGCTTGAAGTCCCGGCGGGTTGGAAGGTGGAGCCGGCCGTGCAGCACTTCGAGCTTTCGGGCACGGGCGAGCAGACCACGGTCAAGTTTGAGCTGACTCCTCCGGCGGCGAACGCGAAGGGAGAAATACGTGCGGTGGCAATGGTGGGCGGACACAACGTGTCGGTGGGGACGGAGGTGATCTCGTATTCGCATTTCCCCGCGCAGACGCTGTTTCCCGCGGCTCGGGCATCGCTGGTACGGGCCGATATCAAGAACCTGGCGAAGAACATCGGCTATGTGATGGGCGCGGGAGACGAAGTGCCGGCGTCGCTGCGGCAGATCGGCTGCGATGTCACACCGCTTACGGCGGAGGATTTGAGTCACGGAGATTTGTCGCGCTATGACGCGATCGTGACGGGCGTGCGGGCGTGGAACACGCGTGCGGATTTGCGCGCGAATTACCAGCGATTGTACGACTACGTTTCAAACGGCGGGACCGTGATCGCAGAATACAGCCGGCCCGAGGGCGGTCCGGGCGGGGGCGGCCGTGGAGCGCAGGGTGCGACTCCGGCTCAAGGCGCTCCGGCTCCGGGCGCTCAAGGCACTGGTGGCAACACGGCGGCGGGTAATGGCGGACGAGGCGGAGGGCGCGGCGGTCGCGGAGGTGGTGGACGGGGTGGACAAGGTGGTGGAGCGCAAGCCGGCGGGCAGGCGGCTCCTCCTCCGGCGCTGCGCGGTCCGGTGGAGGCAGACAAAGTGGAAGCGACCGGAGTGCTGGAGCACCTGGGGCCGTATCCGATCCACGTCAGCAACGATCGCGTGACGGTGGAGGAAGCGCCGGTGACGTTCCCCAATCCGGGCCTGGAGCTGTTGCATGCGCCGAATGAGATCACCAATGCGGATTTCCAAGGGTGGGTGCAGGAGCGCGGTTTGTACTTCGCGGACCGGTGGGATTCGCGCTACCAGAGCGTGCTGGAATCGCACGATCCGGGCGATGAGCCGCTGCCGGGCGGAGAGCTGTACGTGAAGTATGGCAAGGGCGCCTACATTTTTTCGGCGTACGACTGGTTCCGCGAGCTTCCGGACGGAGTGCCGGGGGCCTATCGGTTGTTTGCAAATATGTTGAGCGCGGCGAAAACCCAAAAGTAAGATGAACTCAAAAGCGCACAGGCCGCTGGCCGCGGCGCCAAACGAAAGCGGGACTCGGCGGACTTGGCGGCGGCCAGCGAGTCCGTTGTGCGCGAATGCCGCAGAAGCAAATGCTTGACGAACCGCCTCCTGTTCTGGGCTCCTGGCGGCGCGTGTATGCTTTCGTGATCGTGTACCTGGCGTGCCTGATCGGCGCGTTCTACCTGTTCACAGTTCACTTCGCTCCATGAGGCTGGCCGACTGGGCAGTCCTCACCGGCTGGCTGATCTTCCTGGTTTCCTACGGACTGTGGCGCGGGCGCGGGTCCGGCAACATCGATCAATTCCTGCTGGCGGGAAAGAGCATGCCGTGGTACGCCATGGGGCTCTCCATCATGGCCACGCAGGCCAGCGCGATTACGTTCATCTCCACCACCAGCCAGGCGTATGTGGACGGCATGCGCTTCGTGCAGTTCTATTTCGGTTTGCCGCTGGCGATGGTGATTTTATCGGCGACGGCGGTGCCGATTTTTCATCGCGCCGGGGTGTACACGGCCTACGAATACCTGGAACGAAGATTCGACGCGAAGACTCGCGCGCTGGTGACCGGGGTGTTCCTGATCTCGCGAGGATTGCAGGCGGGCTTGGCGTTGTCGGCACCGGCGATTGTGTTGTCAGTGGTGCTCGACTGGCCGTTCCGCGTGACCATTCTGCTGATGGGCGGGATGGTGGTGTTGTTTACGACGCTGGGCGGGATCAAGGCCATCACCTGGGCCGACGTGCAGCAGATGATGGCGATTGTGGCGGCGCTGGCCGTGGCGCTGGTGATCGCGGTGATGCGACTGCCGGGCGACGTCTCGTTTCTGGATGCCGTTAAAATCGCGGGAGCGGCGGGGAAATTGAATGCCGTGGATCTGCACTTCGACTGGAACAATCAGTACAACGTGTGGAGCGGGCTGATTGGCGGGATGTTCCTGGCGCTGGCGTATTTCGGATGCGACCAGAGCCAGGTGCAGCGGTATCTGACCGGAAAGTCGATCGCGCAGAGCCGGCTGAGCCTGCTGTTCAATGCGGTGGGCAAGATTCCGGTGCAGTTCTTCATTCTGTTTCTGGGCGCGATGGTGTACGTGTTCTTCGTGTTTGAGAAGCCTCCGCTGCTGTTTCAGCCGGTGGAGATGAAGCAGGCGCAGAGCTCGCCGCATTACGGGGAGTGGCAAGGGCGGTTCGACGACGCGTGGAAGACGCGGGAGGACGCCGCGAGGCGGCTGAAGAAGGACGCGAGCGCGAGGGGCGAGTTCCGCGGCGCGCAGGCGCGAATGGAGGAGGTTCGGGGTGATGCCGAGAGCGTCGTGGGCGGGAACGACACCAATTACATTTTTCTGTCCTTTGTGACGCATTATCTGCCGGTAGGCGTGGTGGGATTGGCGATCGGAGTGATTTTTACCGCGGCGATGTCGGCGATTTCCGGGGAGATCAATTCGCTGGCGACGGTGACGGTGATCGACGTGTACCGGCGGCACATCCGGCCGAATGCCGCCGAGACGCACTATCTGTCGGCGTCGCGCGTGGCGACGGTGTTCTGGGGCGCGTACGCGACCGTGTTCGCAAGCATGGCGAAGGGATTCGGAGCGCTGATCGTGGCGGTGAACCAGGTGGGCTCGCTGTTTTATGGAGGGATGCTGGGCGTGTTCATCCTGGCGTTCTTCGTGAAGCGCGTGCAGGGGAGGGCGGCTTTCGTGGGCGTGCTGGCGGGGGAAGCGGCGATCTTCGCCGCAGCGGCGTTCACCAACATCGCGTTTCTCTGGTACAACGTGATCGGGTGCCTGGTGGTGATCGCGGTGGCTTTGTTGATACAGGCTCTGACGGTACCGCGAGAAGGTGCGAAGGCCCTCGTCAATAGCATAGATTGACAATCTTCGCCATGTCCGGCTACCCTGTAACCGGCATCCACCGCTGAGCCCCATGAACGTCTCTCTCACTCCGGAACTGGAAAAATTCGTTAGCGCCAAAGTGGAATCGGGCCGCTACAACTCGGCAAGCGAGGTGGTCCGGGAAGCGCTTCGGCTCTTGGAGGAACACGATTCAGCGCGCGCGGCTCAGATACGGGAATTTAATGAGGAACTTGCGCGCCGCCTCGCCGCCCTCGATCGCGGTGAGGCCGTGGACCCGGCCGCGGCCCGCGCCCGCCTGCAGCGCAAGTCGCAGCAGCGCCGGAAACCGCGGGGGTGACCGGCTTCATCCTCAGCGCCGGAGCGGAGCTCGACCTGGACGAGATTTGGGAGTACATCGCCGCAGATAACATCGATGCCGCCGACCGCTGGATAGCGAAGTAGTTCGACGCATTCGAAGCCCTCGGCGGAACGCCGGGTCTGGGACACCGGCGGGAGGATCTCACGCCCTATCCAATCCTGTTTTGGCCCGTCGGCCGTTACCTCGTGATCTACCGCGCTGCGAGCCAGCCCATCGAAATCGTGGCTGTGACCCAGGGCTCACGGGACATCCCATCATTTCTGCGGGGCGCACTCTATGATCGGCTGCGTGGTGGTGATCGCGGTGGCTTTATTGATGCAAACTCTGGCGGTTCCAGGTAAGGCACGCGCCTATTCGTAACGCAAGGCCACCATCGGGTCGACGCTCACTGCTCGGCGCGCGGGAGCCAGGTTGGCCGCGAATGCCACGACGCACAGCAGGATAGGCGCTGCTAAAAACGCAACCCAATCGGTGGGCGGGACGCCGAACAGAAACCCCGCCATCAGCTTGGCCAAGAAGAACGATGCGGCCATGCCTAACAGGACGCCAGCGAAGACGGATCGCATTCCTTGGCCGATCACCAGTCTCAACACACCCCCGCGGCTCGATCCCAACGCCATGCGTACGCCGATCTCCTGGGTCCGCTGCGTCACGGCCAAGGACACCACGCCGTAAATCCCGATCGCCGCCAGCAACAGCGCGAGCCCTGCAAAAGACGCCACCAGCCCGGTCTGGAACCACTCCGGCGCGAGCGACGCCTCCACTTGCGCCCGGACCGTTCGCAAATCCCTCACCGGAAGTTCCGGATCGAGCCGCGCGATCGTCGCGCGAACTGCCGAGGTCAGCGTCGCGGGATCAGATGTCGCTTTCACAACCAGCACCATAGTTTTTCCGACCCCGAGAGCGAATAAGGGGCCGAGTTGCGAGTACGTCTGATAAAGCTGTGGTTTAATGCCGTTCGCCAGTTCGTTGTTCTTTACGTCCGCAACCACTCCGACAACGGTGTACCAAGGATCGGTCGACGAAGGGCTCCCTAACTTGATCTGCTGTCCCACGGCATCCTTACCAGGAAAATATTGGCGAGCCATGGTTTCATTAATGACCAAGACCGGTTCCGATTCGCGACGATCGCGGGAATCGAACAGACGGCCTCGGCGGACGGTTATGCCGGCGGCCCGAAAGTAGTCGCCCAGCACCGTAAAGCTGACGGCGAGCGCTGAGGGAACAGAAGGATCCTTCACGGTGAAAAGCTGCTGGCCTTGCAAACTGAGTAAAGGCGCGGTAGCGGCGCCGGCCGCGCTTGCCCCTGGCAATGCCGCGAGCTCATCCACAGCACGCTGGAAAAAACCCTCGATCGATACCCGGTCGGGATACGCGCTGGAGGGGAGCGTGACTCGGCCGGTAAGGACGTGCTGAACATCGAATCCGGGGGCGACGGAACGAAGCGCGATCAGACTGCGCACCAGCAGTCCTGCGCCGACCAGCAGCACCATCGACAGCGCGACTTCGCTCACTACCAGCAGACCGCGAAGACGCACCCGGCCCAGCCCGGAGGTGGCACTGCGGGAAGCGTCCTTCAATCGAGCCGACTCGCCGGTTCGAGCCACAGTCAGAGCCGGCGTTGCTCCGAACAGAAGACCCGCGACCACGGAAACTGCGAATGTAAACGCAACCACGTGCCAGTCGAGGTCGATGGTGGCGGCGCGGGGAACGGAGGCAGGCATCACCCTCGCCAGCATCGTCACCAGCCACATCGCCAAAAATAGCCCGGCCGCACCGCCGCTGATCGAGAGCAGCAGGCTTTCGGTGAACAATTGACGAAGCAGACGGCCGGAAGTGGCCCCCAACGAGGAGCGGATCGCCAGTTCTCTTTCCCTACCCGCCGCGCGTCCCAGCAGCAGGTTGGCGACGTTCACGCAGGCGATCAGCAAAACAAACCCGACCGCGCCCGCCAGCAGCCACAGCAGCCTGCGCGAATCGTGCGCGATTTGTTCCGGCACCGATGAGACTTGCGCATCGAAAGAAAACCCGGCTTGGGTGAAGGCCGGCAGACTTTCATAGATGCGCCGCGCGACGGATCGCACATCCGCTTGCGCCTGATCCATGCTCACGCCGGGCTTCAGCCGGGCGACCACGACGAAGTTGTAGTTGCCGATGAACCCGCGCTCTTGCGCCGTAATCCCCAACGGTATCCAGACATCGTGGTTCCCGCCGAACGGCAGACCGGGAAGTGGAAATTCAAAGTCCCTGGGTAGTACGCCCACAATCGTTGTCGGCTTGCGGTCGAAATCGACCACTCGGCCGGCGATGGCGGGATCGCCTGCGAATCGGCGCTGCCACAGCCGGTAACTGATCACGGCAACTCCGCTACCTGGACGATCTTCCGCCGGCGTGAATCCTCTTCCGATCGCCGGCGATATGCCGAGCAGGCCAAACATCTCCGGGGAGACGCGCAGGCCCTCCAAATGTTCCGGCGAACCCGTGCCCGTCAAATCCATGGATGCCAATGTGTACCCAGCCACGGATTCAAAGGCCTTGGAACTGCGTTGGTACTCAGTCAAGTCCGACGGAGTCACCGGCATACCGTCTGGCGAGATTTTCTTGATCATGTCTTCGATCAGCACCACCCGCCCGGGTTCGCGGAATGGCAGGGGACGCAGCAGAACGGCGTTGACGACGGCAAAGATCGCCGAGTTCGCTCCAATGCCCAAGGCGAGCGTGGTCAGAGCCAGAAGAGTGAAAACCCGTTGGCGGGCGAGTAGCCGGATCGCGTACCGGAGGTCGTGAAGCGTGTTGCCCATGACCGAACGGAGGCGGCACTTTCGGGGCCATCGAAGATCCATCTATTTTCAACAGCGGTTCAAAAGGTGGTGTCCGTTTGTGGGATCTGCTGTTCGCCCGCGGCGTTGCGCAACCTATCGGGCTTGAGGCAGAACCTATCGGGCTTGGGGCAGAAGAGGAATCCGCTGCCCGAGCGCTTCATTCAGCGCGCCCTGGCGGTAGCCTTCCAGGTCGAGCGTGACGTAGTGGAAGCCGAGCGGCTTGAAGATGGCGGTGAAGGCGCGGGCCATCTCCGGCTGAAGGGCTCGCGCGAGCTCCTCGGGCGCGATCTCGATGCGCACCAGGTCGCCGTGGAAGCGGACACGGTACTGGCGGAAGCCGAGGGCTCGAATTTCTTCTTCGCCGCGCTCGACGGTCTTGACGTTCTGGATGGTCACCGGGGTTCCGTAGGGAATGCGCGAGCTCAGGCACGCGGACGCGGGACGGTCCCAGGTGGCGAGGCCGGCGCGGCGGGAGAGCTCGCGGATCTCGGGCTTGGTTAATCCCGCATCAACCAGCGGCGCTTCGGCGCGGTGCAGCTTCGCGGCGCGCTGGCCGGGGCGATAATCGCCGAGGTCGTCGGAGTTGACGCCATAGACCACGTGCGCGATGCCGCGCTCGCGGGCGAATTCGCCCAGGCGCGTGAACAATTCGTCCTTGCAATGGAAGCAGCGATTGCCGTCGTTCTTGAGGTAATCGGGATTTTCGAATTCGGACGTGGCGATGTATTCGTGGCGGATGTTCCAGGTGCGCGCGAACTCCTCGGCATAGGACTTGTGCGATTCGGGAAGCGAGGCGGAATCGGCGGTGACGGCGATGGCGCGGTCGCCCAGCGCCTGCGCGGCGGCCCAGGCGAGATAGGCGGAATCGGCTCCGCCGGAATAGGCGACGATCACGCTCTCCATGCTGCGGAGGGCGTCCAGTAAGCGCTGCTGTTTTTCTTCAAGCACCTACACTGAGTATATCCGTCAGGCGTAATGATGATCCGGCGCGGAGGCGATGCGGCGCAGCTCGCCGCGATCCAGCCAGTGAAGCTCGCAGGGTTCGCAGGTGTCCATGACAACGTTGCCGGGGCCGCCGTAGGGATGGGTGTCCATGACGCGGTGACATCGCGGGCAGGAGATGTGGCGGTCGAACGACTTGGGATCGGGCGGGCGGCCGATGTAGGTGGGCTCGCCGCGGCTGGCGCGAAGATCGTCGGTGAGCGGAACCAGGTCGTCCATGGGAACCAGCACGCCCTGGCAGGTTTGGCAATAGTGGAGCGCGTAATCAAACAGGCGGGCGGTGAAGAGCTTCACGCCGCAGATGGGGCAATCGAGATCGGATGCCGCCATCACGCGGATGCCGTCAGCGGTTGCTTCGGGCGCCATTTCGGAGTCGCAGTAGCGGCAGAGCCAGCAGCCGCGGTCGGCGTTGAGTTCCATGGGGGCGCCGCAGTTTTCACACTTCACGCAGGAAGGATCGGCCGCGCGCAGGCTTTGCTTTAGTCGCCACGTTTCTGGTCACTCGCAGACAGCGAGCGGCTTCTTCGGGCGAAGCTTTGGATCACAATTCCCAAGGGGGCAGCGCTCGATATAGATTGAAGTAAACCAATTCGAGCCCTTCGCCGATCGCATAACCGGGCTCGGCCAGCGCGTAGAAGCCGGGCCGTTCCACTTGCTCCCGGAGGGCTTTGAACAGGAACTCCCCGTCCGAATCGGTCTTCGTCTCGCCGCAGACCTTGCCGGTGGAGCAAACCAAGGTCACATCAGCGTTGGCGACGGTGATCTCGTATGGGCCGAGCTTGTCTCCAGGAGCGCGCGGCATGGTCTGGACCAGTGTGGTCTGGACAAGTGTATCGCGCGTGCCGGAGCGATGGCTACCGGAATTCCGGTGTAATGACCATCCCGTTGACCAGCGTTTTGTCGGTGATCAGAGCGACGGCGTCACCCTCGCTCAAGCCCTCCGTCACCTGGGCGCGAGTCACGCTGTCGATACCCAGCTTCACGGGTCGCCACTCGATGGTCGTGCCGTTCATACGGAACACGCCTTCTTCGCCGTTCACGGTGCGCAGCGCTTCCTTCGGAATGGTCAGGGCATTGGCCACCGATTCGGTGCGGATCTCCACGTTGACGTTGGCGCCGGGCCGCAGCTCGCGTCCCGGGTTTTCGATGACGCACTCCACCTCGCCCACTTGCCGTGAACCCTTCGCCACCACCTGCTCCGCCAGCTTGTCCACCACGCCGTTCCAATCGCGACCCGGTAATGCGTCCCAGGTGATGCGCACCGGCATCCCGCGCTTCACGCGGCCCAGATCGCGCTCATCCACGAACACCGTAACCTTCACGCGGTCCAGCCGCCCGATGCTGGCCACCGCGTCGCCCGGATTCAGATACGCGCCTGGCTTCAAGTCGAACTGGTACACGTCGCCTTCGATGGGCGCGCGCACGACGCTCTGCGCGATCTCCTCTTCAGCCAGTTGCTCCTTGGTTTGCGCGCTCCGCAGCCGAGCCTCCGCGGCAGTCTTGTCAGCGGGCGTCACCAGGGCGTCGCGCTGCTTCTTCAAGCCGGAAAGCTGCAGCTCCAGGTTGTCGACCTTGCGTTTCCGCTCGGTGACCTCATCCACGGTCGCTGTGTGCTCGCTCAGCATCCTCTGGAATTTTTCGTAGTCGGCCCGGGCCTGCCCCAGCGCTTGCTGGGTTGCTTCTATATCCGCCGCCAGCTTGGCCAGGTCCGCGCTGTGGCCGCCGCTTGCCAGGATCTGCAACTCAGCTTGCGCTTGCTCGATGCCGGCCTTCGACTGGTCCCGTTGCGCTTCGAGCTCGGCGGTATCCAGCCGCGCCAGCTCCTGCCCCTTGGCCACGTGCTCGCCGTCCTTAATCAGGATCGTTTTCACCGCGCCCTGGCGTTCGGCCCGCGCCACGGCCCATTCGAGCGGCTCCACTCTGCCGTCGGTCGGAACCGAACTGGTGATGTTATCTCGTGTCACCCGCGCAAAGGCGATTTCCGGAGGCCGGCTGCGGTCCACTTCCACGCGCCAGACCACCACCCCGCCGCAGACCAGCAGCGCCAGAACAATCCAGGTGAGAAGCCTCACTGAGCCGGCCTCGCGCAATAGTCGAACAGAATCTGCCACTCCGCGCGCTGGATCTCCAGCGCCGCCTGCTCGTGATTCGATCCCGGCTGCGACCGCGCGCGCTCGCAGAAAGATAAGAACGCGAACGGATCCCAGCGACCCACTCGAAATTCAGCGTGGCGATGCGTCATTAGGATCTTGGCCGCGGCCTCCGACAGGTCGTCATGCATGGGATGCGTGCGAGCCTTGCGGAACCAGTACGCCGCGTTCCCATAATCGCCTTCCAGCCGGTGCAGGATCGCATGCCACAGGTAACCCTCCGGGGTGCTGCAGTTGTTGGCCAGCTCATGCGCTTCCTCGAAGCAGGAAAAATACAGCAGCAACCCGGCCTTGGCCGCGTCCGGCTCTTCGCTCTTCGGAAACAGGTCCTTCGGCGTGCGCTGAGTCAGACGCGTGCGCGCCTCTTCATTCGAGCAGGGAACGCAGCGTAGTGGCAGCAGGCGGTTTCCGTTGCCATCCAAGGCGAGAATCCGGGCAACTTCCGCTCCGTACTTGGCTGGATCAAAGTCCATGAAACGGGATACCCTTCTATTGTAATGCGCACTCTTGTTCTTTCCGGCGGCGGTCTGTTCGGAGCCTGGCAAGCCGGAGCCTGGGCCGCCGTGGCTCCCCGCTTCCAGCCGGATCTGATTGTCGGCGCGTCGGTGGGCTCGCTCAACGGCTACGCCATAGCATGCGGCGCGACTCCGGAGGCTTTGCGCGAAATGTGGCTCGATAAGGACCTGGCCACGATCGAGCGCCTGGAGGACAATCTTCAAAAGCTGGTGGACGGTAACCGGCCCAGGATCGATTATGCGGTGGTCGTCACCGACCTGCTGCGCCTGAAGCCGGTGATCTATCGCGGAGACGCGGTCACCTGGCGGCACCTGGCCGCCTCCTGCGCGGTTCCGCTGGTGCTGCCGCAGGTGCGCATCGACGGGCGCTACTGTTCCGATGGTGGTTTGCTGAATCCTCTTCCGGTCTATGCTGCGGTCGACCTAGGAGCCACCGAGATCCTCGGTCTCCACTGCCTGCCGGAGATACCCTCCCGGGTGCTCCGTCCGCTCCAGCGCGCCTTCCGCGCCGTCTTCGGGGTCAACCCCCCCTTGCCTGCGGGCGTTAACCTGACCGTAATCGAGCCGGAGCGCTGCCTCGGTTCGCTCTCGGACGCCATCCGCTTCAAGCCCGGCAACGTCGAACGCTGGCTCGAACAGGGCTATCGGGATGCTCAGGGCTATCGCCATGCTCAGAATCAGCGTGCCCAAAAAACATTTCCCTAATATTTTGGTTTGCGCGATAATGGTCCCGATCCTATGCCCGCATACCGAATTCACCGTTTGAAAGATCACTTGCGGCAGTCTTTCCGGCATGCCGCGCACGTCAGCGGAGCCGCCAGCGTCAAGCCCCGCGATTACACCCCCGGAGACAGCATAGTTGCCGGCACCCCGTATGCCGCTTACTTCGAGCTGCGCGGCTCGGCCAGCCCCCTGGAACCCGGCGATCTGCTCGAATCCGAATCCGGCGACCTGCGTATTTACAAGTTCATCGGCTTCGAGGAAGCCCGCTGGGTGCTTCCCGAACCCAAGCCCGAGAACGCTTCCTGTGAGGCAGTAGCCATTCCGGCCACAGTAGAATAATCGTGTGATATAATCCTTGGTGGATTGGAGCCCGATGGCTTCTTGTGGAGTAATTTTGTGAAGCGGGTTCTGTGAAGCGAGTTGAAATGGACCGGTGTTGGCGATGAGTAGTCTGTGCAACGGAGGAGCAAGCGACGCATTCGCTCTGGTCGCCTATCTTCCCGATCCGCTGGCCAGCTTTGTCGACCGGGTTCGACGTGAAGTGGCTCCCGGCTGCCGCCTTCGCGCCCACCTCACCGTTCTTCCTCCCCGCCAACTGAAGTGCGCTGCCGCGATGGCTTCGCGGGAGCTTCACGAGGCCATTGCCCAGACCCGCTCCTTCCGCGTCGAAGTACAGGAAATCCAGGTCTTTCCGATCTCCGATGTGGTCTATATCTCGATCGGTGCGGGCGCCGGGGAGCTCAAGGAATTGCACCACCGGCTCAATCAAGGGCTGTGCGTCGCAAGCGAGCTGTGGTCCTACCACCCGCATGTGACTCTGGCGCAGGACCTCGATTTGGACGCCCTAGCCCGCGTACGCGAGATCGCCGAACGGCGATGGCGCGAATATACCGGATCCCGCGAGTTCACTGTGGACAAAGTCACGTTTGTGCAGGGCAACCCGGAGCGGGGCTGGGTCGATCTGGCCACGCACGAGCTGCTTTCCCCCGTTCTCGCCTGATTAGGGCCCTCGCCTGATAGGCCGAATCTTTCGTCCAAGTCGTTTTTGAGCCCGCAAAACGGCCAACCCAGGGCCCGACCCAGCCGAGCTCTCGCTCTCTGGGATGTTCCCGCGCCTTTGCGGGCTACTTCGGTTAGTCGAACATTTTCAGTTGTCCCTCGTCGGGAGCCGGCTTGGCTGCACGGCGCCGCAGCGGGCTGCCGATCACTCCCAGCACCTCGACTCCCGTCAGCGCCGCCCGCGGAATAAAAATTCGCTGGTTCTGGAAACTGGGGTCCGGCGGAATCGAGCTGAAGCCGGCCGCTTCCATCTGCAGCAGGTTGTTGGGCAGCAGCCCCTCCAGCCAGTCGCCGTCGTGGAAGCGGAAACGCACCCACAGGCCCGTCGATTTGGGACGCGTAGTGAACGCCTGATGCTCCCGCCAGGTCTCGCCTGCATCGAAATCGCGAACAAAACAGACCAGTTTTGTTTCAGCCCACGGAACCCGCAGCAGGTTTCCATCGGGACGCAACAGCTCGATGGCATCGCCATCGAGGCCCCCCGGCGTCTGCACGAATCCCGGAAGGCTTTCGCGGTCAAAGCGGACTAGGAGGACTTTCTTATTAGAGGCTACGGCCATGGGCGGGAAGGTTTCGATTTTCTTTCAAACAATTTCGCAAGTATTGTATCATTGATAAAATGCAGGCGAAGGCGCCGGTAGTGGCTCCCTTGTCGGGAGCAGCCAGGGCCTTTCTCGACTTCTGCCGTGTCGAAAAGGGCTTGGCGGCCAATTCGATTTCTTCATACCGGACTGATTTGAAAAGACTTACGTTGGCGCTTCCAGTTCGCGAAGCGGATGCGACCGCGGAGCATCTCAGCGGCTACGTGCAGTCCTTGTATAATGCCGGGATGTCTGCCCGTTCCGTCGCCCGCCACATCGCCACGCTAAGGGGCTTTTACGCGTTCCTGGCGAGGGAGGGCGCCATCACCACGGATCCGGCCGAATTCTTGACCGCGCCCCGGCAGTGGACCACGCTTCCCAAGTATCTGAATCGAGAGGAAGTGGAACGCCTGATCGCGATTCCCGGCAGCGCCAAGCCGACCGGTTTGCGCGACCGCGCCATGCTGGAGCTGCTCTACGCCACCGGTTTGCGGGTCAGCGAGCTGTGCGGGCTGGAACTGGCCGGTGTAGAGCGGGAGCTGGGAGTTTTGCGAGTGGTCGGCAAGGGGAACAAGCACCGCATGGTGCCGTTCGGGGAAAGCGCGGGAGCCGCGCTCGACACCTATTTGCGCGAGGGCCGCGGCGTCCTGCTGGCTGGCCGCGCCAGCCCCTACGTTTTCGTAACGGGGCGCGGGGGCGCGCTAACGCGCCAGGCCTTCTGGCTGCTGCTGCGGAGCTACGGGCGCAGGGCTGGAATCACGGCCCGGCTGACGCCGCACGTGGTGCGGCACAGTTTCGCCACTCACCTGGTGGAGGGGGGCGCGGATCTGCGGAGTGTTCAGGTGATGCTGGGGCATGCCGACATTTCCACGACTCAGGTTTATACGCACGTAGCCCGGCGGCGGCTTCGCGAAGTCGTCGATCAGCATCATCCGCGTGCTTGAGGCTCGCCTCAGGGGGCAACCGGTGAAGGACGGTGGGGTGAGGAAGAGAAGGATGAGGATCGAATGAGCGATTACATGTTCATGCTGGAGAGCCACCTGAGCGCGGATCAGTTCCGCGTGGTCGGCCAAATCCAGAGTCTGGCCGCGTCGGCCGGCGTCGGCCTGTTCCTTACCGGCGGGGCCATGCGCGACATGCTGGGCGGATTTCCGGTGCGCGATCTCGACTTCACCGTCGAAGGCAGCGCCAGCAAGCTGGCTCGCGCGGTGGAGCAGAAGTGCGGCGCCGAGATGCTCTCCACCGACGACCTGCGCAAAGCCACGGAGCTGCGGTTTCCTTCCGGGGTCACCGCCGAAATCGGCACCGCGCACGCCGAGCGTTTCCCCAAGTCCGGCGCCAAGCCGCAGGTCACTCCGGCCACCATCCACGAAGATCTGCGCGCGCGGGACTTCACCATCAACGCCATCGCGCTTTCGCTCAATAAAGCCTCGCTGGGACTGCTGATCGATCCCACCAATGGCGCCGGCGACATTGAGCGCAAGGAGCTGCGCGCGATTCACAATTATTCCTTCTACGACGATCCCTCGCGCCTCTTGCGCATGGTCCGCTTCAAAGTCCGGCTGGGCTACTCGATCGATGAGCGCACCAAGCTGCAGGCTGAAAACGCGCGCGAAGCCGATATGCTGGCGCGCATCTCGCCGGAGGCCCTGGGCATGGAGCTGCGCCACATCGCCAAGGAGCCCAACTCGGCGGACCTGGTTCACGCGCTGGAGGAAGAGAAGCTGCTCGCGTTATATTCGCCCGCGCTCGACGGCGCGAAGTCCAATGCGGCCGGTTTGACCAAACTCCAAAAGGCCCGGCAGTTGGCGCCCTTCGGCTGGGAGCTGCGCGCCGACTGCCTGCCCCTGTTTCTGAACGTGCTGCTGGAAAAGCTGAACGCGAAGGAGCAGCAAGCGATGTTCAAGGCCGCCGCGCTGGAGCGGACCGAAATCGCCTCCGTGCAGAAACTGGAGGCCGCGGCGAAAAAGGTGGAGCGCGACCTGAAGAACCCCAAGCTGCAGAAGGCCTCGCAGATCTACAAGGCGATCGTGAAGGCGCCCGCCGAGCAGATTCTGTACCTGGCCGTCTACTCCGCGCAGAGAATTGTTCAGGATCGGATCCGCAATTACTTCCAGAAGTACCTGCCTGCCTCGACCGAGATCACCGATGAAATCGTGGCCGCCACCGGCGTCGCCCCCGGCACGCCGAAGTTCGCCAAGGCCAAAGACGAAATGATTCTGAAGCGTCTGGACGCGCGGCCGAAGAAGCCGGAGCCGGTTCCTGAACCAGCCCCCCCGCCTCCGCCCATGTCGAGCTTCGCGCGCGGTCCCGGACCTCGCGCCCCGCGGTAAGACCAGAGCAAAAACCGCTCTGGTCGCGGCTCAGCTTTGCGTCCGTCAACCCGGATGAAACGACGGGGCGACGTAACAGAGCCGCGACCAGGGGTGCCCCCTGGGCCGAGCGGGCGCGCATCCCGCTATTGTGCGGTCCATCCTCCGTCGATCAGGATGTCGGTTCCGGTGATGAATCCGGCGTCGTCGGAGCACAAGAATCGCGCCAGTCTGCCGATCTCCTCCGGCTTGCCCCAGCGCCCGATCGGAATCTTGGTGAGAAACTGGCGATTCAATTCGGCGTCGTTGATCAGGCTGGTATTCAGTTCGGTCGCAAACGGTCCGGGGCTGATGCCGATCACAGTAATTCCCTCCGGGGCAAGCTCCTGCGCAAGCGCGCGCGTCAATCCCAGCAGGCCGGACTTGCTGGCGGAGTAAGCGGTCCGCCCGGGGAGCGAGACGTGGCTCATGATCGAGGTCAGGTTGATCACTCGCCCCCACCCGCGTCCCTGCATCAAGGGGATGAAGGCGCGGCACATCAGGAACACTGAAGTCAGGTTCGCGTCCATCACGCTGCGCCATTCCTCCAGTGTGAAATTCACCAGCGGCTTGCGCAGGTTGATGCCGGCGTTGTTGACCAGAATGTCGACGCGGCCGAACTGCGCGGCCACCTGCTCCCGCAGCGAAGCGACCTGCTCCTCCACCGTGATATCGGCGACGAACACCGCCGCATGCGCGCCGCGGGCGGCCGCTTCCGCCGCGGTTTCCTCGAGCTTCGCGCGGTCGCGCCCCACCAGGATGACCGCCGCTCCTGCCGCACCCAGTTCCACGGCCATGGCGCGGCCCAATCCCCGGCTCGCGCCCGTGACCAGCGCGACTTTACCAGTAAGAAGCGCAGGCTCGCTCAGGTTCGTCTCCATGATATCTGCCATTGTAGCTGCGCACACACGCGCAGCCTCTCCGCTCCTCTGCGCCAAGAAACCCGGCCCGTCTAGGGAAGGCACCTTTCTTCAAGCGAATAACGATGGCACGCCGAATGCTGCGTGCGAACGAAAGGATTTTTCATGGCCCAACATCTACCGGCCCGTCTGCATCACAACGCCTATGTGACCCGCGACATGGAAGCGACCCGCCACTTTTACGAAGACCTGATCGGGATGCCGCTGGTAGCCACCTGGTGCGAGTCCGACCAGTTGTTCGGCAAAGAGCGCGTCTACTGCCACTGCTTCTTCGGATTGGCCGACGGCAGCGCGCTCGCGTTCTTCCAGTTCGCCCGCGCCGAGGATCAGCAGTTGTTCGGACCGGCAATCGCGCCTTCGCCGTTCCATCACATTGCCTTGAATGTGGACGCCGAAACGCAGGTTCTGGTAGAACGGCGCCTGCAGAATGCCGGCTTCAGCGAGCCCAGATTCTACGTTCTCGAACACGGCTACTGCCGCTCGATTTACGCTACCGATCCCAATGGCATGATCCTGGAATTGACGGTGGACAATCCCGAAGCGGCGGACGGGGAAAGGGAGCGCCGCGCCTCCGCGCACGCGGATCTACGGCGCTGGCTGGCGGGCGATCATCGCTCGAATAATACGTTCCGTTCCGCTGTGCACCAGCACGCGTAGACAGCGGCGACCGCTCCCCTGGTCGCGGCTCAGCCCTGCCTCCGGTGGGACCGGATGGGACAAGCTGTGAGGTCGCTGAGCGCTTTTCCTTCAGCGCCGCGACCGGGGCGGCCGCTGAGTCCAGCGGAGGTTCGGTCATTCGTCGCAGGAAACCGCTCCCTATGGTCGCGGCTCTGTCTAGTCACAGATCAGCACGGATTTCAGAGCCGCAACCGAAGGGAGCGGGCTTCCCTTACCGCGGCAGTTTGCCAGCGCCCGTAGGGGCGTCCGCGAATTCGATCACACGCGGCAGTTTATATTCGGCCAAGTGCAAACGGCAATGCTCGATCACCTCACGGCGTGAAAGCTCGCGCCCCTCCCGCAGCACCACCCGTGCGCGAATCGATTCTCCCGCCGCTCCACCGGGAAGGGAGTCCACGCGGCAGGCGGCGACGCCGTCCAGCTTCTCCACTGCCAGCTCGACCTCTACCGGATCGACCTTCACTCCCGCGATGTTGAGCACCAGGCGCGACCGCCCGGATAGGTACAGCTTGCCGGAATCGTCCAGCCGTCCCAAGTCCCCGGTGCGAAAAAAAGCCCCGTAAAACGCGTTGCGGTTCTCCGCTTCTCCGTCCACATAGCCGGTCATCACGCCATCGGAGCGGATCCCGACCTCGCCGGTCTGGTTCACGCCGAGGCGATTTCCCGCGGCATCGAAGACGCCGGCCTCCACGCCGGGTATCGGCGTGCCGACACAGCCCTCGATCCGATCTCCGGCCGCCGCTCCCGCGGGATCGCAGGAGATCCCGGAGGTTTCCGAAATCCCGTACCATGCCCGGAGCTGGATGCCGTGGCGATCGCTCCAGATCTGCCCAATGTCCGCTTTGAGCCGTGCGCCGGCCCAGAAGCACGAATCCAGCGTAGCCAGCGCCGCAGGATCGAAGGCGAGGTCGGCCATCACCCCGTAGGCGAAAGGCGAAGCCGTCAGCGCGTTCACCCGCTCCCGGCGAATCAGCTCCACGCACCGTGCCGCGTGAAACTGCGTCAGGATCACCAGCGTGCCGCCGCGCAACAAGGGCAGTAGCATGGCGGTGTGCAACCCCCAGGAGTGGTGGAACGGAGTCGCGCACAGCCAGCGCGAGCCCGCCGTGATCTGCAAAGCATCCGCCACGCAGGTTGCATTGAAGCGGAGACTGCGAACGCTACGCGGAACCACCTTAGGCGCGCCGGTCGAACCCGAGGTCAGCAGATACACCAGCGGGTCCTCCGCATCGCGAGCCTCGGCCGGGACGTTCTCTAGGTTCGATTCGCCTGCGACGCTCGATTCCGGCACGGTCTCCCACGACAAAATGGAGCCGGAAGGCAACTCGCCGGCGATCTTGTCCCACTCCCCCCGCAGCTCCTCGCACGTCACCACTCCCTGAATTCCAAGCCTGAGCGCGATCTGCCGCAGTTCCGCCGCACGCCAGCTTGGATTGGCGGGGAGCACGATCCCGCCGGCTTCGAGGATCGCAAAGTAGCTGGCGACGAACTGCCAGGAATTTTTGAGGCATAGGGCGATCACGGGCCTCTGGGCCGCTTCGAACGCGGGTTGCAGCGCCGCCCTCAACCATCCCCGCGCCCGCGTCACCTGACCGGTGAGCTCACCGTAGCTCATGCGGCGTTCGCCGTCGATGATGGCGGGTTCCTCGCCAAATTCCACGGCCGTTTTTCGAAACAGCTCCGTGATCATCGGCCGCTTCCCGCGCCGGTCCGCCGGTCCAGGTATTGGGCGAGCTGCTCGGGATCTCCCAGCAGCTCCAGCCGCAGCTCATCGGGCTCAATCGTGATGCCGAACTCCCGCTCCAGCGCGGCCACAAATTCTATGACCGCGACCGAATCCAGCCCAGCCAGTTCCTCCAACCGCCCGGCGTAGTTCCACTCGGCCTCTGTCAGGTTCAATCGCAGCGCCCGCGCAAACACGCGCTTGATACGGATCGGTGTCGGTTCCCGGTCATTTAAAACTGAGTCCATAAGCTCCATTGCTCCGGATGAGCCAATATCAGTTGCTCCACAGCTCCCAGGAAGCGGGGCAGATTGGCCGCCGCAAACTTCTCCCGCGTTTCGCCCGGCTCCAGCGCCAGCTCCGGTCCGAACCAGAGCCGGAACCCGCGGGCGCTGCCCAAGGTGGCCATGGGCACCACGGCGCTGCCGGACACGCGAGCCATCTCCAAAATGCCCGCCGGAGCGCGCCACGGCGAGCCCAGGAATTCGCAGTCGATGCCCTTCGTTTTGGCGACACCGTCCATCAGGATCTTGACCGCGCCGCCGTTGCGCAGCTTGCGCAGGATCTTCAAAGTGCACTGGGGGTCCTGAATGTACACCACCTCCGGATTGGCCTGGTGGCGAAGCTCGACGAAACGGGCTTGCAGATTCCATCCCAGCCGGCCGCCGGCCGGGCTAGGCAAGCTTCGGTTGTGAATGGACAGAACGGCATGGCCCTGCGCATTGAGGTACGCCACGCCGGCGCGATTGCCGAAATGCGCGGTCAGCAGGATCACGCCTTTACCTTCGGCGCGGGCGCGTTCGAAGTGTTCCCATCCCTCGATGCCGGTGCAGGTGAGCCCGGTGCACGGGATCGTAGCGGGTGTTCCGCTGCCGGCGCGGCGCAATGCAACCAACTCATCCAGGTAACGGGACAACTGCAAGGAGACGGATTTGCGAACCAGCTTTACGGCCCGCTCCGGCGAAGCGCATCCGCACGCCGTCATCCAGCGGGCTCCGCGCCGGCTGCGGCTCCGCGCCTGAAACTGCATCAGTGGATCGCCCAGCTTTCCTAATGCATAAAACAGGGCGACCGGCAGGTTCTGGGCGAGCCATCGGCCGGGATACAGGTAAAACCAAAACAGGAGATCGCCCAGCGTGAAGAGCCTCAGCCGGTCTTCACTCGCCCGCGTGGAAGCAGCGTTCCGCGCAGGCATCTCTATCAGCGTGTTCATGCGGGCCTCCCTCCCAAGGCCGGTTCATTAAACGATAGCCCAAAAACCTGCGGACGCGCTCGGCGATGCGGTAACGTGGTAATTTGACTCCCACCCAGGTCGCCAGGTTGATCGACCATACCTTGCTGCGTCCCGACGCTACCGCGGAAGATGTCCGGCGGCTCTGCGGGGAGGCGCGCCAGCACGGCTTTTTCAGCGTGTGCGTCAACCCTTACTGGATTCCGACGGCCGCGTTGGAATTTAGTGCAGTGGAGCACTCTGGGGCAACCACTGAAGTGAAGATCTGCAGCGTGGCAGGATTCCCTCTCGGAGCCTCCACGACTCGCAACAAGGTTGCCGAGGCCGAGGAAGCGGTTCGCTCCGGCGCTCGCGAAATTGATATGGTCCTGAACATCGGGGAATTGATCGGCGGCCGTCACGACGCCGTGCGCGAAGACATCCGCGCGGTCGCCGAGGCGTCTCATCAGGGAGGCGCGATCCTCAAGGTGATTCTCGAAACCGCTTTGCTGAACGACGATCAGAAGACCGCGGCGTGCATTCTCGCTCAGCTTGCCGGAGCCGAGTTTGTCAAAACCTCCACCGGCTTCAGCAAGGCCGGCGCTACCGTGCACGACGTGAAATTGATGCGCCACGTGGTGGGGCCGGAGATGGGGGTGAAGGCCTCAGGAGGCGTCCGCACGCTGGAGGATCTGGAGCGTATCGTGGCCGCGGGCGCCACGCGCATTGGATCGAGCTCCGGCGTCACCATCGTCGCGTCTGCCGTGGCGGCTGCTCACGAGGCGCTATGACCCAGCCCCGCCCGACCCATTCCCGAAAAACTCAAGTGCGATTCCACGAGCGCGTCGAACTGCTCGACTTCCTGTTGGAGGTTTCGCGCGTCACCGCCGAGACGCTGGATCTGGACAAGCTGCTCGACAACGTCGCCACCATCGTGAAGGACGTCGTGCCTTACGACCTGTTCGCCATCCTTTTGTGGAGCGAGCGGCTGCAGGGCCTCACCATCCGCTATTCCATCGGCCACCGCGAAGAGGTGGTGCGCACCTTGACGGTGCGCCTGGACGAGGGGATCACCGGAGCGGCCGCCGCCAGCCGCACGCCGATTGTGGTCGACGACGTGCGATCCGACCCGCGCTATCTCAACGGGCTGGATGCGGTGCGCAGCGAACTGGCCGTGCCGATGCTGGCTCGCGGCCAACTGGTCGGCGTCATCGACCTGCAATCCACCCGCCTGAAGGCGTACACCGAGCAGGATCGCAGCCTGATCCGGCTGATCGGCTCACGTGTTGCCTCCTCCATCGAAAATGCGCGCCTGTACCGCCGCATCGACCGCCAGAATCGCACCCTGCGCACGCTGGCGCATTTGTCGCGCGAGTTCAGCTCGATTCTGAACTTGGATGAGCTGCTGGGCAAGATCGCCAGCGCCACGCGCGCGCTGATCAACTACGACGCCTTCAGTATTTTTCTGGTGGACACCGACCGCGGCGTGCTGCGCCATCGCTTCAGCGCCCGCTACGACCGGCGCGTGCACCTGGACAACCTTCCCCTGGGCAAGGGCATCAGCGGCGCGGCGGCGGAATCGGCCCAGCCCGTGCGCGTCCCCGATACTGCGGCCGATCCGCGCTACATCGACCTGCATCACGGCATCCGCTCTGAGCTGGCCGTGCCTTTGATCGTGCAGGATCGCGTGGTGGGCGTGCTGGATGTGGAAAGCGAACGCATCGGCTACTTCACCGAAGACCACCAGAGAACGCTTTTGCTGCTGGCGCAGCAGATCGCCAGCTCCATTGACAACGCGCGCCTGTATGAGGAAGCCGTCCAGCGCGAACAGCGCATGGATCAGGACCTCAAGGCCGCCCGCAAACTGCAGCGTGTCTTGATGCCGAGGTCCGCGCCGGATATCCCGGGCCTGGAGGTAGGCATCCGCTCCCGGCCGGCCCGCGAGGTCACCGGCGACGTCTTCGACTTCTTCGAGCAGAGTCAGGATTATTCTTTGATCGCGTTTGGCGATGTCAGCGGAAAGGGCGCCACCGCGGCGCTTTATGGCGCGCTGGTCAGCGGTTTGCTCCGCATCCTGGGCCCGCGCCGGCTGCATCCCGGGCAACTGGTCAAGGCTCTGAATGAGCTTCTTTTGGAACGTAGAGTCGACGCGCAGTATGCCACCCTCCTGGTGGCGCAGTGGGAGCCGGAATCGCGCCGTATGCTGATGGCCAACGCCGGCGCCGAGCCGCCCCTGGTGCTGCGCCGTGGCGACATCATCAAACCCGTCGTGGAGGGCGTGCCCATCGGGCTTCTGGACGATCGCGAATATGACGAGGTCGCGCTGCCGCTGGAGCCCGCCGATATCGTGCTGTTTTACTCCGACGGAGTGGAGGACCAATTGGACGCGCAAGGCGCCGACTACTCGCAGGATCGCGTAAAGAGACTGCTCCGGCAACATGCCGAGGCCTCTCCGCAAGCTATTGCCGACGCGTTTTTCGCGGCTCTCGATGAATTCCGCGGCGCCACGCCGATTACCGACGATCAGACTCTGGTCGTGGTTCGGGTTCTGGCATGATCCTGAAAAAGTGCTCGACGCGACCGCTCCCTTGCGGTCACGGCTCGGCCTTGCCTCCGGTGGGACCGGATGGGACAACCGGTGACGTCGCTCGGCGTTTTTCTTTCGGAGCCGCGACCGGGGCGCCCGCTGAGCCCAGCGGAGGTTCGGTCATTCGTCGCAGGAAACCGCTTCCTCCGGTCGCGGCTCTGTTTAGTCACAGATCAGCAAATTGTTGCAAGGACGCCGGTGCATTTCTGAGCCGCGCGCGCCGGCAAGCGGTTTTTGCGGTTTTTCAGCATCCTGCTAGCATAGAGGCCGCCGCATGAATCCTGCCGTGTATCAGAATCATTCGCTGACGATGGATGGAGTCGACCTTGCTGCCCTCGCCGCCAAGGCCGGCACTCCGTGCTACGTTTACTCCGCTGCCGCCATTCTCGAAAACTTCCGGGCTTATGACGCCGCTTTCGCGGACACACCTCATACGGTCTGCTATGCCGTCAAGGCCAACGGCAACCTGGCGTTACTACGGCTGCTGGCCGGAGCCGGCGCAGGCTTCGATATCGTCTCCGGCGGCGAATTGTTCCGCGTGCTCAAGGCCGGCGGCGACCCCGCCAAGATCGTTTTCTCCGGCGTCGGCAAAACCATGGCCGAGATCGATGAGGCCCTCCGCTGCGGCGTCGGCTACTTCAATTGCGAGTCTGAGCCCGAAATGGCCCTGATCGATTCGCTGGCCCACCGGCTCGGCAAGCACGCTCGCGTGGCCCTGCGCGTCAATCCCGACGTCGAGGCCGACACTCACCACCACATCTCCACCGGCCGCCTGGCGCATAAATTCGGCGTCGACATCGGCGAGGCGGAGGCGGTGTACCAGCGCGCGCGCCAGCACGCCAATCTGGATCTGGAAGGCGTTAGCTGCCATATCGGCAGCAACCTTATGAAGCCCGGTCCGGCGATGGAAGCCGCGGATCGCGTGCTGGAGCTGGTGGCGAAGCTGCGCGCCCAGGGGTTCGACATCCGCCACGTCGATTTCGGCGGAGGCCTGGGAGTCCGCTACAAACCCGAAGACGCCGCCCCTGCCATCGGCGAATATGTCGCGGCTCTGCGCAGCCGCCTGGAGGCGACCAACTTGGATGGGACCAAGCTACACATCATGGTCGAGCCGGGCCGTTCCATCGTCGGCGCGGCCGGCTTGCTGCTCACGCGCGTGCTGTATCGCAAGAATACCGGCGGCAAGGAATTCGTCATCGTGGATGCGGCCATGACGGATTTAATCCGCCCCGCGCTCTACGACGCTTACCACGAAGTGCTCCCGGTGCGCGAAAGCGGCCGCGGCAAACTGGTGGTCGACGTGGTCGGGCCGGTGTGCGAAACCGGAGATTTTCTGGCGCGAGGCCGCCAGCTTACCGAAGTCCTGCCCGGCGATATCCTCGCCGTCTGTACCGCCGGAGCGTACGGATTCGTCCAGGCGTCGACGTATAATGCCCGTCCTCGCGTGGCCGAGGTGCTGGTGGAAAACGGCTCCTGGCGCATCGTCCGCAAGCGCGAGACCTACGAAGACCTGATTCGCGGCGAGGAGTAACATGAAGTCATGAGCACGGCCGCGCTGATTTCCGTCGAAGAGTATCTGCGCACCACGTATGACCCCGATTGCGATTACGTGGACGGGGAGGTCATCGAACGGAACGTGGGCGAAAAACCGCATGGCGAACTCCAGGCCGAGATCTGGCACTTCTTTCGACAACGCCGCCGCGAGTGGAAAACGTATGCCTACATCGAGACGCGCCTGCAAGTATCGGAAACCCGGTTTCGCATCCCCGACGTGTGTGTCTACGCCGGCAGCGAGCCCGGAGACCGAATCCTGCGCACGCCTCCGTTCATCTGCATCGAAGTTCTGTCGCCCGAAGACCGCCTCACCCGAATGCAAGATCGCATTGACGACTACTTGAAGTTCGGAGTCCGCTACGTCTGGGTCATCGATCCCGACACCCGCCGAGCGTGGGCCCACGCCGCCGAGGGCATCCGCGAAATCAAAGACGGGCTCCTGCGCACCGAAAACCCCTCCTTCACTGTCGATCTGGCCGAGGTTTTCTCGGGCCTCGATTCCTAAGCGCCGCTCGCAGACACCATCGGAAAAACCCGATCCTCTCACCCCCGCCGCCCTCGCCGATGAGCGCACTTGGAGGCGATGTGAGCAAAATCATTTCTATCCTGACCCTGGGCGCTCTGGCCGCGTCTGTCACTTTCGCGGCCGCAAGCGGCATCACCGCGAGCCCGGCCGCCCTCACCTTCTCTTATCAAATTGGCGCGGCGTCTTTGCCGGCCGCGCAAACCCTCTCGGTGCAAACCAACCCGGCCGGTACCATCTTCACCGCCGCCGTCTCCGGCGCGCAGTTTAATGCCGCCTGGCTTCTGCTCTCTGCTACCAGCGGAGTCGGCCCATCCTCGATCAAGGTTGAAGTCAATCCCACCGGGCTGCCGGCGGGCTCCTATTCGGGCGCCATCACGCTCGCGGCGACTATCTCCGGCACACCCGTCACGCAGACCGTCGCGGTGACGCTGAACGTTTCGACCGCGCCTCCCACCATCGCTGCCACGCCTTCGACACTCAATTTCACTTACGTCACCGGCTCGCCGATTCCGAGCCCCTCGCTCACCAGCGCCTTCGTGCTGTCGAGCAACGGCGCCGCGCTCCCCGCCACCCTCAGCATCACCGGCGCCAGTTGGCTGAGCGTGTCGCCCACCGGCAACGTCTCGCTGGTGGGTCTGCTCAACACCATCACGGTTACCGTAAATCCCACCGGTCTCACGCCGAAAGTCTACACCGGCACCATCACCATCGCCGCGCCCGGCGCTACCGACAAGAGCCTCACCGTCGCCGTCACTCTCACCGTCAACTCCGCGGTGCCCACCATTTCCAGCACTTGGCCCACCGGATTGATCCAGGGCTCCGCTGCCTCGGAGGTCACCGTCGATGGCAGCTCGTATTACTCGAATTCCACCGTCTCGGCCACCGGTTTCACCCCGGCCTCCACCATCACGGTTACGGACGGAACCAACACCACCAGCCAGACCTTCTACATTCCGGTTTATCCCGCCTCCGCCACCACGCTGGCTCTCGCGGTTGGCTCACCGTTGCCATCCGGAGTCGTCGGCACGGCTTACACGCAGGCCCTGGCGGCAGCCGGGGGCAACGCGCCTTACACCTACGCGCTTGCCAGCGGCGCTCTTCCGCCCGGCCTTTCGATCTCCGGTGCGAACCTCTCCGGCACCCCCAGCGCGGCCGGGAGCTATCAGGCCTGGATTCAGGTGACCGACAGTTCGTCGACTCCGGTTTCGACCTCCGGCTTCGTACAGATCACCATCGCCCCCAGCGGATCGAGCGTGCTGGCCCTCACGCCGCCGGCTCCGCTCGCCCTAGGTTCGGTCGGCACTGCGTACGGACCTGTGCCGCTCACTGTCTCCGGCGGCACCGGCGGTCCCTACACCTGGACCGCGACCAGCCTGCCTACCGGCATGGCGCTCAGCTCCAGCGGCGTTCTGAGCGGCACGCCCTCCACCGATGGTTCCCTGGGACCGATCGCTGCCAGCACCGTCGGCAGCGGTGCGATGCTCGCCAATGTTCCCGCTGCCGACCTGGCCAACGCCGGATTCCTGCGCATGGCCGTCACCACGCCCACCCCCGGCGGAGGCATCTCCAATGAAGTGCAGTTCCAGATCTACGGCCCTGGCCCGCAAATTCTCGCCGTCACGAATTCGGCGAGCATGATCCAGGGCACCGTCGCGCCGGGCGACCTGGTCGCCATCTTCGGCCTGGGGCTCGGCCCTGCCGCCTTGACTGTGTTCGATCCGGCCAATCCGCCGATCCCCACGTCTCTGCCCGCCGCGTCGCCATCCACCTCGGTCACCATCAACGGAACCGCCGCGCCCATTCTTTACACCAGCGCCACGCAGGTCGGCATCATCGTGCCCTATTCGCTGGCCGGAAGCTCCGCCCAGGTGGTGGTGACGTACGGAAACCTGACCTCGCAGGCCTTCACCGTAGCGGTCGTCGCCGCGGATCCCGGCGTGTATTCGCTGGCCGCTTCCGGCACCGGAGCCGGCGCCATTCTCAACTACGATTCCGCCACCGGCAACTATACCGTCAACTCCGGCTCCAACCCGGTGGTGCGAGGCAACATCGCCGTGCTTTACATCACCGGCGCCGGCGCGACGACCTCGGCGGTCGACAACCAGCTCATTCCGGCCAACCCCGCCGTCACTCCGGTGCTTGTTCCTACGGTGACCATCGGCGGCGCGTCCGCGGCCGTGCTCGGCGCGCAGGATCCTCCCGGCTCGGTCCCCGGCTTGATCCAGATCAACGTGACCGTCCCGACAACTATCTCCGCCGGCGCCGCCCAGCCCGTGGTGGTGACCATGGGCGGAGTATCGAGTCAGGCGGGCCTGACCATCGCGGTGAAGTAACGGTTGACGCAGGAACGGCGGCTAGCGGTCTCGCACGGCGTGCTTGATGAGATCAATGCTGTCCTCTACCGTCGACCGTATCGATGGGTCCTTGGCGGCTTCATGCAAAGCCGGAAGGACGGAATCGAGATCCAGGACTTTGTGGAACATTGCAAGGTCGCCAAGGGAGGTTGCGGCCGCCCACCGTACCTCGGTGTGTTCTAACCGTATGAACTTCAGACACCACTCCTGGACCCATTTCCAATCAGGATCGTGGTAGGCGGCGCTGTAGATTGCCTCGGCAACCTCGTGAGGATCGGCGCTCGCAAAGAGCACCTCCAACATCCCTCGGTCTCTGGGTTCAACGGACCTGTAGACCAGCCGATCCGCCATCTCTCGTTCGCCAGGGTCCTTCAAGCCTTCTGTAACTCCTCCAGCCGCTCCCCCGTCTCCTGCTCGACCTTCGCGTGCAAGCTATTGCCGTGCGCGTCCATGGTTACGATCGCCACAAAATCGTGGACGCTCAGGTGCCACATGGCCTCGGGAATTCCGAACTCGAGCAGGTTCACGCCCAGGACCTTATCGATCAGACGCGCGTAAAACTGCGCGGCGCCGCCGATCGCGTTCAGGTACACCGCTCCATGCTCCTCAAGCGCCGCCAGCGTTTTGGGGCCCATGCCGCCTTTGCCGATGACCGCCCGCACGCCGTAATTCTTGATGATGTCGGCCTGATACGGCTCTTCGCGCGAGCTCGTAGTCGGCCCAGCGGCCTTGATCACCCACTGGTCTCCGTTTTTGAGCACCACAGGCCCGCAGTGATACAGCACCGCTCCATGCAGATCCACCGGCGGCGGATTCTTCATCAGGTGCGCGTGCACCGCATCGCGGCCCGTGAACATCTCGCCCTGAATGATCACCACGTCGCCGACCTTCAGCGCCCGCACCTGCTGCTCCGTCACCGGCGCACGCAGCACGACCTCGCGACCCGTGAGCGGAAAGCCTTCGGACTGCGCCATCCTCTCTACCGTACGCGACGGATCGCGATACAGCCACTTGGTGATCGCACCGCTTTTCGCGTCCAGCATCACGCCGAGCCTGCGGTACGCCCAGCAATCATAGGCGATCGATACGAAGAAGCTCGCCGGTAGCCGGTTCGCCGCCGCAATCTTGCACCCGATCAGCGAAACCTTCCCGCCGAATCCCATCGCGCCGATGCCCAGACGGTTGGCCTCCTCCATGATCTCGGCTTCCAGCTTGGCCAGCTCCGGCACGGGATTGGTGTCGTCCAGCGTGCGGAACAGTTGATGCTTGGCCAGCAGATACCCGTGCGCGCGATCGCTGCCGATGCACACCCCGACAGCGCCCGGAGCGCACCCCTGCCCCTGCGCTTGCCACACCGCGTGCAAGATACACTTGCGCACTCCCTCCAGATTTCGTCCCGCGCTACCCATGTGGTCGAGCGTGCAGGGCAGAGAATACTGGATGTTCTTGTTCTCGCACCCCCCGCCCTTCAGGATCAGCTTGACCTCGATCTCGTCCTTTTCCCACTGCTCGAAGTGGATGATCGGCGTCTCCTCGCTCACGTTGTCGCCGGAGTTTTTCCCGGTCAGCGAATCCACCGAATTCGGCCGCAGCTTGCCGCGCCGCGTCGCCTCGGCCACCGCCGCGCGAATGGCCTTGCGCAGCTCGATCTGGTTCACGCCCACCGGAGTATGTACGTCGAAGGTCGGCATGCCCGTGTCCTGGCAGATCGGCCCCTCGCCCTCGGCCGCCATGTCGATGTTGCTGGCGATGATGCTCAGCGCCTGGGAAGACTGCGTTCCCGGAGTCTCCTCCCCGATGGCTTCGCCCATGGCCTGGCGCACGTCGGGAGGCAGATTGGTGGAGGTCTGCGTGATCAGCTCAATCAAGCTCTCTTGGAGAAATTGCATGGTGTCTTTTTGATTCTATCGCCTGAGGTCAATTCTATCGCCCGAACCGTGATAGTCTGTGGCCATGCTTAAGGGGTTAGCGCTTGCTGCTGTATTAGTAACCGTTCCCTTGACCGCGCCGTTGACCGCGCCTTTAATGGCAGTGGTCACCCCGCCGCAGGGAACTGCCGTGTTTCGCTCCGGAAGCCGCCTGGTCGAAGTGGAAGTGGTCGTCCGCGAAAAGAACGGAGCTGGACCGCTGCCCTTCGGTCCCGCCGGCGCAGTGGTCCGCGGTCTGACCAAGGACGATTTCGAGCTCTTTGATGAAGGCAAAACTCAGCCGGTCTCGCTGTTTCGAACGGGGCTCGGCAGCGCCGCGCCGGTACGCCTTCCCGCGGGCGCGGTATCTAATCGTCTTGACGCTACCGGCCAGCCCGTCCGCAGCGTTACAGCCGTGCTCGCGGACTTCTTGAACAATCCCTACGACGACTCCGGCTATGTCCGCCTGGCGATGACCAAGCTGCTGAGTTCGATCTCGCAATCCGACACACGCCTGGCAGTCTACTCGCTCGGCGACAGTCTTCACGTGTTGCAGGATTTCACCGGCGATCCGCAGAAGCTCATGGATCTCGCCGCCCACCTGCAGCAGCCGCGCGGTAAGCAGCCGCGAGAACTGGCCAGTGCCTTGGGTGACTACGGCGACCTGCTCGATCTTGGAAGGGAGCAGGTGCACGGCGAAATGACGGTGAAGGCGCTGCGGCTGGTCGTCCAGCATCTTTCCGGGGTGCCGGGCCGCAAGAATCTGGTTTGGCTGATGCGGGCGTTTTACACGCCGCCTCCCGCAGTGATGGCGCTGATGCAGCAAGCCGGCGTCGTACTTTATCCGGTGCTAGTACGCAGCGTTTACGGGGACACCCTCATCCTTGAGAGGGAGCGCGCTGCCCAGGCGCTCGCCGCAGCCACCGGCGGACGGGCTTTTTTCGACGCCATGGATTTCCCTTCTGCGGTCCGCGCCGCCGAAGAGGATTCGAGCAGTGCCTATGTGCTGGGGTTTTACCCGTATGAGAACCAGCTCGACGGCAAGTACCACCGCATCGTGGTGAAGCTCAAGAACCCGAAGCTGGCGAACTCCTGTGAGATCCGCTACCGGCTCGGCTACCTCGCCACCAAGGTCGCCCTTCCGCCGCCCGCTCCCTCGCCGCAAGAGTTATACGAAGGCCCCATGGATTCGACCGGCATCGGCATCTCCGCGCAGGCCGCGCCGGATGCCGCGCATCCCGGACTCTTTGACGTTGCAGTGACGGTCGATCTGCGCGACGTCCACCTGGAGTCGAAGGACGGCCACTTCATCGGCGCGATCGACTTGTCGATCCCCGATCCCTCCGCCCAACACACGGTGAAGAACGCGACCATCCCCATCGATCTCACCCAGGATCAATTGACCACCGCTCTCGCCAGCGGACTCAGCGGTACGGTGAACGCGGTGGCGCCGCAAGCCGGGCAGATACGGGTGGTGGTGCGCGACCACTCGACCGGCCTGGCCGGCTCGGTGCGGGTTCCCGTCGCGAAAAGCCCTCCGGCCAGTAAATAATGGAAGCGTGGACCTGATCAAGTCTCCGCTGCTGGATGCCATTCCCTGGCTGGAACACGGTTTTGGAACGCGGCTGGCGCCGCTGTCTCAAAACGGCATGGCGAGCTTAAAACAAATTCATTCTTCCTTGTCGATCGTGGCGGATCGATCCGAAGGGTGTGTCGGGGAGGGCGACGCGTTAATCACCGCTCAGCCAGGCGTCGCCGTGTCGATCCGTACCGCCGACTGCTTCCCGATCCTGCTGGCTGATTTGCACCACCAGGTGGTTGCGGCCGTGCACGCCGGCTGGCGCGGAACCGTGGACCGAGTGGCTGTCCAGACCCTCGACCGGATGTCGAAAGAATTCGACACGGACCCTGCTGATGTCGTCGCGGCCATTGGTCCCGGCATCGGAGCTTGCTGCTATGAGGTGGGAGTGGAGGTTGCCCAGCGCTTCGGGATGAGCGCCGCCGGTGCGCTCGATCTCGCGGCCGAGAATCTGCGCCAGCTTCACCAAGCCGGTGTGCCGCCCGCTCAGACCAGCGCCGCCGGAGCCTGCACCTTTTGCCATCCGGCGCAGTTTTATTCCTGGCGCCGCGACCGTGAAACCGCCGGCCGCATGATCTCCTACATCCGTGTGCTGTAGAACGGGCGCTCAGAAAACGCGTGCTCTAAAAACACCAGGGGCGCGGTCACCGGTCGCCTGCATCGGCCCGCGCCCTGGAAATGTTGGAATGTAGGAATTACGCGGCGTTGACCAGCAATTCTTCCAGGCTCTCGGAGCCTTCGGCGGCGCTGCGATCGGCCACTTCCTGGCACCGGATGCAGAACGCGGTCCACGGCACTGCCGCCAGCCGCTTGGGACTGATGTCCTCTTCGCAATGCAGGCACACGCCGAAGCTGCCTTCGTCGATGCGCCGCAAAGCCGCGCGCACGTTGCGCAGCAGGTTCGACTCACGGTCCAGATTGCGGATCGCCAACTCCCGTTCCGCCGCATGTTGCACTTCGTCCAGCGCGTCCGGGCTCTTCTCGATGGCGATACCGTCGCGGTTGCGGACCAGTTGCTCCAGCTCTGCCTGCTTCGCCTCCAATACGCTCTTAAATTTGTTTAACTCACTCTTCGTCATGGCTGCCTCTCCTGTCTCCGGCCCCAAGCAATACGCAACGGTCGAAGCTGACCACA